>JAMCWR010000052.1 GCA_023480665.1 Gammaproteobacteria bacterium
AATACCCTATCCATCATCTTTTGCCTGAGTTTACCGCTCTAGAAAATGTCTGTATGCCGCTTTTAATTGGCGATGTCTCTCCAGAAGAAGCTAAAATTAAAGCCAAAGATATCTTAGAAAAAGTTGGCTTAGCTGCAAGGCTCTTGCATCGAATTGGTGAGCTTTCAGGTGGTGAGCGTCAAAGAGTTGCAATTGCGCGAGCGTTGGTGAATGCACCAAAATGTGTGTTTGCAGATGAGCCAACTGGTAATCTCGACCACAAAACCGCGCTGCAGATTTATGATTTAATTTTAAAACTAAACCAAGATTTGGGTACAGCTTTTGTAATTGTCACACATGATCTTTCGGTAACTAAAAGGATGGATAGGGTATTAACATTAGCTGATGGTAAATTGAGCGAGTTATTAAATGAATAATCCTTTCAAAATTGCAAAAAAAGTTTTGCTTGAGCCAACTGGCTTAACTGAACACGAGTTAGAAAAAGTTTTAGGAAAAGCCTTAGGTCCTGGTATCGATTTTGCTGATATTTATTTACATTATTCACAATCAGAAAGTTGGGTGCTTGATGAAAATATTGTGAAGAAGGGTAGTTTTTTGGTTGATCAGGGGTTTGGTATCCGCGCAGTTAGCGGTGAAAATACCGGCCATGCCTTTGCTGATGATTTAGCTTTATCCACGCTTACTCAAGCTGCAACTGCCGCACAAAAAATTGCATCTTCAGGTAAATCTTATAATGCTAAGGTTTGGGAACATGTAAAGTTCAAGCGACTTTATCAGTCAATTAACCCTTTAGAAAGCATCCCTGAAGAAGAAAAAATTTCGTTATTAGAAAAAGCAAATGCTGCGGCACGGAGTGCTGATCCTCGTGTTTCACAGGTCCGAGTTGACTTAGCCGGTTCATATAAAGTTTTTTTAGTTGCGGCAAATGATGGCGTAATCGCTGCTGATGTATTGCCATTGGTGCGTTTAAATATTTCAGTTTTAGTTGAACAAAATGGCAAACGCGATCGGGGTTCATCTGGCGGCGGTGGACGTTCTGGTTATCAATTTATTGTTGATCAAGATTTAGCCACAAAATATGCGCGCGAGGCTGTGCGAATTGCGTTAGTAAATCTCGAAGCTATTCCAACACCAGCTGGCACGATGCCAGTGGTGCTTGGGCCAGGTTGGCCAGCGGTAATGTTGCATGAAGCGGTTGGGCATGGTTTAGAAGCAGATTTCAATCGAAAAAAATATTCAATTTATTCCGATAAAATTGGGAAGCAGGTTGCCTCAAAACTTTGTACAGTAATTGATCAAGGTAATCTTCCGGGCGAGCGCCGCGGTTCAATAAACGTTGATGATGAGGGCACCCCGACTGGTCGCACTGTTCTTATTGAGGATGGCATTTTATGCGGTTATATGTATGACAAATTAAACGCACGTTTACTCAAAACAAAATCGACTGGCAATGGTCGGCGTTCTTCTTATGCGCAAATCCCACTACCTAGAATGACGAATACTTTTTTGATGCCAGGGGCGAGCGATCCAAAAGAAATTATTGCTTCGGTAAAAAATGGAATCTATGCAGTTAATTTTAGTGGCGGTGAGGTGGATATCACTTCAGGTGAATTTGTGTTTTCAACCAGTGAAGCATATCTGATTGAAAACGGAAGAGTTACTGCTCCAGTGCGTGGCGCAACTTTGATTGGTAATGGCCCGGATGTTTTAAATAAAATCACAATGGTTGGGAATGACCTTGCAATGGACGACGGAGTTGGTACCTGTGGTAAAAACGGGCAAGATGTTCCAGTTGGTGTCGGCCAACCAACTGTTAAGATTTCTAATTTAACAGTTGGCGGCACGGAAGCTGGCGAAGATATGTAAGATGTGTAGGCTAATTATGCCAAGCACATTTTTTATGCTGTTTTAGTCAATGTTGCTGCGTTGGCGTTAGTTTGATCCTCCTCGGCGATGGTAGATAATGTACTAGA
Source organism: Gammaproteobacteria bacterium (assembly GCA_023480665.1). Taxonomy (GTDB): domain Bacteria; phylum Pseudomonadota; class Gammaproteobacteria; order UBA9339; family UBA9339; genus JAMCWR01. Next base: position 1,974 of record JAMCWR010000052.1, read on the forward strand.
TACCACAGGAGCTGAAAAAGAAGCAGCGGATGCTGGATATGCCTGAGCTTGAGACTGAGACTGGGATTGAGATTGAGACGGGAAAGAGTTTGTAATTCTTTTCATAGCTTCACGTGATATTGTCTGTCGCACCCATTTGTAGATACTACCAATAGTCTCATCGTTAAGTGAAGCACTGTTAGTGGTAATTTTATCGAGGCCTGCTTTAATTCCTATTAGAAATTTCATTTGAGGCTCAGCGCCACTTTTTTTAGCTTCTTCAAGATAATTGGTACATAATTCTTGTGCTTTTAATAAAACTTGCGCTTGTGATAGAAACTTTAATTGAAATTCTCTTGTTTCTCTTTGAAGAATTCCGCTGTTCATAGCGATTTGTGATAATAATAGACCTGGTTTGGATTCAGTATTAGCCATTTTTTTCTCCAGCTTTAAAAATCGATGTTTATAATTTTCATTATTAATCAAAATGATACAATAAAAAACATGTAAAATAAATTTCGTTTGAAATCAAAGAGTTATATTTTCAAGAAAATATTTTGTTATTAATCAATTAGATATAACAATAACTTTTTGTAAAGCATTATATAGCTTTTTAATTAAAATTTACGAGCCTTTATTCTAGACCATAATTAATTTGTTTGCAGAGTAAAACAATATTTTCTTAAAAAAAACTATGCTAGAAAAATTTTGCAATATTCTTGACAGTGCTTTCTAACAGTTGGTATAAATGAGAGCCTTTGTATGGCGGTCGCTTGTTGGGCAATCTTTTTTAGAGGGCAAAGTCTAAAAGAAGCTCATGAGACTTTTTTCAAATTTGGATAATTTAAAGGAGTTCTATGAATAAAAATGATTTAATCGAGGTCATTGCTGCAGCGTCTGAAATTTCAAAAGCAGCCGCAACTCGTGCGTTAGATGCTGTCATTGATGCGATATCTTCATCTCTCGCAAAAGGTGACCCAGTTACTTTGGTTGGTTTTGGGACTTTCGATGTCAGCAATCGCAAAGAACGTGCTGGCCGTAACCCACAAACCGGTGAAACAATTACCATTCCTGCAGCTAAAGTTCCAAGATTCAAAGCTGGCAAACATCTTAAAGAGCAGGTCAATAAGTAATTTTTTTTGCTTTTGCCTAAAGCACAGATTTGCTAGATAAATAAAGCCGATCCTCTCTCGTATTTTTTGAGAGAGGAGGTTTGTTGATTTGTTTCGAATTTACCTCAAAGCACGGTTTAGCGTTTTTTGATTTTGGCAAAATTAATCTACTGGTTTTTTTGTGAGATTTTGATATCTTGATATCTTTAGCGCTTGGGGTGCTTAGCTCAGTAGGTAGAGTATCGCCTTTACACGGCGAGGGTCGAAGGTTCGAGCCCTTCAGCACCCACCATTTGTAATGTTTTATGCTGTTAATTTGGAGCGGTAGTTCAGTTTGGTTAGAACGCCTGCCTGTCACGTAGGAGGTCGCGGGTTCGATCCCCGTCCGCTCCGCCATTCATATACTATTCGCATTTTGGTTTCCCGCTTTGTTACTTCCTTGCTCGCGATGCTCATGTATGTAAAATATACTCTGTTTGCTCGCTTGAGAGCGCGCCTCGCGGAAAATCAAACTGCTTTGAGTCTATGTTGTGCCATACTTGTGCCATACCCTAAAACCCCATGTTTCGTTGGCACATGTAATCATCCCAATGAAAATTCCTTGAAACCTACGGCTCATACCAGGTAATATCTACTGAATTTCAATTCAGGAGCAATTTTTATGTTGCGAACAATGCGTGAAAAGATGCAGGGAATTATCGCGGGTGCGATTGTTGGAATAATTGCGATCTCATTTGCCTTATGGGGCATTCAAAATTATCTGCATGAAACAAGCAAAGCGAAGGTCCTCGCTAAAGTTAATGGAGCGAAGATTACAGAACAGCAAGTAGCAGTTGCCTACGAACGCGCAAAACGCATTAGTATGTCGCGGCTTGGTTCTGATTTCTCTTTTGATCAAAAAGCGCAGGCGCAGCTAAAAAAACAGATTTTGCAACAACTCATAAAAAATCAAGTCATAGCTATTGCCACAAAAAAAATGAATTTTGGTATTAGTCCTGAGCAATTGCAAATGATGATTATGGAATTGCCAATTTTTCAAGTTAACGGCCATTTTTCTGTGGAACAATATCGAGAGGCGTTGGCAAAACTGAATTTTACTGAAGCTGATTTTCTTGATGACTTAGAGCGTGCCTTAGTAATGACACAGCTAGAAAGAGGTTTTGCCGAGAGTGAATTTATTTTACCTAATGAAATTGAGTTAACTAAAACACTCTTTAATCAACAGCGTGATTTCGGCTATTTTAAAATTTCGCCACAGCTTTTTGCAAAGAGCACCAAAATTTCCGATGCAGATATAAATGATTATTATAAAAAACATCAAGATGAATTTTTAACTAAAGAAAAGGTAAGTATTCAATATATCCAAATTTCTGGGGCTGATATTAAGAATAAAATTCATCCAACCTCAGAACTATTACAGAAATATTATCACGACAATATCTTAGGATTTTCTACTCCAAAGCGTTGGCAAATTGTTAGTGTGTTATTCCCAAATGCAACTGACGCGAAAGAAAATGCAGCGGCAAAGCAGCAATTGACTGATATTTTTAATAAAGCAAAAGCTGGGCAAAATTTGGAACAACTTGCAAAAGATAAAGCGCATGTCACTTGGGTTACCATAAAAGATATTTCTTCGCCAGAGATTGCGCAGCATTTAAGTAAACTTGAAGTTGGGCAGATTTCTGAGCCATTTCAAACTAAAAACGGCATGCAGTTAATAAAAGTTTTGGCGGTGGATGCTCCAAAACCGCGACCATTTGCTGAAGTTAGTGAGCAAGTTAAAAAAACCTATATGCAAGCGCAACTAACACAATCTTTTTATGAGATGAATGATAAACTTTCTGATCTAACTTATACTAATTCTGATAGCTTAGCTAAAGCCGCAACTGCATTAAATTTAGAAATCAAAACTACGCCACTATTTACTATAGAAGGTGAAAAAACAGGGCTTTTGGCGAATAAAAAAGTTGTTAAGGCTGCCTTTAGTGAGGCGGTATTAAAACAAGGTTACAATAGTAACCCAATAGAAATTAATGCTAAAGGTGGCACTCCTGATGTAATTGTGCTCAGAATTAAAGACCATCAGCCGCAGATTGCAGAACCTTTTGCTCAGGTAAAATCAACTATCCAAGAAAAGCTCCAGCAAATTGCGATGCAAAAACAGGCAGCTGATTTGGGCGAAAAAGTTTTTGCAGCAATTCAAGGCGGCAAATCAATAGCAGATATTTCTAAACAATATAATTTAACTTGGCAGCCAGTAACTCACGTCAAGCGAACAGCAACCAATCTTGATCAAACTATATTGCGGAATGCTTTTTCGCTGACTAAACCAAAATCTGGCGAGGTTTCGGCAAAGAAGGTTGAGCTTAAAGATGGCAGTGTTGCAATTATAAAATTTGGCGCAATTTATCCGGGCGGAAGTGAGCAACCATTTTCTGGCAAAGCAGAAGATTTTACAAAAATGCTTGAGAAAAATTTAGGTGCATATACTTTTTCAGTGTTTGCACAAGCTTTGCAAAATAGCGCGAAAATTACTATTGAGGATGAAAGCAAGACTGAAAATGCAAATAAGACCGAAGATGAAAGTAAAGCAGCCGATGATCAAGACTAATGCATAGATAATAAATTTATGGCTAAAATATACACTAGAACAGGGGATGACGGCACCACGGCGTTGGCAAATGGGAAGCGGGTGAAAAAAACTGCTGACATAATTGCAGTGTTTGGTTCTCTAGATGAATTAAATGCATTTTTAGGCTTTGCGGCAGAAGCGCTTTGCGCAAAGAATGAATTACAAAATTTATTAAAACATATTTACCAGATCCAAAAAGATCTTTTTGAGCTAGGCGGAAAGCTTGCATCTGGAAATAAATTTACGCTTGATCCAGAAAAAGTTGCGCGTTTTGAAGCCGAAATTGATGCCATGACAGAAAAATTACCAGTTGCAAAATCATTTATTTTGCCAGGTGGTGGTGAAATTAGTGCAAGATTACATATTGCACGTACTGTTTGTCGTCGCGCTGAACGCGAGACATTCAAACTTTTTGCTACGGATATTTTGGCAGAAACTGTTGGCATATATTTAAATCGTTTGAGTGATTGGTTATATGTTGCCGCACGTTATGTAGCATTTGTTACCAACGTTGAAGAATTAACCTTCAAGACAGGCTGAATAATTCGATCAAGGATATTTAGTATATATTGGCGTAAGATTTACAAAAAAAGGATTTGCGATGCAACAAGATAATCGTGTCAAAATTGACCAAAAAGCTAATCAGGCTTTACTCACCTACGCCTATCAACAATTACATTTTAGTCAACTTGCAACGTTTTTTTGCGCAACAATTGCTCTTGCTGGGCTTTGGCAAATTTCTAATCTGCAGATGGCATTAATTAGTTGGTATGGTATTTCTCTAGTTGTGATCGTTTTACGTCTAATCACACAAAAAATTTATTTGCAAAAAGCTCAATCTGGCAAAAAATTTGTTTTGTGGCAATTGCTGTTTTTTATTGGTGTAGTGCTGAGTGGATTATGTTGGTCGGCTATCATAATTGCTTTTTTTCCACACATGAATAATTGGCAGCAAATATTGTGTGTAGTAATTATTGCAGGGATGAGTTCGGCTGGGTTGATTACTTTAGCGGCACAACTTCGCGCAGCTATTTTATTTGTATTATTGTTAATGTGTCCGCTAATCGTTCAAATGATGTTTTATACTGTTGTTATTCACCAAATTTTTGATTTTGCATTAATATTTTATTTGGTGTTCTTAGTTTTACTGGCTTTTCGGATGCATGAAGTGATTAATAATGTTATTCATCTGCAATTTGAAAATGAAGCGTTGTTGCAAAATTTAGAATATTTAGCCACACATGATCAATTGACCCAAATTGATAATCGTAGTTTGTTTAGTAGTAATCTTGTGAGTGCGATCAAGCGGGCGGATCGTGATAAAAAACTCCTAGCTTTACTTTTTATCGATTTAGACAATTTTAAGAATATTAACGATGTTTATGGTCATGATGTTGGGGATAGAGTGTTACAAGAGGTAGTGGGAAGAATAAAAAATACTTTGCGCAAAACTGATTTTGTTGCGCGATTAGGTGGTGATGAATTCGTAATTATTTTGGAACAGATTTCAAGTTCACATTATGCTGCTTCTGTGGCAAAGAAAATTCAGGTAGCTATCGCCGAGCCGCTAAAAGCTACAAAGAACGAATCAAGTATTTTAGCTAGCATTGGTATTAGTATTTATCCCAATGACGGAACAAATTTAACTGGGTTATTAAATGCATCTGATAAAGCGATGTATTTTGTTAAGAATCATGGCGGCAATAGTTTTCATTTTGCTAGCCAAGACTTTCCCAAATAATAGTTAAACCTAAAAATAAATTCCCATAAATTTTTTTAATGTACTGATTTCCATGCGCTTTTGACCAGAATATTTTTCTGGGTAATAAGTTCTGATAAATCTCGACGTTGTTATCGACTTAAAATAACTTTAAATTTTCATCGTTCTTAAAAAGAACATTTCTACGCGAGCAAGAGCGCATAAGGCCCGCGTTGAAAGTTAAGGGGGTTAGAAAATAATAATAAATACGGAGATTAAAATGCTTATTTTAACTAGACGTGTTAGTGAATCAATTATTATTGGTGATGATATAACGGTTACTGTTCTAGGAGTTAAGGGATTACAGGTAAAAATTGGAATTCAAGCTGAAAAAGATGTTCCAATACATCGCGAAGAGGTGTATTTGAGAATTAAGGAAAAAATGGGTCAGGGCTTGAAAAAGGAATGTGGTGGAGAAGATCTGAGATAGAGATTAGTGAGTTTGGTGCCAGCTGAATCCTTTCAGCTGGACTTTACGCTTATTTACCGCCCACTGGATATCAATAGACGGTAAGATAATAATATCATTTTTTGGTTTTCTTGAAAAGCCTCGCACAGCTTTTAATTTATTTTATAAAAATATTATTTTTCAATCAATTACAATAACATTATAATGTATTTACTTAAATAATGGTTAATTTTTATTATACCGTTATGGCCATAAATATTGCATGATTTAATATTTTGCCACTTTTAATTGTATATTCTTTTATATCTAAATATATCTAAAAATAAAAAAACCGGCCACATTTCTGTGACCGGCGTCTAGTTGTGTACGAATATCAGCAAACCTGTTGGATGTAACAAATCATCCAACATCTATATATTAACACATTATTAAAAAAATGCACGTCTTTTTTATCATTGACCTCTGTCTTAAGGTTGCTTTTGAAATTTTTTTGTTATATTAATGCCAAGGATAACTTAAGTTGCTCGGAGGTTGTTTATGGGATTAAAGATCATAACGCTTGTCAAACAAGTTCCTGACACGAAAAATGTCACCAATGATGCTATGAAGGCCGATGGCACAATAAACCGTTCTGCTTTGCCAGCAATAACTAATCCTGAAGATTTAAATGCACTTGAAGAAGCGCTAAAAATAAAAGAAACAATTGGCGCCACAATTATTGCAGTTACTTTGATAACCTCAACCAC
>JAMCWR010000020.1 GCA_023480665.1 Gammaproteobacteria bacterium
TAAACGACATCGATCTTTGTGGTTTAATTGCTTATAATACCCCATGCGGCAGTCTCCCTATTTAATACATTCAAGTGGTTATTTTACATAACCATCGAGACTGTCGCACTTCAGATTAGAATTTGCCATGTAAAAAAATTTATGTTTAAAATCAAGGAGTTACAAAAGATTCATATTTTTTTGTTATTAATCAATATGTTATAAATTCACAAAAATACTCTCTTAGAATAACTCTGGATGGCTTATAGCTTTATGCGGCTTCCGGGCGCCGGGCATAGTTGCAGCGCATCTGTAATTGCTTGATTGAACTTATCGGGTTTTGTTATTACAACAGAATTATGATCGCCATTTTCTACTGGGTACCAGAATGCTTCGATGCCTTGCTGTTTTAGTAGATCGTAATATTCCTTCGACATGGATGGGTAGGTGTTCTCATCTTTTGTGCCCGAGACAATATAAACAAAACTTTCTTTTGGAATTTTTTCTACCCAAGCATTTGGCGATAGGCTATGCGCGTAACTACCCCAATTATGTTTTGTTGCCCATTTTTGCACATCGCCAACAACTGAGGCCATGACTGCGCCGTTCACAAGATGTGGGTACTTTCCTAAAATTATTCCAGACATAGCTGCGCCACCTGAGTGCCCAACTAATATTGTGCAGCGCGGATGATAAAAACTTTTTAAATTAGCCACCGCCGCCGCTAAAGTTGCTACAGTTTCTGGGCGATAACTATCCGCTGGATAACCATGATTGCTAAATGCATAACTTTCACCGGTTGAGTAATTATCATAACTATCATAATAACCAGGGCGAATTAATACTATTGGCACAGTGTTTGGCGTGCTAAATTTAGTTGCTTGGAATTTTAGATAGTCACTTGGGGCGCCACCAGGAATACCATCGCCATGGATAAATATTAATAATATAGGGTTTTTATTTGGCAGCCCATCTGCAAAATAAGTTTGCATAGCCAAACATTCACCATTAGCCGCAATGCGATGAATATTATCAGAGTGTAAGCAAGTGCCAGCTCTGCTAAAAACCCAACGCACATCTTCCGGCATATTTTTTGGCAAAGTTTCTGGATATGCTGCAAAGACTGGTGAAACTAGCAGCATTATTGACGCGATAATTAATAAAATTTTATGGTAAGGTTTCATCATCTAAGTAAGTCATTTTATCTACGCGATCATGATTTTATCATCAAACCCAAAATAGCATGCATGCAAAAAGCTTAATTGCGTGGGTTTTCATAAGTTATAATCTTAAATTTGCTACGTGAGTTGTCAAGTTTATTTATGCCGAGTTACTTGGAATAGATCTTAATCCTAAATTTGGGAAGGCTATCAAACTAGCGGCCGAGAAAGCTCCGAAGTATTTCACTAGCAAAATATTGAAAAATGACTGGTAAATAAAATTTATATATAATGCTCTTTAGACCGTAAAAGTTTGTGATAGAGTGATGATTGAGCTTAGCTATTATAAATTCTATTGTAAGTTTTAAAAAACTTGGAGAATAAAATGTTCAATAAAATACTCAATACTACATTTTCGCTGTTCTTATTATTCTTTCAAATTAATTCTTATGCCAACGAATCAACAATCACAACTACCGAACCTATTGCACCGATGTTTCCAATTAAAACTGGATCATTTACTTTATATACTGAAAACTTTGATAGTGTTGGCAATGCGAAAGTTTTTGTGCCAGTGCAATGCCCAGCGCCATATGTGTATCCATATGTGATGGCGTATCCAAGTGTGATTAGGCCGGGTGTGGGGGTATTTACATATTCCGACGCGGATTGCGGGCGATTGCTAGTTCATAGTTTAGTTGTTTCGACATCAAGTTGTGTTTCCTCAAACAATTCAGGATGCAATCTTTCCATTACATTTCAAGGTCATATTGCTACTTCTATTGAGACTTATACCTGGCCGGCCACAAAGGATTTTGACAAAGAGTGTACACCAACTCCAGCAACAGACCCAGGCCGTCTAACCGTTTCGTATATGGCTTACTGCAGTTCAAAACCAGTAGTTCCTGAAAAACTCGACGTAAGAAGTGGCCAAATAACAAAATGAGCAAAGCACGATGAAAATGTTCAAACTGCGCATAATTGCAGCTATAGTAATTTATGCAATTTCACCCACAATATTTGCGCAGCATGTTTTACCGTCATTTTCAGCGACATGGTTTTTAAATTCAGCTTTGCTCTTTCTTGACTCCTGTGGGCAAGCGCATTATTCGCATGATGTTGAAGCCAAAGGTGATGCTATGGCTGCTGCCGCAAAATTCTTAGCAAATCCTCCGCCGCACACAGATTGCACTTGGCAAAATCATAAGCTGGTTGCTACATATAATGATATGCCAGGTGATTTTGTTGGTACTGTTATAGACTGGAACACCTTACTTGCAAGCCACAGTCCCCAATTGATTCAAAAATGGCAACGTGATTGCATTAACAATCAAGGAAAGACAATTGATTCAATATCAATAGTAATGCAACCGTCATATCAGTGTACTAACTCAAGATTCTCGCTTGCAGATGAAGATGATTTTAGGATTGGATGTTCAACTCATCCTGGTGTATGTGTTGCTGATCTTGTAGGTAGAGATATGGATAGTCAGCAGTTTAAATCACTGGGGCATGTTGGGCTTACTGAAGGCGAAGTCATGCCAGCAATCCCGGATATGGTTGTTGAAGCACTAAACGAACCGATCATTATTCAGGATAACACTTTAGATAATTTTACACATAGAACTATTTACTGGGGAGCAAAATACGGTTTAAAAAATTTGCCAACACAATCACTAACTGATGCAGAAAGCACGCAAATTATGGCTGATACATCTATGCAACAAACCTGCGACTATGTTGGTTTCACTTATTTTTGGAATTGGTATCCATGCCACTATGATCAAGCACAAGGTAAAAAAATAGCTTTATTTCGCTGCGATTCATTCGTCTACAACTCTTACTTAGAAGGTATTGGCGTAAAAATCTTGGATTATGGCATTGGCATGGGTCCAAAAGATATTTTTAATGCATTTTTACAGCCACGCATTGAGCATTATGCTAATGATTCTGGAACAAAAAACATAGACCTACCTTTTGAGATTGGCTATCAATTTGGTATTGAGCGGATTATGCTTGAAGATGCAATAGAAAGTATTTTTGTAAATAAAATCTTTGACATAAAAAACGCTGACATTGCAACATACGCATTTGTTGCAAAAAGCTCAAATATTAGTCGCGATGAAAAACTCTCATTTATCTGGAAATTAGCTTTACAATACCACAATGATGAATTGCGCTTTAGCTATTTAATTGATTGTTTGGATTATCTAAATCCAATTGAGTTAACAAATGACATACTAAATGAATTTGATCAACAACAAAATGTGCAAAATAAATTAAAGCTGATGAATATATTAGTGGATATGACAGCAAATGATGCGGTTAATCTTTATGGTCAACTTAATATTGCTTCTCTTTCTGCAACTAATATTGCAACAATTAAACATTTTTTCTCTAACCTTCTTTTGCATGAAAAGAATCTAACATTACTTGAAAAAGCAATATTTTCATATCCACATATTTTTATGCCGGCTCAAGCAAAAATTGATATCGACGATGTTTTTCAAAGAAAAGATATTGATACAAAAACTTTGCAAAATAATTTATTTCAAAATAAAGCATATTTTACCCATCAGCTAGAAATGATTTTTTCGTCAAGTGAAATGCAAAAAACATATTTGCCAGCATTATTAAAAGATATAGAAAATTTAAGCGTATCGGCGAAAAGCAATTTTTGTAATAGCCTGTATTTTATTTTTGCTGACGCAGATTTCAATCCACCAAAAATTGGTTTTGATAGTAGTAAAATAAATGATTCTGTAAGACCGATATTGCTGCGATATTTGGAAACTCAAAGGCAAGAACCTTTTAAGGCTGATCACGTGCCAATATTTAATGCAAACTCTCAAGAAAAAATGAGATATAATTGGCTTTCGAGTTATATGGCAGTAAAAGCTCATAGTATTGACGAAAAAAACCAACTAATCACAAATTACATAAAAAATATAAATAATCTTTCTGAAAAATCTGCCATGATTTTTTATGCTACTAAAGGTGTGCTGCAACAATTTAAAGATGAAGAACTGATAAGCTTAGAAAACTTGCTACAAACATCATTAAATAGCGCCAACCAATCGCTTGTAAAGCGCACTGCAGAACAAGAACAACAGGCCGATATAAGTCGATTATATTTGCAAATGGGGTTATCAAAAATACTACATTTAACAGCAATTATGCCTAATCCACGCAAAACATCTAAGTAAACAGCATGAGTCGTCGTCGCTTGCCGACCAGCCCCGTACCACCCCCGCGCGGCCAACAGCAGCGGCAGCAGGAGCAAATGCTTTTGCTGGAGGTTTAGCTGCTTTTATATCTTCATCTTTTTTTACAGCAGTATTTTCTGAACTAAATCGCCCAACTGCTGGCTGGGGGTGGTGATGGTGATGCTGAAATAAAGCAGTGTGATTGCCGCCAAAAGTATATGCAGTGGAACCGCTACTGGGCTCGCCAGAAGGAGATTGGCTTTCTGCTTGCGGACTTCTTATAGGTGAACCGCTTGTTGTTAATGTTGAAGAAGGTGCTGTGGCATTTGCTCTCTCTGCTTCCTCCCTCCCTCTTCTTCATCTTTTCCCTCTTCGCTGTCTCTGGCGCTTGCAATTGCTTCAAGACTCCGTTCACCACCTTCTGGTTTTGGAGCCATATTTGGTTGTAAACAAATGCTGTTTGACTGAGCACGTGTTTGCGGAAACTCGCCAATAGTGATGCGATTGTTGTTAGAGTGTGAATCCGTATTAAACACGGATTGTTAATTAAGGTGATAGCTTGATAATAAGTGAGCATAACAATATTTGGATTCTGAAATGAGTTCTATTAAAAAGAAAACAATCCAACAACTATTTGAAAGCCAGGTAAAACAATCTCCAAATAATATTGCAGTGAGATTTGGAAATCAAAAGCTTACTTATAAGGAATTAAACGAAAAGGCAAATCAACTTGCATTTTATTTGAAACATTTATATTTGAAGCAATACGGGCGTGAACTTAGACCAGATACCTTGATTGCGCTTTTTTTGGATAGGGGTATAGAAGCAATTATTTCGATATTTGCTGTTATCAAGGCAGGTGGCACATATGTACCGATTGACCCAAATAACCCCGTAAAGCGTATCGGCTTTATCCTGCAAGATATCAATGCTTCTTTAATACTTTCTAATGGACGAGTTCTACCTTTAATAAAAACCGCCATGCGGGAACTAAATTCGAATATTGCTAATTGTATTCGACTTGTAGATTTGACAAATTCAAAAACTATTGCAATTCAAAAAACATTCAAAACAAACAATCCATCATCTGTAGCCACAGCGAATTCTTTAGCTTATGTTTTTTATACCTCCGGAACAACTGGAACACCAAAAGGGGTGATGATTGAAAATGGGAGCTTAGAGAATTTCTCTCATATGTTAATTCGCCTCGGTTGTTTTAATAATAAAACCAGATGTAGTCAATTTGCTAATTATGCATTCGATGGCTCTATAACTGAGATTTTTCCAACTTTACTGTCCGGTGGTGCTTTATATATCGCGAATGTTAAACAGCAACTTAACTTACAGTTGTTTGTTAAATTTCTTTATGTTAACAAAATTACCCACTGCTTTTTGCCGACATCAATATTAAAAGCAATTGCTGATAAGTTAGATAATACTTTTTTACAGAAAATTTTCACTGGAGGGGAATCACTACAGGGCTTGAATTTCTTGCCGAAAGCTGACTTAATTAATGGCTATGGCCCTACAGAAACTTGCGTTTTTTGTACTAGCACATTAATAAAAGACCTAGAGAAAATTCATATTGGTAAGCCATTTGCGCATGCGCAGATTTATATTTTAGATCATAATTTACAACCAGTGTCTAAAGAACAAATTGGAGAAATTTATATTGGTGGTCCCGGGTTAGCTAGAGGTTATTTGAATCAACCTAAATTAACCGCAGAAAAATTTATTTCAAACCCATTTATCAGCAAAAGCAAGCGCCTAAAAAATACAGCAAAACTATTTAAGACTGGTGATTTGGCGCGATGGCTTCCGGATGGCAATATTGAGTTTATTTGTCGCAAGGATCGGCAAGTAAAAGTTGGCGGATTTAGAATTGAATTAGGTGAAATCGAAGCAATATTGGCAAAATATCCCGGTATTTCACAGGCTGTGGTTGTAATTAAACAAGAGAACTTAAGCGAGAGTAATTATTTAGTAGCATATTATATTCCAAAAACAAAAAACCATATTAGTGTAAACAAACTCATTACGTTTTGTAAGCAATATTTGCCACATTACATGATCCCAGGGCAATATGTGCCATTAAAACAACTACCATTAACTAGAAATGGCAAAGTTGATTTAGCTGCTTTACCAGATATAACAAAATCACAAAAAAATCTTAGCACAAAAGCAAGCAATAGCTTGCAGAGAAAATTAATCCAAATTTGGCAAAGTGTTTTACCTTGTCCCAAGATAAATATTCATAGTGATTTTTTTGTATCTGGCGGTACTTCATTGGCTGCAATTAAAATTATTTCTTTGCTAGAAAGTACATTTGGTGTGAAATTGGGTATTGCAACTCTGTTTAAGAAAAAAAATATAAAAAATTTATATCCGATAATTTCTGCGCTGATAAATCGTCACAACAGAAACCAAAATATTTCTCGGCAATTATCGTCGCTAAATCACCATAATAAATATTTTCCGTTTTCATATATTCAGGAGAAAATATGGCTCCATCAGATTTCTTCTCAGAATAATATTATATACAATGAACCATTCTCCATTACTTTCTTTGAGAACATCGATCGGTTGGTACTGGAAAAGTCTCTAAACTTTTTAATAAAGCGTCACGAAATTTTTCGGCAAAACTTATTTAGGCTCAATGGCTCAATCAGACAAACATTTACAGATTCATGGGACTATAATTTACCATTTATTGATGTTGAAAAGATGCCGCAAGTATTGCGTAGGAAAATTGCGTTGGCGCACGCAACTAAATTAGCAGCAAAACCATTCAATTTATTCCGAGAACATCCGATTAGATTTCTTCTTATCAGATTAGAGAAAAACCTTTTTAAATTATTTTTTGTTAGCCATCATCTTGTTATGGATGGGATCTCATTGTATGAGGTTTTTTTTCCAGAATTGGAGCATGTTTACCGGGCACTACTGGCCAAAACAGAACCAGCATTACCAACTAAGAGAAAAAACTATTACCATTTTGCTTTACAACAACGGCTAGAGTTTGAAAATTTAAAAACTAAAAAAACTGTTCTAGATTATTGGAAAAAAACATTTACTCAATCCCAAATTTTAGATTTACGGCAAAAATGCTATGCAGTTACCAATGATCTTGAACATTGTGGTAGGCGTATTTGTTTATCAATACCAGAAAAATTAACCCGGCAGTTAAAACAACTAGCACTAAAAAATAAAACCACACTATTTGGTGTATTGTTTGCAGGGTTTAATTCTTTGTTATACCGATATACATTACTGACAGATCTTTGCGTAGGTACAGTAATAGCTGACCAACCCGCTCTATATACTAACAGCATGGGGGTTTTTTTAAATACTCTGGTGATTCGAAGTTGTTTTGCGCCTACCACTATTTTTTCTAAACTTTTAAAAGTTGTTAGAAAGTCTTTGGTTGATGCATATACAAACCAAAAAGTGCCACTGCATATTTTACAGGAAAAACATCCTGAGTTAGCTGCACTGCGGTTGGCACATCCCAAGGTTTATTTTGTATTAGAACCGCCATTAGCTCCGCTAAAATCAAAATGGGAACTAAGTCAGCTTGAAGTGCATAATGGTAGTGCAAAAAATGACATAACTTTTGAACTTGAAGAACGTGATAAGTGCATGATTGGACGTGTTGAATACAAAGTGGCTTTTTTTAGTGAAGATTTTATTGCGGGCATGATAAAAAATTTTATTCAGCTTTTACAAGAAATCGTAGCCAATCCAGGCATTGAAGTTTCAAAAATAAATTTACTTTCTCCAGCAGCATTTCAAGAACAAATAAAACACAATCAACGTTCAGTTTGTGAAAATAATTCCGCGGCAACAACAATTCAGCAAGGTTTTGAAAGATGTGTCGCGCAACACCCATCACACATAGCAGCTCATTATGAGGGCAAAGAAATAACTTATTTTGAGTTAAATCAAAAAGCTAATTATATAGCGCTGTTACTTACCACTGAGTATTATAAAAAAACTGGAAAACAATTAAAGCCTGGTGTTCTAATTGCGATATGTGTTGAAAGAAGCATCGAGATGATTATTGGGATTCTTGGAATTTTAAAAGCTGGCGCTGCTTATGTGCCGCTAGATAAAAATTATCCAAACGAAAGATTACAGTTTATGATAGAAGATGCTAGTATCGAATTTATCCTAACTCAAAAACAAATTTTAACAAAGCAACAATTTTTCTCTCCTGAGAAGCTAGGCGTAATATGTTTAGATGATGATAGATTTGCTAAATTTGAATTGATAAGAAACATACCGGATCCAGCTCCAATTAATACTGCAACTGATATTGCGTATGTTATTTATACTTCAGGTACAACAGGTGATCCCAAAGGAACTCTAGTTACTCACGAAAATGTTTTAAGACTATTTACTACAACCAAAAGTAATTTTAATTTTTCTAACAGCGATATCTGGACAGTATTTCACTCTTATGCCTTTGATTTTTCCGTATGGGAAATATGGGGTGCTTTATTTTTTGGCGGTAAATTAATAATTGTGCCGGAATATGCTACCACAGATCCAATCAAATTATTAAATTTACTTGATAAGCAAAAGGTTTCAGTTTTAAATCTTACGCCAAATGTATTTTTACGTTTGAGCGTAGCAGATCAAAATTCTTCATCTAGATTAAATGCATTACGCTTTGTAATATTTGGTGGTGAGGCATTAACTAAAAAACATCTAGAGCACTGGGTAAAAAAATACAATTACGCTAGGCCTCAATTAGTAAATATGTATGGCATCACCGAAACAACCGTACACTCTTCTTATTATTCGATCACAGCCAAAGATATGGCCGAAGGCCACATAAATATCAAAATTGGTACTGCTCTTAAAGATTTAGATTTTTATGTATTAGATCCCAACCAAAAGTTAGTCCCAGAAGGGGTGCCTGGGGAATTATATATAGGTGGTGCTGGCGTCACACGTGGTTATTTAAATCGGCCACAATTAACTAAAGAAAGGTTTATTGAAAATCCTTTCATGCCTAATAGCATTTTATATCGCAGTGGTGACGTTGTTAAAAAATTAGAAGATGGAAATTACACCTATCTTGGGCGAAATGACCAGCAAATAAAAATTAATGGATTTAGAATTGAATTAATGGAGATTGAAAATTGCTTACGTCAGTACCCAGATCTAAGTCAATGCGCGGTAGCTGCGAGCGTTAACGGTGTAAATGATAAAATTGTTGCCTATTATGCGAAAAATACTCATGGCAATGCGCACAGTGAAAAAATGTTGCAAGAATTCTTAAAACGAAGGTTACCTGGATACATGATTCCCACAAAGTTTATTGAACTTGATAAACTGCCACTAACCATAAATGGAAAAATTGACAGGAAGGCTTTGACTCAATTTGGCGTTTCCGAAAGAGAAAATCTGGCGACATTTATTGCACCCAGAACCAAAACAGAAGAAAAATTAGCCTGTATTTGGCGGGAAACACTTGGCGGTAGCATTAGACAAATTGGAGTATATGATAATTTTTTTCAAATTGGTGGTACGCAGTCTTTAGCTGAAAAACTTGTAAAAAACATTAATAGTCAATTTGTGGTCAATTTACCTGTCAAATGGGTGCACGATAATCCTATGATCATGATGCAAGCCACGCTTTCAAATAAGCCGGTTTTTAATGATATCATGATATTTAATTCTCACGGTTCAACTCAGCCACTCATTTTCATTCATCCGGGGGTAGGTGGCGCTGATGTGTATAGTGAATTTGCAAAAGATCTCAGTAAAAATATCCCATTTTATTGCCTAGATTCATTTAATCTTAATGCAAAAAGGAAAATGCTGGTATCGATTGAACAGCTTGCCAGCCGTTATTTAAAAAAGTTAAAAAATATACAGCCACATGGTCCATATTATCTTGGTGGTTGGTGTCTGGGTGGGGTCATTGCTTATGAAATTGCTAGACAACTTAAAGCCCAAGGGGATGAGGTAAGTAGTATTTTTTTGATTGATTCTGTTGCAATTACCGCGAAAAGTGAGCGTCAGGTTAATAAAGAACTAGAAAATTATTTTCTGTCAGATTTAGTAAACAATAAAAATTTTGTATGTTTTCCAAAAACCAGGCAAAACCAACTAAAAAAAGTGGCAATGCTGGAAAGCGATATGCTGTTAAACTATGCTTATCCTAAGTATGCCGGAACAGTAGTTTTATTCGCAGCTACAGAGCAACCAAGTTACGATGGTGATAATCCAAAAATAAAAAAATTATTTAATCAATTGACGCTTATTACGCATACCAAACAAGATTCAGGCTGGCATGATTTGGTTCAAGATTTGCATGTTGTTTGTTTTGATACAGATCACCAGGGCATTATGCTAAATAGTGATTCAAGGTTAATGATTATTGCCCAAATCGAAAATTGGATTGTCAATAATGCGCACAACAAAAATCTGATTGTACAAAATAAAAATACAGTTGCGCAGAGCACTACTAAAAATAAAGAATCTGTTTTGATCCAGATTTTAAAAGAAGTTTTTGAAAACCAGGCAGTCAATAAAAATGATAATTTTTTTGCATTAGGTGGTACTTCTATTACCGCAATGGATATTGTTAATCGCGTTAATCAAAAAGGCTATCAGGTCGCAACTCGAGATATTTTTCAAGAACAAATAGTCTCAAAAATTGCTAAAAAATTAACCCACAAATCTGCCGTATTAAATAATTTTGATAAAAATAACTTGAGTCATAAGGCATTTCCTTTATCTGCCGTACAAAATCGTTTTGTGCAGCGCAATTTATATAATGGCAATATTTTTTCCATACCGATTTTGATTGAGTTGCAAAAGAATATAGACTCGCAACTGGTTGCGCAAGCTGTGCAGAAACTAATAGTGAAACATCAATCTCTTAGTTTGTGCTTCAAATATAGGTCAGATACAAAATCATGGAGCCAAGAATATAAAAACGCCCCTCTAGCAAAATATTATTATCAGGTAGATCTTAAAAATATTCCAATTGCTGAACATGATACATATATTAAAAATTATCACCTGCGCCTAAAAACAACTTGCAATATTAAAACATCGCCACTTTTTAAGTTTGTACTTTTTAATAATTACTCTAGCAAAAAAAAGCAATTGGCGCTTTTTTTTGCTCATCATCTGATCTCTGATGAACGATCCATGTTAAAATTATTACGTGATTTTGAATCTTTTTGTACTTTGCCGCAATCTGCATCCCAAGCGAATGAGTCGTCTTCATATTATGATTGGTGTGTGTGTCTTGATGAATACAAAGATAACATAAACCCAAAATATCTTAATTATTGGCGGCAGCAGCTAATATCTGGCGCACAATTATTTACGGACTATAATTGTGCAAAAACTCCAATTCATGCTGATATGGCTACCGTTAAAATAAGTTTATTAGATAAACACCAAATATCTTTTCTTTCTCAATTAACAAAACGGTTCAAGATAAGCTCACTACCATTTTTTTTAGGGATTTTTTGTCAAGCACTATTGCAGGAAAGAGATCAGAAAGGGTTTTTGTTAAATATAATGTCTGCTCAGAGAGAAAGTGTATTTTCTCAATTAAATATCTCAGAAACTGTTGGTTTTTTTGCTGGAGCATACCCAATTTATATAAATCTTCATCACTGTAAAATGTTAACAAAAAATGTTAGCGCGAGAATAAATAAATTATTGCTGCAAACACCAAACAATGGTATAGATTATTTTGTTTTAAAATATCTTAATCCAAGCCAAATAAGAAGTGGTAGCGATGCCCAAACTTTGTTTCACTTTTCCAATGAAGATGTTTTTTCACAGGAAGATAGTTTTTTTAAGTCGAGCTCTGTGCAGCTTGATAGTACAAATTGTAATAATAACCAATCAGCATATTTATTAAATGTAACTATAAAACAAGCCAAAAGCGAATTAACACTAACTTTATATTACTCTAAATTGCATTATGCTGAAAAAACAATTAACAATATTGCACAAGCGTTTAAATCAATATTGTTTGACAATATTGACCAATGCCCTAAAACCGCTGGAGAAAATATATGAGAATCCATGAATTTTGTCCCTTTTTTAATGAGAAAGAGATAGCAAAAATAAAAATTCAAGAAAATTCCAATTGGGTTGATAAATTACACATAATTGAGGCAAACAAAACTTTTAGTTATTTCTCAAAACCATGGAACTTTGATAAAACCTTAGCATCAGCGCACGTACATTATCATAAAATTAATGTAGATAAATTATTTCGCAAACCACTACCCAAACAAAAATATTTTGATTTAAAAAGATGTGGAAAAAACCAGTTTGATAAGTGGTATTGGGATTTATTAGTTACAAATAGCGCTTATTATAATGAAGCAGTGCAAAGAAATCTTTGCAGTGATTATAAAGATTGTATTGACGATACAGACATAGTTATTTTGGCTGATTTTGATGAGATTTTGGACAGCCGCTATGCCGATCAAATTGTAAGCTATGTAAAAAAATATAAGATAATTACTTTTAAACTATTTTATTCGGTATTTTTTCTTAATTTATTCGCCGATCATAACCATGGGGCAAAAAATTTTAGTTATCGAGTATACGCTATGACTGGAAAATATTTCAAATCAATGCCGTGCAGCTCAGATTATCTCCGAAAAAAAGGTATCGCTGAATGTTTAACAAAGGAAATATTTTGTACTCCAAGATTTATGGGTTTTCATCATTCATGGCAAGATTTTTACCATAAGGCATTTCCAAAGTTACGAGCTTTTGCTGCAAATATTAAGGAAAAAAATATTGTAAATCAAGAATACCTAATGAGATGTTTAAAAGATAAAAAATTATATTATCTTGATGCAAATTTATATGTTGATAACAACAAGCCATTTTTAAGAGCATCGCGAGCAAATAATTTAACTGGAATGTGGTATAATGATAATGATTGAAGATATAGTTGATGGTAGATTTCCCAAAAAAAACAGCCAGGAGTCATGATTAGATTTGGCTCTCCAAGTTTATATATACATATACACAAAGAATAATCATCTTTTCAAAATTTTAATCACGCTATAAATACTGATTGCTGTCCAAGCTAGTTCCATGATGATAGCAGGTATATTAGGCTTATCGTAAAGAGAGACTAATATTAATACTGATCCAATAATATTATATAGCGCATATGCCATGCCAGACGATTTTATTTTTTCTATCTGCAATAAGAAGTAGGCCACTAAAATTAAAAAAACTCCAAACAATCCCAAGCTATTATAAATTTGATGTGTCATGTTATTCGCGCTTAAAGCTCGTTTTGAGATAATTCAATTATGGTTTGTAATGATAGCCGAATAGCATCCTGGTCCATTTTTTTTAGCATGTCGGGTGTGCCAAAATCTTCGCCCTCACCAAGAACAACGCAAATTGTTCCTGATTTAATAATGTTGGCGGGATTATAGCAATCGTGAAAATTATTTTTTAATTTGGAAAGGTAGTTAAACACTGAGGTTAAAATAAAAATTATGGAGGATTCCATTTCTGAAGCAAGAACCCCTGAGTTACGTACTACATCCATATATTCTTTGTTTTGTTTTGAGAGCGGCGAATCCTCGGCAAATTCTTCAGCATACAAAGAGTCTTTAGAATGTATTATTCCAGTATGAACATTTGGTATCAAACCATTTAATTTTTTGGCAGCAGCTTGGGCTGCTAACACAACATCGTAAGAAGCAATTGCCGGAAATTCTGCAGGCATATAACGTTTTGATGTTCCTTCATCGCGTACTGCCGCAGTGGCAATTACTAATTCACCAGATTTTACAAACTTTGGTTGCAGAGTTCCTGCAGTCCCAACTCTGAGAAGGCGCTTTACACCCAATCTGACTAGTTCGTTAATAATGATATCTAAGCTAGGTGTGCCCATGCCTGAAGAAATAGCGGCAACTTCAACTTTTTTGTTATTTTCTGCCAGAGTTCCAGTATATAAATTGTGACCACGCGGGTGGGTTTTTACTTTGCAACCAATAAAGTGCTCAGAAATTTCGCGAGCTCTGCCGTCAGAGCCGGGGAAAAAAACATATCTTCCGATATCCCCATTGCCAAGAAAATCATCGGCTGTTGCATTCATATGTTCAGGTTTGAAGTTGTGTAATTTCATGGTTTGGGTCTCCTTGAATGTATTCTGTTACAGTTCAGTTTTGTGGTCAAGGAGCGCGTTGGCGTTGGGGATACTCATATTTATGTTATGTATTTGATTAATAAGCAAAAACTTAAGAAAAAAATCAGCATGTTTTGTAAGCAATTGATTTTAAATACAAAATTTTTTACATGTTTTCCCTTTGATTTTAAACGAAAAATTAAAATAGGCACGAAGTCTTACCCGTAAATATCGGAGCAAACATCGTTGTTAATAAAAAAAGATTTATTACTATTTTGAAACTTTGCATTGTTTTCGCAATTTTCCAATCAGATGAAATTTAGGTTGGCCATCCGTATAAACTACGTAGTTGGCTGATATTGATTGAGACGTAACCAGCAAAAGAATAAAATTATTACGCGTTAAGATTTCGCTTGGAAAAATGCAATTTGTAAAAGATGCAAACTGTTTTATTTGTTGAGTTCATTATGAATAAAGAATTAGAAAAACATGTTTCTTTTACTACATCTGCTGATATAGGGGATATTTCTCGGCCGCTAAATGATTTTTTTAATGTTAATTTTTTTATCTATCAAAGAAATCTTATCGATAATACAGCAACTAATGTGAAGAAAAGTGCATTTTTGTGTAATAATGCGCATGCTCTTGATTTTATTCTTTCCTTGCCAAAAACAAATCGTGAAAGTGCTAAATATGATTTTGACGATAAAGGCAGAAGAAAATATGTGTTGCTCGAAACAACCCAACCAAAGTTTGCTAATCTTCTCCGCTCCACTTTTAATTTTAATAATATTTTGTGTCGTGATGAACAAATTGGCCCTAACGAATGGGAGCATTTTATTTTAGGTACTGCATCAAACGACCTTGCTTTGGTAAATAATTATTTAAATGGCTTAGAATTGCTCGATAAATATGCTGGATATTTCCGGGATAAAGCTAGAAACCTGATTAAGAAAGCTTGTGACAATAGAATAAGATCTGGGCGAGTTATCGAAAAATGTAGTTTTCAACATATTTATGATGTGAAGACAAATGCGGGTTATGCGAGTTTTATGCAATCTATTCATTCAGATAAATATTATTTAACTGATAGTGAAGGTTCGCAAGTTGCGTTAACTAAAGGCGAAACGAAGTGTGTAACGCTTCTGGCAAAAGGCCGAACTGGTAAAGAAATTGCACGAATTTTATCAATATCGCCGCGAACTGTTGAAACTCATCTGAAAAATTGTCGCATAAAGTTGAAATGCCATACCAAAGGTATGCTTCTTGATATTTTTGAACGTGCGGAAAATCTCAAATGAAATCACCAAAAAAACTTGGCAGTTTTTCTGTTGCATTAATGGGAGCTGTTAGTATTTTTTCTCTGATCGATATTCCAATTATGGCAAAATATGGAGCTTTATCTGCTCTCTATTATGCTTTGGCTGCCATATTATTTTTCATTCCAAGTGCTTTAGTTTGCGCTGAATTAGCGACAGGTTGGCCGAAAGCTGGCGGCATTTATGTTTGGACCAAGGAAGCCTTTGGTGATCGAGTTGGCTTTTTAACGATTTGGCTTGAGTGGATAAATAATGTCATCGTATTTCCCGCAAGTTTATCTTTTACTGCGTTAATTGTTTCTTATGTTTTTCCGCAGCATTTAGAGTTAGGTAAATATTGGATCTTAAGCATCATGCTGGTAATTTTTTGGGGATTAACCTTACTTAATTTGCGTGGCATAAAATCTTCGAGCAAATTAAGTAACATTGGGTTTATAGTGGGCATGGTTTTTCCTTGTGCGCTTATTATTTGTTTAGGGGCTTGGTTTGTTAGCGTGACGCCGCTACACAAAATTCTTTCACTCTTGGTAATTGCACCTGATCATCCAAGTATCTTTACCTCAGCGTTTTTGGTGAGTTTAGTACTTGGTTATTCCGGGATTCAAATTGTGGCGTTTCATGCTGAAGATGTAGAAAATCCGCAGAAAAATTATCCACGCGCAATTCTAATTGCTACTTCTATCATAATTTTCTTTTATGTGCTGAGCGCTTTGGCAATTTTTATTGTGATCCCTGCAAAAAATATCAATATCATTACGGGACTAATGCAAGCTCTCGAGAGTTTTTTTAAGATATTTAATTTAAGCATGTTTGTTCCACTGCTTGCTGTTTTGATAATTTTTGGTCGCATGTCTTCACTTAACATGTGGATCATTGGGCCGGCCAGAGGTCTTGCTACTGCACTTGAAAATTCAAACGTACCGCAAATTATTACGCGCAAAAATACTAATGGCGCTCCAGTTTATATATTATTTATCCAGGCCATAATCACAACTTTGTTATCGATAAGCTATTTATTTGTTTCATCGATCGTTAATTTCTTTTGGGTACTGCTAGCACTTAGTTCTGCATTAACTTTGGTTATGTACATGTTGATGTTTTTGGCGGGTTTGGTTATGCGCTATTCCAAACCAAATACCATAAGAACTTATAAAGTTCCAGGCGGCAAGTTTGGGATTTGGCTTGTAGCAGGCTGCGGGTTTTTGGTGTGCTTTTTCGCGCTTATTTTATGCTTTATCCCACCCGAGCAATTATTTAAAAGCTCCGCAGTTTTTTATAAAGATATCTTAATGGTTGGGGTTGTGGTGCTTGTGACTGCGCCAGTATTTTTTGTCATTAGGAAAACAAAGCCGTAAAAACTTCAAACATTATCAAAAACGCATAAGTTACCCAAAGTATTTTTTATACATGACGTATCATTTTTTGTGGCTCATGAACTTCATTGTATGAAATTTGCTGTGGTGATGCCATTGGTTGAGCTCTATACATAAGCGCCTGCGCGTGATTTAATAAAAATGCTTCGGTGGCGGATGTTTTAGCTTCAGGTGGTTGTGGTTCCATGATACCTAAAATTTCATTATTCCATTCGCGAAGTTCACTTTGAAAATGTTCAAAATCTGCTTGAATGCTATCTAGATCAAAAGAAGAATTTTTATTCAAGAATTCACGAATACTTTCTTTATGCTCATTGAGTGCAAATAAAAACCCCTGTGCTTGTGTGAGATGGTAATTTTTGAATGATTTGTTTATTGATGGTTGTTTATTCAGCCGATTTTGAAAACTATAAATTATTTTTTCTATTTGTTTTATTTGTTTAAGGAGTTTAAATAATTTATATAGATTATGCGCTTGATTTTGTAGTTGTTCAAAGTCATCCTGAGTAGCTTCACCAACTTGCCTTAGTTGTATCAGTTTTGTTTGATTACTTTGTATTTCAGCTAATATTAATCGCAGCATTTCACAATAATAAGCTCCATCATAAAATATAAAATGAGTTTTTCTCTGAATTTTTTCAATTTTACGTAAAGCATAATTTTCTAATTTTTTTAAGTGCGCAGAGAATTTTTCCATATTTTGATTGAAAACTTGAGGAGTAACCAATGCTTGCGCCGGTTCTTCCTCGTCTTGCTCGGATGAACCAAATAACCAAGCTGCGGCATTTGAAAAAAATTGATGGATATTTTTTGAGGCACTGACAAAGACGCTTGCTGTTACAGCAAGCAAAGAGATATTTGCGTCGATATTTGTAAAGAATTGTGCAGTTTGAGTTTGTTTTGGCGTGTAACGTAAAATAGTATAATCCCCTTCACAAACGGCTTGATTCCCAATGGCGTAACAACGCTGCATATCATATAGTTCTGCCGGGTATGCGTGCTGGTTTGCGGAATTATATGGAACAAGCGCGGTGGCGGGTGAGAATTTTGGTGAAACATTAATTTCAAAAAGATCACTAGACACAGATAAGTATGGTATTGCTTGATTATGTGCGACCCCGATTCTCAGTAAACAAGATTGTACCTTGATGTTCGCTAATTTTTTATCATGATGTAAAAAATTAAAATTGCATTCTGGGTATGTAGCATGCGCTTCTGAAGAATTTGGGCGAAAATTAAAATTTGTTCGGTCAGGTAATACTAATTGTGTTTGTAGGCTATTTTGTGGGTTATTGTTATTAGCACTAAATATAGACCAGGGGATTTGCAATATTGGCGCAAGGTAAGTGTAAATAAAATTAAAGTTAAGCCAGGTAGTATAGCGTGATGATGCGCCAGATGTTTGTGGCTCACCTTGGTCGCGAAAAGACCTTCTTGGCTGAGAATGTTTTTGCTCAAATTCAATCTCTTTTGTAGCTTCCTCGTCTGCGATTGATAGTAGATTTAGTCCAGCAGGGTTTTTATTTTTGCGCTGAGAGGTGGCATCATCTGTTGAATACATATTATTTGTTGTAGCATCAAGATTTGACGCAAAAACATCGTTTTCTCTACCATAATCAGAGGATATTTTTACTTCTTGCACCTGTGGAGTATTAACCCGCTCCTGTTTTTGCTGCTGATTTGATTGAACCGCAGGTCTTTCTATCGTTTTCTGGGTTGATTCACTAGTTTTTTCTACTAGCAAAACTGCTTGTTCTGGCATAGATAATTCATATACTGGTTCGGTCAAGAGTTTCAGTGTATTTTTGTCCATATTTTCCTGATCAACTTCAGGATTTACTTTATCTTTTGATGGCGAATGGAAATTGGCATAACTTTCGCTAACAAGCTGAAGCTGTTGTGATAATTGCCCAGGAAGTAAGTCGTTAATTTGCATCAATTGATATGCTGACATTATTTTAAAACGCCAGCTTTCTATACTTTTTTGACAATTACGATTTTCATTTGATACTAATAATTTTCCCGCCAATAATAAAAGTTCTTGTTGATTGTTTACTGTAATTACCTGAACCTGCATAGTATCTAGATATAGATGCTCGGTTTGGCTTATTTGGGTGACAGGCGCGCTTAAAATAGGTGTACTTGTTGTTAGCTGTTTCCAACTTTTAGAAATCGGGTCATACTCGTCGACTCGCACCCCGCTTTCTTTATCTTGCATTGTCACTAAAAGTTTTTGCGAGTCTTCGCTGGTTATAACTTGTGTGCGTAATGTCCGAATAAGATTCGCATCACCAAACCCATTTGCAACAGAGTAATAGCCGATAGCTGGCAAAGTGGTGTCCCATGATTTTGTTTTTGGATCAAATTGATAGAGGCTTAATCCACTAGTGTGTTTTACTAAATACAAAAGCCTATCGGAATTATTAACTCTTACTATAGAGGAACGAGTAATTACAAGATATCCCTCATTATCTTCGGGTATTCCAATATTATGAGGGCTTGGTAACTCCGGCCCATCTTGAAAAGCATCCCATCTTTGTTGGCTAAAACTATAATAATGAAGTTTTACCGTTTCATGATTTGTGATTACTAGTAACTTTTGCTCACCATCAACTGTAATCGCCTCTACTCGCGTCGCGGATAAGTTTTTGGGGCCATCTATTTTTGCGCCCCAGCTATTACTTACAGGGTCATATAAATACACTTGCAAACCACTGCTTAGATATACCGTTAAAAATAATTGTTCTTTGTTGTTAACGATAATTTGTCCTATGCGAATTGTTTCATATGTTTCTTCTGTAACATAGCCGGCATTATTCGACCAATCTTGATTAGAAGGGGGCGCCAGGGGTTTCCATTGTTTCGATACGATATTATATTCTAACAATTCGATACCATTTGCAGAGTGATTCGTGATAATTAAGCGCGGAATATTATTAACTTTAACTACATTTGCGCAGAAAATTGCATGGGGGTTTTGCCTACTATTGCGGCTATAACTATTTGGTCGTGTATTGTCAGGTGCAATTTCAAGCCAACTATTTGTTGCTATTTGTAATTGATATATATGTAATCCATCGTCAAGATGAATCAAAGCTAAGGTTTGAGGTTCACTCAATTCTTTAATATCTGGAATTGCTGGGATGTTAACGACACGCAAAGTAGAAAAGTATGGGGCGGCTCTTTGTATCGCACGGCGAGGAACTACTTTAGCCTTAGATTGATTTGGTAAGGATGGTAAAGCCAAAGTGGAAAGTTGTTGATCATAAATATCATAAGATGAGGCAAGGAGCTTTTGCTCGTTAACTAACCCAGAAATAATTTGCGGCCTTATCTTATAACCGCCAAGAAAAAGATACATATTAATTAAATTTACATAACAATTTAGCTCCACAAAATATTCTTTTAGTTTTATTTGATCGGTTTCTGTTAATACCTCTCCTACCACGACTGTATTAGAACCGCCAGCATTATGACTTAAACGAGATTGACGTAACTCAGTAAATCTTTGAATGATTATTGGCTCAATTCTACCGTGCACCGCTTTATAGTATGCGAGCAATTTATTGTATAGCTTTGGATTAGTGCGAATATAAGCAAAGAAATCTAAGAAATTAGTTGCTTGTCGTCGAATTGCGCCAAGAGGTGGAATTATCTCATCGTTTAAATAATGCTGATTTTGAATTAATTTTGTTAACATTAAGAACTTTGTAACTGCATTATACCAAACAAAAAAATTAAACAATATTTCTTTGTTGATATGGCTAGGCAGTGGCTCATCCAGTAAATATTCAGTTAAGCGTGCGATGTAACCAGATATACCCCATAAGTCGTTATGATTTTGCCCTAGTACATTATTTATCCAATTAAAGTCTATTTTATTATTTTCATTACCCCAAAGAAGGGCGCCGTTTAACATCGGGATATGATCTTCCCCCTCAATCCAATAATCCAAGCGTTCAGCATATTTTTGTAATAATTTTTGTTTATTTTTTGCGGATAGGTTTTGGATTGGGGGTTTGGTGAGCTTGTTAATTTTAAATAATAATTTACTAAATGGCTGTAAAAGGAGCATAGTATGTTCTTTACTTAAAATCATAAGAAACCGCGCTAAATCATCTGAAAGATGTAAGAAGCCGTGGTTGCTTAAATGAATTAAGCCATTAATTGCTTCGCGGGTAATGAGTTGGTCATGAATTACTTCGGCATGCATTAAACGCGAATCTTTCCAAAATTCCAACATAATTTTTTGCGACTCAATAGATACCTGGATTAATACACCAAGTTGTTCTCTCATCGCTATCATGTGAGGTACTAAAACACTTGGATCGTTGCCGCCACCGCCGAAGAGCAATCCTATAAATGTTTGCGCAATATTCGAAATCGGTAAAATAAGACCCGCGCCTGTTACCGCAGTAATACCCCAGACGCCAGCTATTTGGGCATAACTTGCGGCGATTGCCGTACCAGCTTGACCAAGTTTACCCACTACACATAGCCCAGCATTGTTTACTTTTGGATCACTGCCGATTTGAGAGAGAACCCCAAATAAATTACCAATCCCAGCAAGAACATTTTTTGTTGTTTGTTCTCTCAGCTCTTTTTCCATGGCGCTTTGTTTGGCTTCGTTAGCTGCAGACGCTATTTTTTTATATGATTGCTCTTGTGCACTCAGAGCGTCAAAAATTGGTAGAACTATTTGATCACGAATTTGCGGGCTAAGATGTTTTTGATCAAAAATAAATTCCGGATCAATATTAAATTCGGTAAGTAATGCTGCAATTTGGGTTTTTTTCTGTTTAATATTGATAGTGCTAACATAAGGTGTTTGTGATCGTTGGAGTTTTTCGTGAATTGATACTATTGACCTACTTGTTATGGTTTCACGTCCGTCGCTTGAAAGCACAGGTGATCTTATTAATTCTGTTATAAGCCCAGGGTTATTAAAAACTGAGGCATCGAGATTATTAATAACATCTGCGTTAATAAATTGTTTTTTCCCTGGGTCGGGAAAATTTGACATAAGGTAAGTGAAAGCTGCTACAGGTAACTCTAATTGAGGAATTTTTTTTGATAAAAATGCTGAAACAAATTCACCAGCAGAGCGAACACCATGTTGAAAACGTTCAGCAGACTCTATACGCGCATTATTTACAGTATAAATGTCGGCTACAGCTCTCAACTGATTTCTAATTTCCGTCTCGTCTTTAAGAGCAGCCCAAGCTTTTTGATCTTTTTGCAGTTTTACCGTTTGTAAATGAATTTTTAAATCATCTAGGCAGTTTTTATCTTCAATGTTAAATGTTTTCTTTTGAAAAGCATAAATTGCTCTGACTTGTTCATAAGCAGCATAATGTGTTTCTAGACCTTTTTTTACATGTTGTGCATAGAGATTTCTAACATACTGCTCATTTATGAAAGATGCAGAATCAGAGCCTCTAATTATGCCTTCAATCTCATTTGCAGCCTTTTCTACTTTTTTAAATTCAAAATAGTCACCACTAAGAAGTATTGTATTTGCAGTTGCCATGATTTACCTCATTTTTTCAATATATTGAGTTCGTTCGAACAAAGCTTGAGCTTAACTAGAACCTGTATTTTTACACAAATATGTAATTATTCAACAAATCTGTCTAAAACCTACATTTCTTAGAATAATAATACAAAACTTGATGTTAGTAACGAGAGCGTTTAGGATAATAATTAGTATTAAAAATAAATATTTTTGGAGCGAGAAAATATGCCAATATCTAATCAAACGCAGTTACGTGAGTTTATTACAAAATTACCAAAGGCCGATTTACATGTGCATCTTGATGGCTCAGTGCGCATCGAAACCTTAATTGACCTTAGCAAGCAACATAATTTATTGCTGCCTTCATATACAGTGGCAGGGTTAAATGAACTTGTATTTAAAGATGAATATAAAGATTTGGTTGAGTATTTGACGGGGTTTGGTTATGTGTTACCTGTCATGCAAACGCCAGAAGACTTGGAAAGAATTAGCTATGAGTTCGCTTTAGATAATATTAATGAAGGCGTCTACTATACAGAAGTAAAATTTGCTCCACAGCTGCATATTAATGAAAAGCAAGATTTTGCTGAGATTTTAATTGCAGTCAATAAAGGCTTAGAGCGCGCAAAAAATGAATTCAATAAAAAAGACGCAGTAAAATCTGGGAAATTACCTGAATTTCATTACGGTATAATTGTTTGTACCATGAGGTTTTTTGCGCAAGGGTTTTCGAAATATTATGATGATTTTTTAGCAGCACATAAAGGTTTAAATCAAAATGCAGTTTTCGCTCTGGCTTCTGCAGAAATGGTTAAAGCTTGTGTGAAGGTTCGCGATGAACATAATATACCAATAGTTGCTTGTGATTTAGTTGGTGCTGAAGCAGGCAATCCGCCAATTCATTTTAAAAAAGCTTATCATTTTGCTAAACAAAATCTGATGCATTCTATTGTACATGCTGGTGAAGCTTATGGCGCGGAAAGCATTTATCAAGCTGTTACTGAGCTCGATGCTGAAAGGTTGGGTCATGGCACGATGTTATTTTCAGAAGATGGGATCAAAGATCCAAGTATTAAAAATAAAGCACAATTTTTGCAAAAATTAATTCAGTATATAGCAGAGCGCAGAATTACTATTGAAGTTTGTTTAACTAGTAATTTACAAACACTGCCGCATATCAAAGATATTGCCAATCATTCTTTTGTAGAAATGTTAGCTGCGGGTTTAAGTACGACAATCTGTACCGATAATCGCACATTCAGTAAAACCAGTATGACCAAAGAACTGATGCTTGCAATTCAGCACTTCGATTTATCTAGACATAATTTGCGTCGTATACTTATCGATAGTTTTGCCAAAAGTTTTATGCCGATAAATTATTTACAGAAAGAATTATATCTCACAAAAATAGAAGCGTTATGTGACGCACTTATAAATGAGTATAAATATTAATTATGATCCAATTTTTTCTTGATGTTGATGGTGTAGTGCTCGATTTTGATAGCGATTTTCTCAAAATCATTAACCGAGCATTTAATAAAAATTTGCCGCCAAATTTTTGCCCAAACGATTGGTATTGGACTAGTCATCCAGTTGATATCTCAATAGAACAATCTTTGCATGCGTATTCACTGTTTAAAGAGAAGCGCGGGTTTCGTTTTCTCAAACCTTACCCAGAGAGTATAAAGTTTATCGAAAATATCAAACAACAAGGTCACCATATTGATTTTGTTACCAACATCCCAGCTGATCATCGCGATGATAGAATCTTTTGTTTTAAGCAGCACCATGTTGTGTACGATCGTGTATTTACCGTTGAAACCAAATCGCAGTGTATTAACAATATTAAATTACCAGATGCCACAAGATATATTTTTATTGATGACAACCAGGACAATTGTGAAGATGTTTTGCAAAATTGCCCTGGCATCGAAGTTTATATTTTAAGTAAACCATATAACCTTTCCTACACAAAGGTCGCACGGCTCGATCAGTTGGCTGCTTTAAAATATTAGAGCAGGTATAGGTCAAAGCCTGAAAGATGTATATTCCTGGCGAAACGAGAGATTTTGATTAAGCTAAAGGTTAAGGGAATGCTGTTATTTCGATTAACCATTGCCAGATTGGAAAAATGTGTACGATATATTTTTTGTTGTTATAAGGTATCAGCTCATCAGAAATGCGATCATTTTCAGTAAGGATAGTTCCTTCAGTTAAGCCATATGATTCCATGGCTTCAAGGAGTCCTTGGGTTTCACGTTTTTTAGTATCATTGTTTTGCACAGAAAGACAAACCTGCATCGCGGCAATAATTTTTGTTCCTTGTTTTAGCACAAAATCACATTCGTGTTTTTGTTTGTGAAAATAGATATTGTAATTACGTCGTTTTAATTCGAGAAAAACAATATTTTTCAGGATTCTTCCTTGATCTTCGCTGCAGCGAAAACCTATTGTTTTTGCAAGTGCATGATCGATAAAATAACTCTTTTTTGCGAAATGAGTTTGCTCCTTTAATGAATATGAAAAACGATTAATAAAAAAGCAGAGATAACTATTGGCCAAATAACCGCAGTAATCAGCCACAGTTGTGGCGCTTGCTAGCCCCAAATTTTTACGTAAAGAGTTGTAAGTGATGTTTTGGCTAACATTGCTGGCTAAAAATAAAACTAGTTCTTTTACGGAGTGTTCATTTATTCCATAGCGCACAATGATGTCGCGATAAAGAATGCTTTCGAATAAGTTATGCAGGTAGAAGTTATTCTTCAGCACGATAAATTCGGGAAAGCCGCCGCTTTTACAATATGAGGTAAATAAGTTTTGAATCAAACCTTTTTGAGTTGAGGTAAAGCGTTTAGATGTAACTAATTTAGAGTTTTTCCAGTTAACATATTCTCGAAAAGAACAGGGAAATAATTCCAACTTAATGTAACGACCAGTTAAGCGTGTGCCTAATTCCTGGCTAAATAGGGTGGAGTTTGAACCGGTAATAAATATTTTGTAGTTTTGGTCATGGAGTCTTCGGACAAAGCGCTCCCACTCTGGAATATTTTGGATTTCATCAAAGTATACTGTTTTTTCGTCACCATAAAGCTCGATAAATATTTCAAGTAGCAGCTGAAAGTCTTCGATTGTAAAATTAATCAATCGATCGTCATCAAAGTTTAAATAGTATTTTTTTTCACTGGCCTGACTTCGAATTTCTTGAAGTAATGTTGATTTGCCGCAGCGTCGAATACCGGTAATAACTATGATTTGCCTGGAATCTTTAAGTCCAGAAAGTTGGTCGCGCATGGCTCGAGGAATGAAATCATCAGGCAGTTTTAATTGCTCTTGGTCTATGATTACTTGTTTTAGCAGTTGTCGTTCCACGGTTAACCTTGTTAGTTATTGAAGTTACTATTGATAATAGAAACTTACATCAAAAAGTTTCTATTGTCAATAGCAATAATTAGCGATTGATAGCAGGGGCTTAATCAGCTGGCTGTTTTAAAATATTAGCAATTAATAATTAACAATGAAAATTAATAATGGTCGCCCTAAATATTAAATAATTTCTGCATTCACTTAAAATATTTAAAGCTATCTACAAAGATTTAATGCTAGGAATGCAATCACAAATGACCGCTTGATTGTTTTGAGTTGCATTTTGCTTTTCTAATAATGGTGCGACACATTTTGCACATTCATTAGCATTTTGAATTTCGCCAATGACTAAATAAAGCCTGATAGCTGCAAGATAATTCGCAATTTGATTTCTAGGGTGATCTGCCAACAGCGAAGCAAAGGTAAAATAAAAATCAGCATAATATTTATCTGTAAGTTGTAGTTTAGAGACGGTGTATATTGGGCTGCCGCTTTGTTTAGCTATGTTGCATAAAGTTGCTGTAGTGGTTTTTGTTTCTGTTTGTGTGGCAATTTGTTTGGTCTCAGCTACGCCTAGCTGTGATGGGACAATCCTAGGTACACGTGGCTTTATTGTTTGAATTGGTTTTTTGTTGAATTTCGCAAGAAAATTAAAGTATTTTAAGGTGTTTTGGGTTATTTTTAGTGGTAAAAGAATTTCAATATATGGAGAGAAATATTCTTGCAACGTAAATAATTCATTTTTTATTTTATGAATTTTTAATTTCCCACATTTTTTAAGGTATTCAAAAGCTTTACCTCTAATATCATCTGCGCTTGCAGTGAAAATGATTGCGCATAATAAGTCTCTGCGTGCTTCAATATTATGGTGCTTTAAATCAAGGTAACTTGTGCCGCGATTATAAAATATGTCTGGGTCATAGAGTTTTTGTGTAAAACAGAGTTTCATTGCTTCGGTAAAGCTTGCGATTGCCGCTTGGTGTTGTGATAATTGAGAATAGGCTAGCCCGCGAATATTAAAAGCATCAAGATCATTAGGATTTAATGCTATAGATTCATTGGCTTTTCTAACAACTCTATTATATGAATCACGATCATCTTTACTTTCATATAAAGATTCTGCTTCCTTGCGCAGTTTTTTTGCTTGAGCGATTTTAGATTTTTGATTTGCGGTTGACATATTATTTATTGTAATTTTTGTTGTTTTGGTAGCTTATGTGCAATAAAATACAGGTGTATTTTATGGATTGTCAACAATTTAGTTTAGGAGATGTTTATGAAAACCTTAATAGTATATTATTCATTGACTGGCAAAGCAAAAACTATAGCCGAAGTTATTGCAAAAAACCTTACGGCCGATATTGAAGCAATTCAAGACCAAAAAGATCGTCGCGGAATATGGAGTAAAATTGTTGCTGGTTTTGAAAGCATGCAAAAGAAGTCCACAACAATTGCAGCAGCAAAATTTAACCCTAATGATTATGATTTGGTGATTATTGGGACTCCAGTTTGGGTATCGGGCATGACGCCTGCTGTGCGAGCTTGGCTAACGCAATATGCAAATTCTTTAAAACGTGTAGCTTTTTTTGCTACTATGGGTGGTAGCGGCGATATTAAAACTTTTAAAGAGATGGAAGCACTTGCAAATAAAAAACCAATTGCAACAGTAGCATTTACTGACAGAAATATTGTTAAAAATAATTACCAACAACAATTGGATAGCTTTTTAGCTGCATTAAAATAATTATTAAATAATCTTTAATTATTTTTGCAAATAATCTTTGAAGCGCTCGGAATAAAATTTAATTTTTTTAGCGGAAAGCTCGTTTTGCGGTGAGCCTTTGTTTTGTAGGATATCATTAATTTTATACATATCTTTTAAGCACATCCAGCGAAACAGCCAAATATAGATTGCACGTTTTGGGCAGCTATAAATACAGCGCAAACACAAGATACATTTCCAACCGAATTTAATTTTATTATTTTTTTCGCAGATGTTTTTTGTTGGGCAAATTTTTATGCATGTTTTGCAGTGGTTGCAAGCATCACTAACTCGATAATGAAACCTACCCAGCATGCACGCCCCAAATGTTTCAAAGCGGCTAAATAACCAACTGCATATATTTAACGGCCAACTATTATTTTGTAATCTTGTCTGTTCAGCATTAATTTCAAAAACATCTTGCTCGGCTTTTTTTTGTGCGAATAGACACAATTCTTTAATAATTGAATTTGGATATTGCGATACCATGTTTGTTGGCATGGCATAGAGACTTTCGTGAAAAACTATATAACCATTTTTTTTCAGTCTATTTTTTAACTCTAATGTCGATCCAGCATTACCTAGAGTATCTCCAGCACTTTTAAAAATGAAAGTTTTTTTATTAACTGTTTGTGGTAACGCATCGGCAAAATCTAAAACAATTTTTGGTGCGTTAAAGGCATGCACAGGAAACCCAATACCAACTTTGTCTGCAGCTTCAATTAAATGTAGCTGTGCTTTTGCTTGTTCAATTGCCACTAAGGTACAACTAGAATTTTTTTTAATAAAACTTTCTTGAATTTTTTCGGCAACGTATTTTGTGTTACCGGTTCCGGAAAAGTAGAAAATAAGAACAGAATTGCCCATTATTCTGCATTACTCAGTTTGTGGATTTTTGCGATAGATGGCAATGATGTGGCCAATTGTTTGAATTAGCGCCGCTTTGGTTTTTTCACATATTTCTGTAGCAATTTTTGTGCGGACTTCGCGATCTTCAATATTCAATCGAATTTTAATTAGCTCATGATCAGTTAGAGCGCGATCAGTTTCAAGCACCACAGCGCTGCTTAACCCATTTTGCCCAATGATTACCACTGGTTTTAAATGATGCAGCATGCTGCGAAGCTCACGTATTTCGTGTGGGAGAAGAGTTTGTTTGAGTTTACTTTTTGCCATAATTTATAACCGATTGATTTAAAATAAAAATTTTTTTACATGTTTTTTGAGAATTTACCATCTAAAATGTAAATTATCCATTTGATTTTATTTATAATACAATTGCCATAGAATACAGTTTGAGTCAAGTGCTATGAAAAAATCTAAAAGTAGTAAGCATTGGTTAGAGGAGCATTTTTCAGATGTTTATGTTAAAAAAGCGCAAAAAGCTGGTTATCGCGCTCGTTCAGTATATAAATTGCTGGAAATTCAAGAACGATATAAAATCATCAAGCCAAATATGCTAGTGGTTGATTTGGGAGCTGCGCCTGGTGGGTGGTCTGAATTATTAGTTAAATTGGTAAAACCAACCGGAAAGGTGGTTGCAGTAGATATTTTACCGATTAAACCAATAGCTGGGGTTGAAATTATTCAAGGCGATTTTACGCATGAAGAGGTAACTAAAGCCTTATTGGCGCGTGGTTTGGCGCAAAATACTGATGCGGTGCTTTCTGATATGGCGCCGAACATGAGTGGGGTGAATATATCTGATCAGGCAAGATCTATTGCGCTTGTTGAATCAGTCGCTTTGTTTGCAATGAAAATTTTAAAGCCAAAAGGCATATTTTTGGCTAAACTATTTCATGGCGAAGGTTTTGATAAAGTATTGGAGATGCTACAAAAAAAATTTAAAGAGGTAAAAATCATTAAACCTGATGCTTCGCGCTCAAGATCGAGAGAGGTTTATTTGCTTGCGAGGTATTTAGTAGATTGAATTTAATGTATTTTATGGATTATTGTTGTATGTAGTTATGAAGATATTTTGGAGATAATCTTTGAACAATTTGATTAAAAATGTGTTGTTGTGGTTGATCATCGCGGTTATTTTGATCGCGATATTTAACAATTTTGGCCCCAAACAGCAGCTTGGCGCAGAGAAGCTCACCTATTCACAATTTATTAATGCAGTAGATGAAGGCAACATTACTAGCGTTACTATTGAAGAGCGAACCATTAACGCAGTTAAGAAGAATAACGCTAAGGTTGTTACTTATTTACCCATGGAAGATCAAAATTTATTGCCGAAATTAATGCAAAAAGGCATTGATGTTCGCGGTAACCCACCTGAGCAGCAGAGTTTGTTAATGCATATTTTTATTAATTGGTTCCCAATGTTACTTTTGATTGGTTTTTGGCTGTTTATTATGCGCCAAATGCAGGGCGGCGGTGGCAAAGGTGGTCCACTTGCTTTTGGCAGAAGTCGCGCCAAATTAATGAGCCAAGATCAAGTTAAAATTACCTTTCAAGATGTTGCCGGAGTTGAAGAAGCGAAAGAAGAGGTCCGAGAATTAGTAGATTTCTTAAAGGACCCGGGGAAATATCAAAAATTGGGCGGCAAAGTGCCATGCGGAGTGTTGCTGCTTGGTGCTCCTGGGACCGGTAAAACATTGCTTGCCAAAGCAGTTGCTGGTGAAGCAAAAGTGCCATTTTATAGTATTTCAGGCTCAGATTTTGTAGAAATGTTTGTAGGCGTTGGCGCTTCACGCGTTCGGGATTTATTTGAGACCGCAAAAAAGCATGCGCCATGTATTATTTTTATAGATGAAATTGATGCGGTTGGTCGGCATCGTGGTGCTGGTTTGGGTGGTGGCCATGATGAACGCGAGCAAACGCTAAATCAATTATTAGTAGAGATGGATGGTTTTGTTGGCAAAGAAGGAGTGATAGTTATTGCCGCTACAAACCGTCCTGATGTTTTAGATCCTGCGTTATTGCGCCCAGGTCGTTTTGATCGACAAGTTGTGGTGCCTCTGCCTGATGTACGTGGTCGAGAACAAATTTTGCGGGTGCATATGCGAAAAATACCAGCCACGAAAGACATCGATACCATGATTTTAGCGCGCAGTACTCCGGGGTTTTCTGGGGCAGATTTAGCAAATTTAGTAAACGAAGCAGCACTATTTGCAGCGCGCGCGAATAAAAAACAAGTTGAAGTCACAGATTTTGAAAAAGCCAAAGATAAAATTATGATGGGAGCTGAGCGCCGCTCTATGGTAATGAGTGAGCAGGAAAGGCGCTTAACTGCTTATCATGAGGCAGGCCATGCAATTGTTGGCTTGAGTATTCCTGGGCATGATCCAGTTTATAAAGTTAGTATTATTCCGCGTGGCCGTGCCCTTGGTGTCACGATGTTTCTTCCAGAAGAAGATAGGCATAGTTATTCAAAAGAAAGATTGGATGGCCAGATTACTGCGTTATTTGGCGGTAGAGTTGCTGAGGCGTTAAAATTTGGTCCGGAAAATATTACTACTGGTGCGTCCAATGATATTGGCAAAGCAACTGAGATAGCTCGTAATATGGTTACCAAATGGGGCTTATCTGAAAAACTTGGGCCACTTACTTATTCTGCTGAAGAGGGTGAGGTATTTTTAGGTCGCTCGATTACTTCACATAAGGAAGTGTCTGATGTAACAGCTGCTATAATTGATCAAGAAGTTCGAGCGATAATTGATCGCAATTATCAACGCGCAGAAGGTATTATCAAAGAAAACTTACATAAGCTAGATATGATGGCTGAAGCATTAATGAAGTATGAAACAATTGGCAAGGAACAAATCCAAGCAGTTATGAAAGGAAGAAAGCCGCGGCCACCAGATGGATGGGTTGAATCAGGCAAAATGAAGCGTGTTAAAAAGCAAACTAAAGATAAAACTAAAGAACAAAAGGCAGATGTAGCAGATACAGCTATTATTAGCGCTAGCGATAAAACAGATCAGACAGTGAAGTCAGATTAATTTTAAAATTATACTGATTTTATGAGAATGAATGATGAGAAAACAGAAATATTTTGGTACTGATGGAATACGTGGCAGAGTCGGAGAATCATTATTAAACCCAGAGTTTGTATTAAGGCTTGGTTGGGCGGCAGGAAAAGTGCTTGGCGCAGGTAATGGTGGGAAAGTTTTGGTAGGGAAAGATACGCGTATTTCGGGTTATTTGCTCGAATCATTATTAGAAGCCGGTTTAACTTCCGCTGGGATTGATACTCTATTGTTAGGCCCAATGCCGACACCAGCTATTGCTTATTTAACCAGAACATTACGCGCAAGCGCTGGTATAGTTATTAGTGCTTCACATAATCCATATTACGATAATGGTATTAAGTTTTTTTCACCAGAAGGGGTGAAATTAAATGATGAAATGGAATTAGCGATTGAAGAGTATTTAGATTGCTCAATGCGTATGGTTGATGCATCAAAACTTGGCAAAGCAAAGCGTATTAACGATTCACCTGGTAGGTATATTGAATTTTGTAAAAGTACTTTGGGGCTAAATGCACGACTTAAGGGCTTAAAAATAGTGGTGGATTGTGCTAATGGCGCAACCTATCAAATTGCTCCGGCAGTGTTTCGAGAATTAGGTGCAGAAGTTATTGAGTTAGGTGGCGATCCAGATGGTTTTAATATTAATGATAATTGTGGGTCAACACATCCAAATGTGCTCGCAAAAATTGTGCCACTTGAAGAGGCGGATTTAGGCATTGCGTTTGATGGCGATGGCGACCGAGTGGTAATGGTAGATCACAAAGGTGAGATAGTTGATGGTGATGAATTAGTATATATCATTGCAAAGCACAACTTTGATGAAGGTAGATTGCAAGGCGGTGTGGTTGGTACGTTGATGAGTAATTTTGGCTTAGAAAGAAGGTTGAATGAGCTTGGTATAGGTTTTGTGCGCTCAAAAGTAGGGGATCGATATGTGATCGAAGCTTTGCGCGAGAACAATTGGTTGATTGGTGGTGAATCATCTGGCCACATTGTGCACTTAGGAATTACCACTACTGGTGATGGTATTGTGAGTGCGCTCCAAGTGCTTCGGGCTATGACTAACACCAATCGTTCTTTGCATGATTTAAAAAATGAAATGCAAAAATTTCCGCAAACATTAATTAATGTAAAATGTTTTAAGCCAATAGATATTCATGCAGAACCGGCGATTCAGCATGCGCTGCAGATTGCAAGCGACAAATTAAAAGATGATGGCAGAGTGCTGCTTCGATCATCTGGTACTGAGCCGGTGATTCGAGTTATGGTTGAAGGTATAGATCAAAAACTTGTGAAAAATATTGCAAATGATTTAGCTATTGCTGTTAAAGGTTGTTTAGAAATTTTTTAAATAAATTTGAGTTTTTGTGCTAAACTCGTTAACTTGTATTTTTGGTTGGAATAAACAAAGTTTGGAATTTAAATTATGCAAGAAATAATTTTTGTTATTCATATTTTATCTGCGTTAGCCATAATTGGTTTAGTGTTAATACAACACGGCAAAGGTGCGGATGCTGGCGCTGCATTTGGTAGTGGCGCGTCGCAAACAATATTTGGTAGCGTTGGTTCGATGCCGTTTTTGGTTAAATTAACTGCGCTAATTGCGGCAATTTTCTTTGCTACTAGTATTACTTTAGGTTATATAGTCGCCAAGCAAGCAAAACAGGCTAATAAT
>JAMCWR010000059.1 GCA_023480665.1 Gammaproteobacteria bacterium
TTGCTCCAATGTTTATATTTTATGGAGAAGTTTTTAGTTTTGAGCGGCAGTTATCTTACCTGCTCTTACAATACAATTATATACCGTGATTATTAAAACAATCTTAAGGTTATGTCTTGAATTGCAATAAAATTTATTTTCTTAGCGCGCAGGGTAACAAAACATGTTTTCTCCCAAAACTATCAGATAATGTTCCCAATAAACCGAGGCGTGACAATTCGCAGCTAAAACCGGTAACGCTGGAGTCACTAGATCAATGTTAATTCCGAGTAAAATGGGATAGCGAAAAATAATAACTGTAGCGACGAAGTTGGTGTCTCAGATCGTCACGACCCCGCATACACTTGGTTGCGAGACTTGATTATTCAATTAGCTAAAAAATATTAATGGCATTATTCACTTTTATCTTGAGTAACAGTATTAACCACAGCCACCCCGATTCCCGCGGCTGCAACTGCACCTAAAACCCCATAAATTCCAAATGAATTACCACCGCCACCACTCTGGACAGTATTGTTATTGGGAACATTTGGCAAGGTGACAAAAATATCCTGGGGTGCAGATACTGTGCCATTGAAATTATGATTACCTGCAGTGTAATAGGTGTATAGTTTAGCAGCAGTAACATACCCTAAACAATCAAAAATACTCTGTACGCTTTGACCGCTCGCACAGTAATAACTATCAAAATCATAAAGCTTGTCGAGGTGAAAAGAAAAAGCGTTGGTTGAATTATTTTGAAAAGAAAAGGTTTCATAATTCGAAATCGCCCACTTATTTGTACTGCTGTTTTTGCTTAAAGAAAAAGATTTAAGCGACGGCGCGTTACCATGCGATGTAGAAAGTCCTGCAGTAAAAATCAATGCGCCAATATTATTATGCGCGGTATCCTGTAAAACTTTTAACTCTTCTAAATGCGTATGCCCTGACAATACCCCAATAATATTATTTCTATAGCGACTTAAATATGTATAAAATTGATCTTGATCATTGCTGCGCCAAAAAGTTGAATTATCAAAAATATTATTCCCAAAAGGAATATGCGAAGCGATTAACACAGAATCATTCAGAAAATCTGCGATCTTTAGCTGATTACCCAACCACACCAGTTGTTTATCAGCTAAGCTTTGAGGTGTTGTGTTATGTCTGCTATCTGAAAACATAACACTGTTTAAAGAAATTAACTGCAAATTTGGTGCAAGATAAGCTGTGAAATAGCCATTTTCTTTATCTTCATTTATTAGACAAGGATAGGACATATTGGTAATTTGACACCATCTGCCCGTTGATAAAAATCCATCGCGCCAACCATTTCCAGGTACCATTGCAATTTCATAAGAGCTATGTTTGCCTTTAATCCCAGGTGCATAATAGAACAAGCCATAATCTTTTTCTAAAGAATCATTATTGCCAAAAGCTAAAAGAATTGGCGTATTCGGAAATGCATTATAGACTCCCTTTAATACTATCTCTTCATTATTATATGTAGCATCAGGATGAGTAATGGGTCGTGCATAACCGGCAATATCCCCTGTAATCAAAATAAACATAGGCTGTGGAATCAACCCATGCTGAATTTTATCTTGAATTTGCGAAAGCATTACATTGAAAGTATTTACATCTAAACCACTACCCCAATTAACTCCTTTTGGCTCAATTTCCATAGGATGTGTTTGCGTAGTATCAAGATGAATATCCGAAAAAACTAGGAAGTTTACAGAATCATTTGCGGCTGAAGAATTTGCTATGGCAGCGTTAGAACCTACGGCAGCCAAAAAAACCGAAACAAAAGAAATGCGTAACAAGGTTTTCCAAAATGCTTGCATAAAACTTCTCCCTAATGCTTTTAAATATATTAAGCCTATTTTCATAAAGCTCTAATGAAAATTTGATTATTTTTGTGTTGATTCTATAACACATTGATTAATAACGAAAAAACATGCATCATTTGTAACTCCTTGATTTTAAAAGCAAATTTTTTTACATGTTTTTATGCGTATCATTTTGATTAATAACGAATTTATTTATTTAGCTAAATTACAGATTTTGATTATTTTCCAAAATATTATTCAGATAAGTTTGTAAACCTGGGACATTTCCGTTAGCATGAAGGTTAATATCATAAAACAAAACAAGCATGGGTATCGTTAACGCAGTTTGCAGTAGGGGTTATAAAAGACTTTGCCTATTTTTGATGGCTGCCGGTCCTGGCATCATTGTGATGCTTGCCGACACCGACGTTGGCAGCTTAATCACCGCGGCACAAAGCGGCGCTGTTTGGGGGTACAAATTATTATCGCTACAAATAATCCTAATTCCAATTTTATACATCACCCAAGAATTAACTCTACGCCTAGGCATTACCACAGGGGCTGGCCATGGCGAATTAATTAAAAAACATTTTGGGAGATTTTGGGCTTGGTTCTCGGTAATTACATTGGTGATTTGCTGCGTCGGGGCTCTAATTTCAGAGCTCACCGGTATCGCCGGCATTGGCTTGATGTTTGGTGTTAGCGCTCCAATCAGCATGATTCTAACAGTAGCTTTTTTGGTCTGGCTAGTATTAACTAAAAGCTATAATTCTGTGGAACGAGTTGCCCTAGCAATTGGAATTTTTGAATTAGTATATTTATTCGTTGCCTGGAAAGCGCACCCTTCTCTCTCAGATATATTTGCCGGCCTAAAATCAGCGCCGTTACATAACGCGAATTTTCTTTATTTGGCATCAGCAAACATTGGCGCGGTCATTATGCCATGGATGATTTTTTACCAACAATCTGCGGTGATCGATAAAAATCTTACGCGCGAACATTTAAACTTAGCACGTTTTGACACCTTTGTTGGCGCAATTGTTACTCAAGTTATTATGTGCGCGGTGATTATCGCTACCGCAGCTACTATTGGCAAAACAAATCCGGGAGCGCCACTCCATACCATCCAAGAAATTAGCAACGCAATTACCCCATTTTTAGGGCCAAACTTTGGTAAAATTTTATTCGCACTCGGTATGCTCGGCGCAGCACTTGTCGCCACAATTGTGGTGCTACTCACTGCCGCTTGGAGTATTGGTGAAATTACAGGCTACAAACATTCGCTACAAGACGAACCAAAAGAAGCGCCATGGTTTTATGGGATTTTTATAACTATATTAATTGCTGGCGGAGTCTTTGTTTCAATAGAGACACATCATGTAAATCTAAATATTGCAATTGAGGTTATGAACTCACTACTCCTGCCAATAGTGTTAGGTTTCCTCTATATTTTAGCGCTAAAAACCCTTCCTGAAGAATTTCGCCTCAAAGGTTTTTATGCGGTATTAGTTGGAGCAGTGCTGTTTGCTACTAGCATATTTGGATTAGTTAGCGGTATTATTGGGATTTTTTCCTGAAGCTTCAAGCTCA
This sequence comes from Gammaproteobacteria bacterium, assembly GCA_023480665.1. Taxonomy (GTDB): domain Bacteria; phylum Pseudomonadota; class Gammaproteobacteria; order UBA9339; family UBA9339; genus JAMCWR01. Next base: position 3,402 of record JAMCWR010000059.1, read on the forward strand.
ATAAGAATTTCATCTGGCCAATTTTGGCAATAGCCATAACCAACAATTACTGCAATTTCTTCCCCAAAAAATACGAGCGGAATGCGATCGCGCTGCCAAGTAGGAATTTTCCAATCTTGAAATAATTTTTTTAATTGTTTAGTGCCGGTGCGTTTTTTTAAACGACAATTTGCGCCAAAATTTCGAAAGCGCACGCTAATTTTTTCCAAATCTATTTTTGCGGTAGTTGCAGCCGAAATATTTTTCGCAATTAGTGTGCCTAAATTTGCCGGTAATTTAAGTGGTTTAGTTAAATCCCAGGGTAAAATTAAATTTTCTAGGATTTTTGGCAACGGCTCCATTGCATACAATTCACCCTGATAGCGCCTAATTTCAACACCATCCCAATGAACCAATGGATTTGCATCAAGCCTTGCATGCAATACATCTTTTTGTAACTGCAACAACTTTGTTTTTGCTGGCAGAGCCAAGTGCAATTTTTTTAGCCAGTATCGAATAAGATTGCGCTGCCTTTCTGGGCTAAGCAACAGCAACTTTGAGATCACTAGCCTACTGCCGCTCGCTTTTGTTTCAAGATAATCAGCGGCAGCTAATTCATCTAATAATAACGTCATTTCAGCGGCATTGGTCGCGGCGCGATGTAAAGTCTGTAAAATTCCTGGCCAACGCATTTTTAGTTTTGGCATAATTTCTAAGCGCAAAAAATTCCGATCAAAATTTATGCTAGCATTGCTCTCATCTTCAATCCATTTAAGTTCGTTAGTTGTCGCATATTCAATTAATGCAGCGCGAGAAAAATCAAGCAATGGGCGAATTAACAAAGACTTTCCGAATGTTGTTTTAACCGGCATTGCCGCTAATCCACGCACACCTGCGCCACGAAACAATTGTAATAACAATGTTTCGGCCTGATCATCCTGCTGATGCGCAGTTAATAAACAAGAATTTTCTGGTAAAAATGCAGCAATCGCTTGATAGCGTAATTTCCGCGCCACCTCTTCTAAACTTTTACCAACAATATCAGTCTTTGTGACAAAAATATCTTTGATCAAACAAGGAATATTTAGCATTGCACAAATTTTTTGGCAGTGTTCTGCCCAACTTAATGAGTTTGCGCTTAAATTGTGATTAATATGAATAGCAGTTAATTGGAGATTTAAATGCGGATTTGCGTCGCGAATTTTTGCTAAGGCATGTAATAAAACATGAGAATCTAATCCGCCACTAAATGCTACAAAAAAATTATTGCAGTCCGTCAAATCAAAAATAATGTCGGCAAGAATTTGCGGATCAAAGGTTTTTTTTAATGCTGGTTTTGCCACGTAGATGCACTACCAAATTAATTAGTTACTTTGCCAAAATCCATTAATTTTTGGTAGCGCGCTTCGACTAATTCTTCGAGCGATAACTTATTTAATTGACGCAAATTATCCACAAGACCTTTTTGCAACCTGCGTGCAATTAAATCATAATCACGATGCGCTCCACCAAGTGGTTCAGGAATTACCTGATCGATTAATTTTAATTTATACAATTTATCTGCAGTTAACTGCAGATTTTCTGCAGCTTCAGATACTTTTTCTTGACTGCGCCAAAGAATCGATGCGCAACCTTCTGGCGAGATAGTAGAATAAATACTATATTGCAGCATTAAAATACGATCGCCTACACCAATCGCCAAAGCGCCGCCAGAACCACCCTCACCAATTACCGTACAAATAATTGGTGTGCGCAATTTTGACATCGCAAATAAATTTGTTGCAATCGCTTCACTTTGGTTGCGTTCTTCAGCGCCAACCCCAGGGTAAGCGCCTTGCGTATCAATAAATGTAAATATTGGTAGTTGGAAGCGTTCAGCTAATTGCATTAAGCGCAGTGCTTTTCGATACTCTTCGGGATTTGGCATGCCGAAATTGCGCTCAATATTTTCCTTGGTAGTCTTGCCTTTTTGGTGCCCAATAACCATAACTGGTTTACCTTCTAAGCGCGCAGTTCCACCAACAATCGCAGTACCTTTTGCATAATGCCGATCGCCATACAATTCATCAAAATCAGTGAAAATTCGCGCAACATAATCTAATGTGTGAGGCCGCTGCACATGCCTTGCCAGCTTCACAATTTGCAAAGCTGTTAATGCTGAAAATATCGAATGAGTTAACTCTTTGCTTTTAGCCTCAAGACGCGCAATTTCTTCGCTGATGTTTACATTTGCATCATTTGTTACATAACGCAATTCTTGAATTTTTGCTTCAAGTTCAGCAATCGGTTGTTCAAAATCAAGAAAATTAAGATCCATTTTCCCCTCTCATTCAATAAGCTTAAATTTAAATTGTACACCAAAACCATAGTAATTTTCACTATTAAATTATAAACGCGGGTGCTTGCTATTGAAATAAGTAACACATAATGTTACACTGCAATCATATAAATATAATAAATCAAGGAAACTTGTGATTCAATCCTTTAAAGACAAAGATCTTGAGCTATGCTGGGAAAATGGAAAATCTCGAAAAATTCGCCAAGATTTAATTAGGCGGGTCTTAATGAGGCTTGATTCAATGGATGCCGCCACTTGTATCGAAGACTTGCAAAATCCTCCGAGTAATAACTTACATAAATTACATGGGGATTATCTGGGGTATTGGTCAATTGCTGTTAATGGCCCGTGGCGACTAATTTTCAGATTAGAAGAAAATAATATTTACGATGTTTTCTTAATTCAATATCATTAAATTTTTATTAACGGGATATTTTTTATTATGACTATGAAATTAACAAAACGAAAACCATTTACACCTGGTGAAATTTTACAGGAAGAATTTATTTTGCCATATAATTTGACGCAAAAAAAGCTCGCTGAATTGACGGGTATTACACGAAGACGTGTAAACGAAATAGTCCGTGGTAAACGCGCAATTTCACCAGACACAGCTTTGCGATTAGGTAAGTTATTCAACATGACTCCAGAATATTGGCTTAATTTGCAAAATAAAACAAATCTATGGAATGCTTTACATCATCATCAAGAAAAAGAGATATTATCTAGCATTAAGCCTTTGCGGCTGTGTTTACAATCTACCTAAAAGTAAATTTCAATCACCTTCTAAACCATGGATTGGTTTAATCGAGCCCCAACGTTTACAGCTTGGGCAAAACCAATACAATTGCTTTCCAGAAAAACCACAATGCAGGCAACGATACAGTGGTTTATGCTCAAGCAATTTGCCAATAAATTGTTGCAGCAGAAATAATTTAGATTGGGTTTCGGCATCAACATTGTTTAAATAAAGCGTAATTAATCGCTCCAAACCTCGCATGGATAAACAACGATGAATATGTTTAGCAATAAATTCGATTGCCGCAAAATCGCCATTTTGTTTTTGCACATTATCAGCTAGCGCTAACACCAATGAAATACGTGGGGTTGCGGCAAAACAATTTTCAAGATAGTCGATAAACTCTTTTTCTTGATCCAAACGCAAATAGCAATCGGCTAATGGCGAAATCGTTTCTGAAATATAGTCGGAGTCTTGTTCGCACACTTGCTTGTAATAGCGAATTGCCCGCTTAATATCACCAGTTTCAAAAGCAGTTTTCCCAGCCAATAAACTCGCACGCACGCATTTTTTATCATAGGCAAAAGCCTTTTTTAAATATGCTTCCGTCTCAGTAATGTTATTTTGTGCTCGAGCCTGTTCGGCCAACTCACAATAGTAATAAGCAAGCTGCGTAGTTGCGCCGGAGAATTTTTCTTCTAACTTACTTGCAACAGTTATCGCCTGCTGCCAATCTTTTTGTAATTGATAAATGTGCAAAAGATGAGAATAACTTGAGTTCACCTCTTCATTCATTTCAATCAATTCGAGTAAAATTCGCTCTGCGCGATCTAACACTCCTGCGCGCAAATAATCTTGTGCTAATTCAGATAATGCTTGAACACGCTGTTTTTTTTCTAACTGCGGCCGCGCAATTAAATTTTGATGCACACGAATTGCTCGATCAACTTCACCGCGTTTGCGAAATAAACTGCCAAGCGCTAAATGTGTTTCTACGGTATCGCTATTTACTTCGAGCATTTTAATAAAGATGTCAACAGCCTTGTCCGGTTGTTCGTTGATTAAATAATTTAAACCGACAAAATAATCGTGAGGAATTAAATCAAGACCGCGCTCACTTGTGGATTTTTTCTGTTGGTAATACCCAGCAATCCATCCAGAAACGGCAGCGACAGGAAGTAGCAATAGTAATAGTGATAGCATAAACCTAGTTAAAAATTAAGCTGTAAAACAATTGCACCTCTAATTTAACAAAAAATAGAGTTAATTGTTTTTCAGTGGCATGGTGCGTAAATTCTCTACTTCTTTTTCGATATTTTTAAGTCGAGATTTTAAGCGACGGTTTTCTGTCTTAAGCTTGACCCAAGAAAATAGTGCCACAATAAAACCAATAATAACTCCGCCTGCAAATGCATAAACTAAAAGCAGAGAAATTGGCCAAGATTTAGCTCCAAAATAATAATTAAAAGTAACAAAATTGGAGTTTAACGAGGCAAAACTGAGACCGATTAATACAACGACCAGCAACAAAAAATATGAGATAATTCGCATCTATTCGCTCCTCAAATAGAAATGGCGGAGCAAAATATGCCCCGCCGTTATTTATTGTCTATCGCAAAGAAAAAAATTAATCTTCTTTTTGAATCTGTTCCTTCAGCAAATCACCCAATTGCGTTGTGGCAGGGGCTTCAGCACCTAATTCAGGCTGCAATTCTTTGATCGACAAATTAATGCAACGCGATTTTTTATCAATCCCAAGCACCTTCGCTTCAATGTCATCACCAACTTTTAAGAGCTGCGTCACATCTTTGACATGCTCCCTACTCACGTCCTGCGCTTTTACTCTTCCAATTAGGCCATTACCTAAATCGATAGTTGCTGATTTTTGGGTAACTTCAGTAACCTTACCACTAACAACAAACCCTTTCGGATGCTGCTCGATAAAGTCAGAATAAATATCTCGCTCTAATTGCTTAATCCCAAGAGAAATTCTTTCGCGCTCAGGATCAATTGCCAAAATTACCGCTTCTACTTCCTGACCTTTTTTGAAATTTCGAATTGCTTTATCACCAGCTTCTGTCCAAGAAATATCTGACAAATGCACAAGGCCATCGATATCGCCAGGTAAACCAATGAAAATGCCAAAATCAGTAATGGATTTAATTTTCCCGGTAATATGCGAATCTTTAGTGTGAGTTGTGGCGAATTCTTGCCATGGATTTTGTTTGCATTGCTTCATGCCTAAAGAAATGCGTCGACGTTCCTCATCGATTTCAAGCACCATAACCTCGACTTCTTGCCCAACAGAAACTAATTTAGCTGGATGAATGTTTTTATTGGTCCAATCCATTTCAGACATATGCACCAAGCCCTCAATTCCAGGCTCAATTTCAACAAAGCACCCATACTCAGTAATATTGGTAACTTTGCCAAATAATCTCGTGTTGGTTGGATAACGTCTTGCAATATCACGCCATGGATCATCTGATAATTGCTTATAGCCTAATGAAACACGATTCTTATCGCGATCAAATTTCAACACTTTAACGCTAATTTCATCACCAATCTTTAGCAATTCACTTGGATGGCGAATACGCTTCCAAGACATATCGGTGATGTGTAATAAACCATCGACTCCACCTAAATCAATAAATGCACCATAATCTGTAAGATTTTTAACCGAACCAGTTACGATATCGCCTTCCTGTAACGCGCTCAATAATGCTTGGCGTTCAGCACCACTCTCATCGACAATTACTGCGCGGCGTGAAACCACGATGTTGTTTTGTTTTTTGTCTATTTTAATTACTTTAAATTCAAATTCTTTGCCTACGATAGCGCTTGGATCGCGAATCGGCTTAAGATCAACTTGCGAACCAGGTAAAAAGGCGCGCACTTTATTAATTTCGACAGTAAACCCACCACGCACATGTTCAACTACTGTGCCAAGTAATTTTTCACCAGTTTCAAATGCTTTTTCAATTAACTTCCAAGTTTCGATGCGTTTGGCCTTTTCTCTTGAAAGCTGAGTCTCACCCGCGCCATTTTCTACAGTCTCTAAAATCACATCAACGGTATCACCAACAGCAACGTCTACCTCGTTATTTCGGCCGCGAAATTCAACAACTGGAATTCTGGATTCTGATTTCAAACCGGCATTAACTATTACATACTCTGGTGTTATATCGACTACAGTTGCTTTTAATAATGTCCCGGGTTGGAGGTTTGTGCTTTGAAAACTTTCATTAAGTAAATCTGCAAAACTTTCTGTCATGATTTGGTTACTCTTACTCAAAAAACACTCTATGTTCCAAGCAACATAGGAAAATTAATAATAAGCATTAGCCAATGGCTAATAGCCACCTTGCTTGGCAATGTGCGCAAGCATTGTTTGCAATACCTCTTCAATACTTAACTTGGTTGTATCAATTATTATTGCGTCCTTTGCGGGTTCAAGCGGCGAAATGCTACGCTTTTCATCGCGGCTATCACGTTCAATTAGGTCTCGCAAAACAGTGCCGAGACTAGCATTTATATGCCCTTGTTGCAACTGTAATAGCCGTCTTTTAGCGCGTTCTTCGATAGTAGCGGTTAAGAAAAATTTTGCTGTTGCGTCAGGAAAAATTACTGTACCCATATCTCTGCCATCTGCAATAAGCCCGGGGGGCTTTCTGAAGCTTTGTTGGAAAACTTTCAATGCTGCCCTAACTTCCTGCAAGGCAGCAATTTTTGAAGCAAAAACACCACACTCTTCGGATCTAATTTTCATCGTTACATCTTGACCACGCAGCAAAATTTTATATGATTTATCTTTTAAATTCAAAAAGTTAACATTTAAATTTAAAGCAATTTCTACTAATTTTTTAGTATCAGTTGGGGAAATTTTATCAATCAATGCTGCCAAAGCTAAAACTCGATATATTGCACCGCTATCAAGATAATGCCAGTTAAGTTTTGTGGCCAACATTTTACTTAAAGTACCTTTGCCGGTTGCACTTGGCCCATCAACCGTAATAACAGGGATTGACATAAGCATAAATTTAAATTGTAAGTTAAATTGTTTTAAATGGGTTATCGAGGGCAAAGATAGTTATTTATTCTTCTTCAATCTTTTGTATGCCCACCAATTTTTCGCCCTCAGAAAGATTAATTAAGCGGACCCCTTGGGTATTTCGACCAATTATTGAAACCTCAGAAACTTTAGTTCTTACTAATGTCCCCTGATCGCTAATTAGCATAATCTCAGCATTATCCTCAACGAAAATTGCTCCCACCGCCTTACCATTTCGCATATTAACTTGAATTGAAATAACACCCTGACCACCGCGATTAACCAAAGAATAATCAGTAACAGCCGTACGCTTTCCATAGCCATTTTCGGTTGCAGTTAAAATCGAGCCAGTGGTGCTTGCAGGAATAACAAGCGAAATTATTTTTTGCTCAGATTTTAAACGCATACCTCTAACACCTTTTGCGGTTCTACCCATTGCGCGTACTTGATCTTCGTTGAAATGAACTGCTTTACCTGCATCGTTAAATAGTAGAATTTCACGCTTACCATCGGTGATTGCAGCACTAACTAGATAATCTTCTGGCTCCAAATCGATAGCAATAATTCCACTGGCACGCGGATGCGAGAATTGTTCTAGCGCAACTTTTTTCACAGTGCCGTTTGCAGTAGTCATAAATACAAAATGATCTTTGGTGTATTCTTGAATTGGAAGAATCGTGCTGATTCGTTCGCCATTCTCAAGCGGTAAAAAATTCACTAATGGTTTTCCGCGAGCAATGCGACTACCCTGCGGCAATAAATATACTTTTAACCAATAAACTTTGCCGCGGTTTGAAAAACACAGGATTGTGTCATGAGTGTTAGCGATAAATAAACACTCAACAAAATCTTCTTCACGCACAGAAGTTGCGGACTTGCCTTTGCCGCCACGTCGTTGCGCTTGGTAATCGGAAACTGCTTGAATTTTTACATAACCTTCATGCGATAATGTCACAACCACATCTTCTGGGGTAATTAAATCTTCGCGCGTTAGATCTTCAGTAGCGGCAATAATTTCAGTGCGACGCTTATCATTGAATAATTCTTTAACCTCAAACAATTCTTTTCGCATCACCTCAAATAGCAATTCTGGTGTTGCTAATATATCAAGTAATTGTTTAATAATATCTAATAACTCTTTGTATTCAGAAAATATTTTATCTTGTTCGAGCCCAGTTAAACGATGCAATCTCAAATCCAATATGGCCTGTGCTTGAGTTTCAGAAAGTCGATAATTTTGCCCAACAATACCAAATTCCCGCCCTAAATCAGCTGGGCGCGAACTCTCAGCCAAACTTTCGCCAAGCAATTCCTTTACCGCACCGATTTGCCAATTTCGTGCTAACAAGCCTTGTTTAGCAATTGCCGGTGTTTTTGAAGCTCTAATTAACGCCACCATCTCATCAATGTTAACCAAGGCAATCCCTAGGCCTTCTAAAATGTGCGCCCTGCTACGCGCCTGTTTTAGTTCAAAGATACTCCGTCTCGTAATTACTTCGCGACGATAGCTCAAAAAAGCATCAAGCATTTCTTTTAAATTTAAAGTTTTTGGTTGACCGCGATCGAGCGCAAGCATGTTAATTCCAAACACTACTTGCATTTGCGTGTTTTGAAATAAATTATTTTGCACAACCTCAGCTGTTTCACCTCGACGCAATTCAATTACAACTCGCATCCCATCTTTATCAGATTCGTCACGCACTGCAGAAATGCCTTCAATTTTTTTCTCTTTAACTAAATCAGCAATATGTTCAAGCAATTTTGCCTTGTTCACCTGGTATGGTAATTCATGAATAATAATTGCCTGTTTATCATTTGGGCCGGTTTCAATTGAAACTCTTGAACGAATAGAAATCTTGCCTCGACCAGTGCGATAAGCTTCTTCAATTCCAGCACGGCCATTTATAATAGCGGCGGTGGGAAAATCAGGGCCAGGAATAATTTTTATTAACTCTTGTATTGTGATATTAGGGTTATCAATAATTGCGATGCAAGCATCTATTACTTCACCCAAGTTATGCGGTGGAATGTTAGTTGCCATACCAACAGCTATACCAGAAGAGCCGTTAATCAAAAGATTAGGAATACGCGAAGGTAATACTACCGGCGCCCGCTCAGTACCATCATAATTTGGGGCAAAATCTACGGTTTCTTTATCAAGATCAATCAATAAATAATGTGCGATTTTTTCTAAACGAACTTCAGTATAACGCATTGCTGCTGGCGAATCGCCATCAACAGAGCCAAAATTTCCTTGGCCATCAATTAGCGGCAAACGTAACGAAAACGGCTGCGCCATACGTACAATAGTGTCGTAAATTGCTGTATCACTATGCGGATGATATTTACCAACCACATCACCAACGATTCTGGCGGATTTCTTGTAAGGCTTATTCCAGTCATTACTAAGCTCATGCATAGCATACAAAACTCTACGATGAACTGGCTTTAAGCCATCGCGAATATCTGGCAATGCGCGGCTCACAATGACGCTCATTGCATAGTCCAAATATGATTGTTTTAATTCATTCTCAATTGTAACCACTGAAACTTCTTTTGCTGCTTCTGTCATAGATTTATGTAAAAAATTTTATTAATATTTTCAATAAGTTATAAAATCATAGTCATTTTTTAAGACTATGGATTTTAGCATAAATTACCGTCAAATAGCTAATAAAATAAGGACCGATTTATTAGACTTCTTTCAAAGCCTGCGTCTTTTGTTTCATATCTGCGTTGCATGTCTTTCTGCGGTACTCATTTATTCTTGCATAAACTCCGTTCCTCGAAAGCCATGCGCCTTGATCTGAAAACAAAGTACTTGATTTTGAAAGAAGTCTATTAAAAAATTTTAGATAAAACACACTCTGTCAAAAAGTTTTTTTGGCTTTTTTATAAACCCGGGGTGGTTGCTTTAAAGCTCAATATATTTGCTAATGCGGCCAACAATAAATCTATGCCTTGGTTATTTGTTGCAGAAATCCACACTCGGTGTGGCAATTGTTTGGAGTCAAAATCAACTCGCGGCTCTGAATTTGGAAGCAGATCAATTTTGTTATACACCAAAAGTTGCGGAACTTTATTAGCATTAATTTTTTCAAGCACTGCATTTACTGCTGTAATTTTCGCCAAATGTTCATCATCGCTTGCATCAACAACATGCAATAATAAATCTGCCTCGCGAGTTTCTTCTAATGTTGCATAAAATGCTTCCACTAACTCGTGCGGTAAATTTCGAACAAAACCTACGGTATCTGCCAAAATAGCCATGCCAAAACCATTGAGATAAATTCTGCGTAAAGTAGGATCTAATGTAGCAAACAATTTATCTGCTGCGTATACATTAGCTTTAGTTAAGCGATTAAATAACGTGGATTTACCAGTATTGGTGTAACCAACTATAGCAACTAACGGCGTTAAAGAACGTTTTCTTGAGCGCCTACTTTGTTCACGCTGCGCCCGGACTTTTTCAAGTCGTTTTTTTAACGTATCAACTTTTTTACGAATAACTCTTCGATCTGATTCAAGTTGAGTTTCACCTGGACCACCACGCAATCCAATACCGCCTCTTTGCCGCTCTAAATGCATCCAACCGCGAATCAATCTGGTAGATAAACGCTGAAGTCGCGCTAACTCAATTTGCAATTTTCCCTCAAAGCTTCGCGCACGACATGCAAAAATATCGAGAATTAATCCGGTGCGATCAAGTACTCGACATTGAATTATACCTTCTAGATTTCGTTCCTGGGCAGGTGTTAATGTGTGATTAAAAATAACTAAATCAGCATTTTTTAGTTGCACTTCTTCGCGAATTTCTGCGGCCTTTCCACTTCCAATAAAAAATTTTGCATCAGGGGTTTCGCGTTTTCCTGTGATAATTGAAACTATTTTTGCGCCAGCGGCATTTGCAAGTAATTTAAACTCATCTAAATCATTCGCACAATCTTCAAGCTTTGTTAACTCTAAGTGTACTAAAATAACTCTATTAATTTTATTCTGAACCTGCAGCATGCTCTCCTTTAGCTACACCTGAAGCAGCTACAGAATGCGCCGGAACTATAGTAGAAATAGCATGTTTAAAAACCATTTGTGTGGTTGCATTTTTTAACATAACCACATAGTTATCAAACGCTTCGAGTTGACCCTGCAACTTAATACCGTTGATTAAAAAAATAGAAACCGATGAAGTGTTCTTGCATAAGTTGCGTAAAAACTCATCTTGTAACGATTGTGCTTCCTTTGACATAAGTACGCCCTCTTGTCCAAAAATTACATTTTTATAGTAAAGATAATATTATATTGGATATTTAATTTTAGGCAAACCCTGGAGAAGAAAAATTTTTGACGAAAAAAAAAGTCGAAGTCTAGCATCCCTGCTTTGATCTGAGACATCCAATTTGTCTCGTGACTTCGACTTTGCTCCTCATATGGTTGTTGCAAGATAATTAGTGATGGTTCTCCTTAACTCTAACAAATCATCCTGAATTTGATTCCGTTCAATCACTCACTAACTTAGCATCATCCTTGACACGCCTATAACTTAACAAATTATTAAATAAGAATCAAGACATCTTTAAACAATATATTATGGCCAAATGTTAAAGGAAAATATCACTAAAAATAATTTTTTGTTTTTTTTCAAATAATTATGATAATTTTATAATGTATTTCAATAAATTATTACTAAAAATTCTGATGCCATCTTAAGACAAAGATTAATTATTTTATCGATAAAAGCTTACAAAATTTCCTTAAGAAAATCATAAAAAATTAGCTATTTTTAATTTTTCGAGCACTTTTTCGATTAAATTTTCACTGTCGCAGTCAAACCAATTTACATCCACCCAACTTCGTAACCATGTGAGCTGGCGTTTTGCAAGTTGACGCGTCGCAATTGGAATTTCATCAAGTAAATCTTGATAATTGATCTCTCCAGATAAATATTTCCAAACCTGTCTATAACCAATTGCGCGCATTGATGGTAAATCAGCATTAAGATCTTTGCGTTTAAATAATTTCTCAACTTCTTCTATAAAACCACACTCTAACATATTATTAAAACGTAAATTTATTTTTTCATTTAAACGTATTTTACTATCTGGTGTAATTGCAATATTAAATATTTTATAGGGAATTTTAGGTTTTGAATTTTCTTTTTGTAATTCTAAAATACTCTTCCCGGTTAGTTCATAAACCTCTAAAGCGCGCCCTATTCTTTGGCTGTCTGAAACTGAAATTCGTTCGGCAAGTACTGCATCAATTTTTTGTAATTTATAATGTAGGGTATTCCAACCAAGAGATTTTGCTTCTGCTAAAATTTTTTCTCGCACAGTGTCATCACGAATCGGCAATTCAGCAATACCATCTATTAATACTTTGAAATAAAGCATTGTACCACCAACTAAAAGCGGGGCATGTTCTTTTGCAATAATTTCTTCGATCTCTCTTAAAGCATCATTTCTAAATCTGCCTGCTGAATAAATTTCTGCTGGGTCGCATATATCGATTAAACGATGCGGCGCTATAGCTAATTCTGCTTTCGTAGGCTTTGCTGTCCCAATATCCATTCCACGGTAAATCATTCCAGAATCAACGCTAATAATTTCACATGGCAGCCGCTCAGTTAAAGCAATGGCTAGTGAAGTTTTGCCAACTGCGGTTGGGCCCATTAAGCAAATTATCGTAGGTCTGGCGAGCTTCATATGCGACGCATATTTTTATTTTTAATCACTGCAAAATACGTCCCAATGGGCGGATGTTCTTGAAAATAATTCTTGATGCCTTGAGACAAGGCGTAAGCTAACTGATTTTGATACTCAGAATTGCGTAGTTTTATTTCTTCGCTTGGGTCTGATAAGAACCCTGTTTCAACTAATAATGAAGGAATATCTGGGGACTTTAACACCACAAAAGCTGCTTGCTCAACTCTTGAATGATGCAGATGGGTTATACTGACCAATTGGTTTAAAATTTCGCCCCCAATTTCTAAGCTAGAACCAATAGTGTAGGTTTGTGCTAAATCAAGCAGAACTGATTTCAATAACATACTTTTATCTGAAATAGTCTGGCCTAATTCTGATTCATTTTCTTTTTCAGCAAGCCAGCGCGCCGCCTCGCTTGTCGCCCCTCTTTGGGACAAAGCAAAAACAGAGGCACCGGTAGAGTGTTTAAATTTATATGCGTCAGCATGAATAGCGATAAAAATATCTGCCTTATAAGAATGCGCGATATTCAGCCGTTCGCGCAATGGAATAAAATAATCACTATTACGGGTTAACACGGCGGTAATCCCTGGGATTCTATTAAGCATGCAAGCAAGATCTTTCGAAACTGCTAGTACCACATCTTTTTCGCGTGTACCAGAATCTCCGACTGCACCTGGGTCTTTTCCACCATGACCAGGATCAATTACCACAATTACATTACGTGACTTCTGATTAGAGGCAGCTGAGTTATCAATAGCAACAGGCTGTGATATGAACCGCTCTTCTGGTGGTTTTTTATCTAATTCTAACGCAAGAGCTTTTGCAGCACGTAATTCTGAGTTTTCAATTGATTGTTCATTATTATTTACTGGATGAGCATTGGTGTTGGTATTAAAACACAAATCCAATACCAATCGAGCAGGATTTTTTAAAGCAAAATATTTTGGTGTTGCCGAGTGTTTTAGCTGAATGGATAAATTAAGGCTCTCTTGGTTTGGTGCTAATTTAATCCCTAAATTCTTAGTCTTAGCTAGCCATTTTTTTTGTAGATTCATGCTTAGCTTGGTATGTGCAAAATTTAAAATTATCATGGTTTCTGCAGCATTGCTATGAACTGAATAAACTGGCAAGTGATTAAAATCAAATACCAGCCGCGTCACATTTTTGTTAACCGAATAGCGAAGCCCGCGCATTTCAATCGAATATGCCAATGCACTAAGTTGATAAATAACCAAGAATAAAACAACAATAACTTTTAAAAATCGCTGCATGAATTTAGTAGTTTACATTATTTTAGCTTTCTTATTAATTGCTTGCCTTTATTGCTAATCGGTAAAATTTCGACAATCCGTGTGGTTTGATTAAAGATTATCTTACAGACAAAATCTGGCTCGGGCAAAAAATCTTTCCCATATTCTGGCCATTCTACAAAAGAAATTACATCTGGAGAAAAATAATCTCGCGCTCCAATATATTCAAGCTCCACTGGATCTTTTAAACGATATAAATCGAAGTGGTAAATAACTTTTTCTGCCAAAATATATGTTTCAAGCAGAGTAAATGTAGGGCTTTTTACATGGCCGACATGGCCTAAAGCACGCAATATCCCTCGAATCAATGTTGTTTTGCCAGCACCAAGCTCACCACTAAAATAAATACGACAGCCAGTAGCGCAAAGCTTGGCGAGTTTTTTACCAAAAGTTTGCATTGCTTTTGGAGTTTTAATAACTTTAGTAACAAATTGCATAGAATAACAGTTCTCGTTAACTACAAGCGTGAATTTATTTCGCACGCCGCATCAAAACAAGGAAGCAATTACCGCTGAGTTTTGGCAGAAATTGGCGCATAGAGCTATCTTCTGCTGATTAATTCGCGCACAACTGGGATTAGATCCATTGCTAGCATTCCTTCCTTGCCATATTCTTTTGCCACTAAATCACCAGCAAAAGCATGCAAACACACTCCCAAAGAAGCTGCGGTCTCTAAAGCCAATCCTTCTGCAACTAACCCACCAATTACCCCACTTAACACATCGCCCATACCACCGCTTGCCATACCCGGATTCCCGTACACGCAAACACTAATTGTTTGAGCGGGGCCAGCAATAATTGTGCCTGCGCCTTTTAAAACACAAATCCCACCAAATTTTTGCTGAATTTTTTTTGCAGCAGTAATGCGATCAGCTTGAATTTTTGCTACAGAAGTTTTTAATAACCTTGCGGCTTCGCCAGGATGTGGTGTTAAAATCCAATTGTCACGACGCCTGGCTTTCTTTGCTAAAATGTTTAGACCATCCGCATCAAGAATAATGGGTTTTTTTGATCTTACAGCTAGTCGCCAGAGGCTTTTACCCCATAAAGCAGTGCCAATTCCCGGGCCAACTACCACTGCCGTAGCTCGCTTTAATAATGGTATTAACTGCAATAAGTACTTTATTCCGTGGCACATTAATTCTGGCCGTGAAATGTTAATCCCTAAAATATGTTCTGGTCTTGTGGCAACTGTAACTACCCCAGCACCAACTCTTGCAGCTGCTTCAGCCGCCATGCGTACTGCCCCGCTCATTCCATGATCACCACCAACCGCCAAAAGGTGGCCAAAATTACCTTTATTTGCAGTAGATTTTCGCTGTGGAAATTGCAAAAGTAATTCTGTTAATTCTAAAATATTTAAGGCAGCTGGAGTAGCAACGAACGCTTCACCCGGTAAATCCAAATCATCACAAACCACCTCACCAGAACACTCAATTCCTTCGCTAATATATAAGCCTACTTTATTCCCAATAAAAGTAACTGTTAAATTGGCGCGCACAGCTTCACCAAGAGCAACCCCAGTATCAGCTTCAAGCCCTGATGGAATATCAATTGCAAGCACTGGTTTTGCTATAGAATTAATCGCTGAAATTGCTGATGCATAATCAGTAGACGCTGGACCAGATAACCCTATACCAAATATTGCATCGACAATAATATCAGCGGTTTCTAGTTTTTCTGGAGTAAAAGGTAATATTTTGACCTGGGCATTCGCACAACCTTCGTAAGCAACTCGCGCGGCCCCAGTTAACTTATCTGGATCAACAAGAGTTAATACCAATGGTTCAAAACCAGCTGCCTGCGCATAATGAGCTAATACATATCCATCGCCACCATTATTGCCTTTTCCACAAACAACAACTATATTATTCGCATGCGGCCATTTTCTGCGCAGTTCACGAAAAGCTGCAAATCCAGCGCGCTGCATTAACATTTCTTGAGAAATATTAAATTGTTCCGTAGCCAGTTTTTCAAGATTACGGATTGCTGTAGTATAATAAAGACTCTTTGATATAGTTAGCATATTAATTTCCAAAACTTTATATTGCTCAAATGCAATAAAATATAATGCAAAAAATTATACACAATTACGATTTTACCCGACTTGCCCATGATATCAAACAAGCAGGGAAAGAATATGGTTTTACCAAGATTGGGATTGCTGACCTCAATCTAAGTCAAACAGAAAAGTATTATCAAAGATGGATTGCAAATGGGCTACATGGCTCAATGGATTATCTTAAAAATTATCCAGAAAAACGCTTTCACCCTGAGCTGCTGTATCCTGAAACACTCTGCATTATATCTTGTCAAATTCCATATCCATCGCCAGTTAAGCCAAACCATCCGATTGCAGCATTTGCCCACGTCCCAGATTATTCAAGGTTAATTCATAGCCAATTAAAAAAATATGTAAAAAAAATTATCAATATAATCAATTGTGTACCAAAGGTGCGGGTTTTTTCTGGTAGCGGACCGGTAATGGAAAAGATACTCGCTAGCAAAGCCGGGGTTGGTTGGATCGGAAAAAATACATTGGTAATAAATGATAAATTTGGTTCTTATTGTTTTCTTGGTGAACTGTTTATTAACTTACCGCTACCATGTGACGCACCAACTAAAAACTATTGTGGAAACTGTACGAAATGTTTGGACTCCTGCCCAACAAAAGCAATAACCCGCCCACATGAGTTAGATGCCAGACGTTGTATCGCCTATTTAACTATTGAGCATGAAGGCCCAATACCACTAGAACTTCGCCCAGCTATTGGAAATAGAATTTTTGGTTGCGATATTTGCCAGGAAGCCTGTCCTTGGAACCAAACACGAGCAAAACTAAACGCAAGTGTTTTCAACCCAGCGACGGAGTTTTTGCATGACAAACTATCAACACTATTTTTATGGAGCGAAGAAGCATTTAAAGTTAAAGCCAAAGGTTCGGCGATCGGTAGAATTTCTTATGAAAATTGGTTAAGAAATATTGCAGTAGCGCTTGGCAATTCAGCATATTCTCAAGAAAACAAACAGGCGCTAGAAATGCGCAAAAACCACTCTTCAGAATTAGTCAGAGAACATGTTGACTGGGCATTAATGAGGCTACAAAATCATCAATAGCTAACTAACTATGGACGTGCGGCTTAATAAATAAATGTTCGACGTAATATTTCATCTCATTTATAGAATCATAAACATCCTGTAATGCCTGATGTTTTGATTTCTTCACAAAAGCTTTAGCAATATCAGGGTACCAGCTTTTGGCCAAAATCTTTAACACGCTTACATCCAAATTTCGATAATGGAAAAACTTTTCAAGCCGCGGCATCCACCGGCACAAAAACCTACGATCCTGACAAATTGAATTACCACAAATAGGTGATTTACCTTCTGGAAGATATTGCTTTAAAAATTCAAGTGTTATTTTCTCAGCTTGCTTAGTTGTTATACGACTTTGGCGAACACGCTCAGTTAAACCAGTAGACCCATGCTGCTTTATATTCCACCCATCCATGCGGGAAAGTATCTTATCGCTATGATGAATTGCAAGCACCGGTCCTTCGGCAATTACTTCTAGATTTTTATCGGTAACCACGGTAGCAATTTCAATGATACGATCATACTCCGGATTCAACCCGGTCATTTCTAAATCAAGCCAAACTAAATTTGTAGAGCTGTGTTTCATAATTTTTCACAAAACTTGCATGCCAGATAATAAAAGGCGTAAAATTCAAAAATTAATTCACAATTAAGGGATTGTTTTTATGATACCAGCAATCGTTCTTGTCGTCATCGCTTATCTTATTGGATCGCTTTCAAGCGCGGTAATTGTATGTAAAGCCTTAGGCCTCCCAGACCCTCGCACTCAAGGTTCTAAAAATCCAGGGACCACTAATGTGTTACGCATTGGTGGAAAAACCGCAGCATTGATTACTTTACTTGGTGATGCGCTCAAAGGATTTCTTCCAGTTTTTGTCGCGCAAATTATTGGCATCCATGGCATGATTGTTGGAGTAATTGCGCTTGCAGCAATTCTTGGGCATATATATCCGGTTTTCTTCAAGTTTGAAGGTGGTAAAGGCGTGGCAACTTCTTTTGGTGCATTAATTGCCCTCTCGCCAATATCCGGTATACTGGCGCTTGCAACTTGGTTTTTGATGGTAATAATTTTTCGCTATTCATCTTTGGCAGCGCTTACCGCTGCTCTTATAGCGCCAATTTTTACACTTATCTTTGGAAAGCTAGCTTATGTACTTCCAGTAATTGCCATTAGCGCAATTATAGTTTGGCGACATATTGACAACATCCAAAGACTAAAAGCAGGTACAGAAACAAAAATTAATATTTAGAGCAACTCCCATCTAGGAAAAACATTAATTGCGAGATCTGCTTTGCCTCCGAGCAAAAAACGTTGATAACCAGCATAAGCAATCATAGCGCCATTATCGGTACAAAATTCTAAACGCGGATAAAATAGTTCAATATCCTCATCTTTTGTCATGAGCAACATTTTTTCGCGCAGGTTTTGATTCGCGCTAACACCACCTGCAATAACTAATCTATGCATATTGGTTTGGCGTAAAGCGCGACGCGATTTAATCACTAAGGTTTCAACAACTGCATCTTGAAAAGCTCGGGCAATATCTTGCTTAGTTTCTTCGTCATCACCAAATTCTTGTAGAGTTTGTAATGCATGGGTTTTTAATCCACTAAAACTGAAATCCAACCCTTTGCGCTTTACCATTGGGCGTGGAAAATTAAACCTCGCCGAATTTCCTTTTTCAGCTAACTTTGCTAGCGCTGGACCACCTGGGTATCCCAAACCAAGTATTTTCGCAACTTTGTCAAATGCCTCACCAGCCGCATCATCAATTGTTTCACCTAAAATTTGGTACTTTCCTACATTTTCAACATTAACTAGTTGCGTATGCCCTCCTGAAACCAATAGTGCAACAAATGGAAATTTTGGGGGATTTTCTTCTAAAAACGGCGCCAATAAGTGTGCTTCCAGATGATGCACAGGAACTGCTGGAATTTGCCAAGCAAATGCCAGTGCGTGCGCGACTGCACCGCCAACCAGCAAAGCCCCAACTAAGCCCGGACCAGAGGTATAGGCTATCAACGATAAATCATTTGCAGTAATATTTGCCAATGCTAAAACATGCCCAATTAAAGGCAAAATTTTTCTGATATGATCCCGCGAAGCAAGCTCTGGCACCACCCCGCCATACTTTGCATGCAAGGATACCTGACTATAAAGAGCATGAGCTATCAAACCTTTTTCTGAATCATAGATTGCTATGCCAGTTTCATCACAAGATGTTTCAATCCCAAGAATACGCATAAAATTTATATACCATAAGTTATTCAATCAAATAATCATATTATAGCAATTCCTACAATTATTTTATGCATAAAAATAAACCCTTATAGAAAAAACCTTGCGCGATGGGGTTTGTTAAGGGGAGAATCGCGATTCTCCCACAAAACTTGCAAGCGCGAATTTATTTCGCGCGCCGCATCAAAACAAGGAAGCAATTACCGCTGATGTTTAGCGGTAATTGCGATCATATTAATTCTTAATTGCATTTTTAACTACTTCCGATTAAAATTGCCTGTTCGTTTTAATAACAATAATTGTTTATCGAGGTGTTGATTATTTATGCCAAATATTCGTATCAAAGACAATGAATCGTTTGATGTCGCTATGCGTCGTTTTAAGCGTGCCTGTGAAAAAGCCGGCATCCCTGGAAAACTTAGGCAGCTTGAGTTCTATGAAAAGCCAACAGCAAAGCGTAAGCGAAAACGCGCCGCAGCAATAAAGCGCCATCAAAAACGTCTGGCTAAAGAAAACTTGATTCAACAAGATTAACAAAAATATCTTATCTTAGAGACAAAATAATGCTGCGAAACCGCATTCAAGATGACATGAAAAATGCGATGCGTGCAAAAGATATGAACCGGCTTGGCACAATTCGGCTATTGCTTGCTGCTATTAAGCAACGAGAAGTTGATGAGCGTATCACTTTAGATGACACTCAAATTTTGATCGTCATCGATAAAATGATTAGGCAGCGCAATGATTCTATTACGCAATATAAAGCTGCAAATCGCGTAGATTTAGCTGATAAAGAAGCTGCTGAAATTGAAATATTAAAAGCATATTTACCAACACAGCTTGGCGATAATGAAATTGAAGATTTAATCAAAGAAGCTGTTGCTGCAACCAATGCTTCTACGATTAAAGATATGAGCAAGGTAATGGCATATCTTAAACCTAAGGTTCAAGGCAGAGCGGATATTGCTAAAATTAGCGCTCAAATAAAAGCGATCCTTAATTAAATTTTGTTTATATGTTTTTATTTTTGTGGGTTACCACAAAAATATCTTCTGAGCTTCTATGAGCCTTATTCCTCAATCATTCATCGATAACCTGCTTTCACGCATCGATATTATCGATGTAATAGGCTCGCGCATAAAATTAAAAAAAGCCGGCAGTAATTACAGTGCCCTATGCCCTTTTCACACTGAAAAAACTCCATCTTTTACCGTTAGTCAAAGTAAACAATTTTATCATTGCTTTGGCTGTGGCGTTCACGGAAGTGCAATAACATTTATAATGCAATTTGAAAAACTTAGCTTCGTTGAAGCTGTCGAGTCATTGGCTGGCCAAATTGGATTACAAGTTCCAAAAACTTCTGAACAATCCGAAACCACAAATTTTACAGAAATTTATTGTGTACTTGAGGATGTTGCAAAGTTATACCAAAATCAGTTACCACATGCCGAACGCGCTATAAAGTATCTAAAATCACGGGGACTTACAGGCGAAATTTGTAAAAGATTTGGCATTGGGTATGCCCTTCCTGATTGGGATAATCTGCGCTCCCTGTATCATAATTCGACAAACAATAAACTGCATTTGCAAAGCACAGGTTTATTGATTGAAAAAGGCCAGGACACTTTTTCAAGGTTTCGCGACAGGATTATGTTTCCGATTCGAAATACCCGAGGTAAAGTAATTGGCTTTGGCGGCCGCAGCATGGGAAATGACCCTGCCAAATATTTAAATTCCCCGGAATCTGCGATTTTTCATAAAGGCAGTGAATTGTATGGCTTACATGAAGCAAAAAATATAAATAAAAATTGTAATAAAATCATAGTAGTAGAAGGTTATATTGATGTAATTTCTTTGGTTCAATATAAGATTACAAATGTGGTTGCTACCCTCGGGACCGCAATAACTACAAAACAGGTCCAATTATTGCTGAAAAATTTTAATCAAATATATTTTTGTTTCGATGGAGATAACGCCGGTAGAGGCGCTGCTTGGCGAGCCTTAGAAAATATTATTCCAATCATTCGAGATGGCGTAAAAATTAATTTTCTGCTGCTCCCTCAAGGGGATGATCCAGATTCATTGATACGCAAAGAAGGAAAAGAAAGTTTCTTAAAAAGATTGGCAAAAGCAACAACTTTTTCAGATTTTTTCTTTGACAGTCTTAGCGCACAAGCAAATTTAATCAATATGGAAGATCGCGCAAAATTAGCTCAAGATTCGAAGAATTTGCTTAGTAAAATGCCAAACGGGGTTTTTAAGCAATTATTGTTTGAAAAGCTTTCAGAATTGGTAAAGTTTGAGATTAAGGATACAAAACAACACTCCCCTACTGAAAAGAAATTGGCTGACACAAAAAATATAGTTCCAGAACCCAGTATGCACCCTATACTTCAAACCATAATCTCCTTATTGCTCTATAACACACAACTGGTTGAAACTTTGGCTGACATTGATAGTATGCAGTCTCTGAATATCCCAGGAATTGATATTTTTTTCGAGTTTATAAAATTATTGAGAACTCAAGCAAATTTAACAATTGGTGCTATACTCGAATATTGGAGGGGTCGACCAGCGGCAGAGCTAATAGCAAACATAGCTGCGGATGAACCCATAATCCCTGAGGATGGCTTTAAGAATGAGCTTTCTGGATTGATGCGGGTATTAGCGCGACTGCAGTACGAACAAAAAATCCAGTTGTTGCTAAAAAAAGCATCTGAAAATGGTCTTGAGTTAACTGAAAAAGACGAATTACAAAAACTGATTTTGGCTGTTAAAAATATAAAACAGGATTATTAACATAATTTATGGAAAGCAGCGGAGAAAAGATTTTATGAAAGAAAAAACCCAACGCACTAAAACTACAAAAATCGAGGCAAAAAAATTGCCAAAAAAAGCAACCCGCACGGCAACCACGGTTGTTAAGGAGCGTGTTAAAAAAACTGTGGAAGCGAAAAACCAAAAGACAACCGCACAAGCTCCTGCAAAAAGTCCATCCACTGATAAAAACAAAAAAGTCAAACAATCGGCTGAAGACACACAAACAAGTTTAAAAACTTTAATTTCTAAAGGCAAAGATCGTGGCTATTTAACTTTTGCTGATGTCAATGACCATCTGCCGCCAGAAATTGTTGACCCAGATCAAATTGAAGATATTATCGGTATGTTAAATGATGATATGGGTATTCCTATTTATGAGGGTGCACCAGAAGTTCGCGGAGCATTGCTAACTGAAAGCCAACAACCAATTGATGAAGAATTTACTGAAACCACTGCGGCATTAATTTCAATTGAACAAGAAGCCGGAAAAACCACCGACCCAGTGCGTATGTATATGCGTGAAATGGGGACCGTTGAGCTTCTTACTCGTGACGGCGAAATTGCTATAGCAAAAAGAATTGAAGAAGGTTCAAAACATGTTTTATCTGCGCTTGCACAATTCCCTGGAATAATTGAATCAATTCTGCATGAGTATACCAAAGTAGAAAGCAACGAAAAACGCCTCCAAGATATTATTACCGGTTTTTACGACGTCGAAGAATTGCCAGCAAGTTACCTAACACAAGAACATGGAAAGGCGATTATCCCTGAATCTGCTTTGTCATTAGCGGAATCCGACGATGACCTTGATGATGATGTAGAACCAATTTTACAAACAAATCTTGATAAAGATGATGATGACGATGAAGACGAAGAAGGTGGCGGTGAAGATGAGGATTCCTCGGAATTTAGCGAGTCAGATGAAGAAGCAACTAGCGATGATGATGCTTTAGACTTACTTGAAGCAGGTCCTGATCCAATTTTAGCAAAAGAACGTTTTACAAAACTCCGCGATACCCTTAAACAATTTCAAAAAACTTTAGTAAAGCATGGCAAAAATAATAAAACCACAAAAAAACATTTAGAAAAATTAATTGATGTTTTTTCTCAGTTTAAACTGACCCCAAAAGAATTTCACAAACAAAGTCTTAAATTACGCAAAATTTTAGATCAAATTCGCGCTGAAGAACAAATTGTTACTGATTTATGTATCAAAAAATCCAAGGTAACACGCAAGGCTTTTATTAATTCTTTCCCGCAAAATGAAACTGATTTGAAATGGATTGATAAATTTATTTCAGAAAATAAAAATCAAGCAACTGCGTTGCAGCTTCATGCTAAAGAAATTCGCCGTGCGC
The DNA here is from genome assembly GCA_023480665.1 of Gammaproteobacteria bacterium. GTDB lineage: Bacteria > Pseudomonadota > Gammaproteobacteria > UBA9339 > UBA9339 > JAMCWR01. The sequence goes on from JAMCWR010000059.1 coordinate 27,037, forward strand.
AAAAAAAATTATCAGCAATTGAAAAAGATACTAAGCTAACTATCCCTGAAATTAAAGAAATTAACCGTCAAGTAACAGTTGGTGATTCAAAAGCACGTCGTGCAAAAAAAGAGATGATCGAAGCAAACCTGCGCCTAGTTATCTCAATCGCCAAAAAATATACTAATCGTGGCCTGCAATTTTTAGATCTAATTCAGGAAGGAAATATCGGCTTAATGAAAGCTGTCGACAAATTTGAATATCGCAGGGGTTATAAATTTTCCACATACGCCACCTGGTGGATTAGACAAGCGATCACTCGTTCGATTGCTGATCAAGCACGCACGATAAGAATTCCAGTGCATATGATAGAAACTATCAACAAATTAAATCGCATAACAAGACAGCATATTCAAGAAACCGGGCAAGAGCCAACGCCAGAAGAACTTAGCGTTCAGATGCAAATGCATGAAGATAAAGTGCGTAAAGTTCTCAAAATTGCTAAAGAACCAATTTCTATGGAAACCCCAATTGGCGACGATGATGATTCACACTTAGGGGATTTTATTGAAGACTGCAGCACCACCGCCCCATCTGATTCAGCAACTTTAGGCGGTCTACGTGAAGCTACAAATAGCGTCTTAGCAACATTAACTCCTCGCGAAGCAAAGGTATTGCGGATGCGCTTTGGAATTAATATGAATACGGACCACACATTAGAAGAAGTCGGCAAACAATTTGATGTCACACGCGAACGCATTAGACAGATTGAAGCTAAAGCGCTGCGCAAATTGCGCCACCCAAGCCGATCGGAGAAGTTGCAGAGTTTTGTGGATTAGAAATATCATTGGAAAATCAAGGTTTGTCTCATGAAAGTTTTTAATTTTCTTCGAAATTGCTGTGACATTTACCCGCTTCAGCTGTTACTGCATTATTTATGATATATAAAAAACGCCATAATAGCGAAAAAATACATGTTAAAATCGCCCCTGAAATAAAAATACCTGTTAATGATATTTTTTTTATGACGAAGCTTAAAAAAAACAATGATATTGGCGCACTAATTTGAGTAACTGCCCAAGCGGATCCAATAACTCGCGCTCTGAAAGCAGCAGGAACTATCTTCTGCAATATAACAATAACCCCAGTATTTAAAGTTGCTGAGCTAATACCCAGTAATACAGCCCATACTAAGCTTATTGAAAACGTATTTAATAACCCAAGTCCAGTGAGACATAAGGAAATTCCTAGCCAACCATAGAAAACCCCATTAAAACAATCAAAGCGTTTTCCAAAAAATGCAATAAATACATTACCAAATAACGTTCCTGAAACGACACAGGCCATAAAAATACTATACCCCACAGCGCCTCTACTTATGGTATTCATATACACTGGCATTAAAATACTCAACGGCGATATAATCGCAGTAATTAAAAAAAACATTGCGACTATAATCAAAATAATATTTGAATTTTTAATGTATTCAAAACCAAGTATAAAATCTCTCAGAAATGAATTTCTCATATTCGCAGATGGTAACTTTGGCATATTGACAAGAAACAGTAACTTACCACAAACAATATAACAAATACCTTCGATAAATAACGCAAAAGACGGTCCCATCAATCCCACCAATGCTCCACCACATAATAAACCAATTAATGTCATACTATTCCCAGCAACACCTAATAAACTATTGCCGCGCTGTAATTGATCTTTTGGAATTAATAGCGGAATTAAACTTTGCACAGCTGACCCATAAAAAGCGGTAATAAAACCCGTAAATAATGACAAACAATATATGCTATATTTATTAACAAAACCATGTTGCATTCCCAAATAAACACTTATCAACATTAGACCCCGCGCAAACATTCCAAACAACATAGGCGGCTTCAAAGGCAGTCGATCTATAAAAGTAGCAAGAAATGGGGTCAATACGGCTGGCAAAAAATTTAATGCCAATGTAGTCGACATCGCACTCACAGATCCTGTTATTTTTAAAACTAGGAATGACATTGCCACTCCTGACACTGCCGAGCCAAACGCAGATTGAGCGGTGCAAATAAAGAATAATATGAAATTTCTATTCCATAACTGGCTACTATCCATGTTTTTATATTTTTTCATATAGCCGTACTAAATTTGGTGCATTAATAGTAAACATATTTTTAACAAAGAATGTTTTTACAAAGATATTATTTTACAATTTCTATCACTCTAAGATTTAAAGAAAAAACTAAAAAGATCATAGATTGTATCTTATGATACTAAATTCAACTTATTTAGATCATCTTCTAATAAAGCAGCAATCATTTTTAAATTGCCTGGCTGCAATACCGTCAAATGATGACAGTCAATAGTTTTTACACTAATTTGCGGCGCAATCTCCATCCAGCCATTTGTTGGTTTATTAATAAGATACTGCCAATATTCCCTCATTATATTTAATTCATAATGTTTGGCATCATTCGCAGTAAGATTAGGGTTAATGCATTTATATAATACTAATTTTCCATCATATCGCCGCGGTTTATAATTCTTCGTCATTTGACCCTCAATACTAGAGATTTCTTTTATTTTATCCTTGTGGTGCTCATAGACTACATTATCCCAAAAACCGTCCCCCATAAGATTAGAAATCTTATCCCTAAAGGCAACATCTTCATTATTCAATAAAAAAGTATCAATCATTAGCACTGCGGATACTTGCATTTCTTGTGGATCTAATCTTCTAGCCATTTCATATGCAATCAAACCACCTAATGACCACCCTCCGATACAAATTTTTCCTTTTATTTTTAAAGACCTCAGATAACCAATATATTTGCTCGCAATATCTTCTACAGTTTCTAAATACTTTTCACCGCTATATAGATTATAATAATCAATAATGTAAAAAGGTTGATTCTTATTTAAAACAGAGGCCAACCCAAAATAATTTTCGGCTCCCGCAAGACCTGGATGAATAAATATTAACGGTGTTTTACCACTGTTTTCATTAAATTGATATATTGGCTTATATTGAGATAAAAACTTAGTGTCAAAAATTGCCATTGCTTGTTTTTTGATTGTATTTTCTGTAAATATCCAGGCAACAGATTTTTTTAGATTAAATGTATGATTCACCTTAAGCATTAAATTAACAGCTAACAATGAAGATCCTCCAACAAGAAAAAAATCATCATCGATGCCAAGTGGTGATGAGCCCAACACATCTTGCCAAATATGAAAAAGCATTCTTTCAATTCGATTATGAGGTAAAATCTTTGCTTTAACAGAAGAGGATAAATCAAGTGATTGGGGCTTTGGTAATTGCTTACGATCAATTTTACCATTTGAATTAAGCGGCATAGAATCTAGAATCACTACAAAGCTAGGCACAGCATATTCAGCCAATTTATTCTTCAAGTGTCTTTTAATTTGTTCCGAATCAGGCTTGTTTTTCAAATCAGGAACAAATGTACAATATGCAACCAATTGCTTTTGATTATTTTCTTCCATAGCAGCAACTATACATTGAGCAATCCCTGGATACATCAACAAAGCCTCCTCAATCTCACCCAGTTCTATTCTAAAGCCACGTATTTTTATTTGATGATCAGCACGAGACATAAATTCTAAAATTCCATTTTTATCATAGCGTACCAAATCCCCAGTTTTATATAATTTACTAGATGGGTCATTTGAAAATGGATTATTAATAAAACTATCGGCTGTTTTGGCTTTATCATCAAAATAACCTCGCCCAACCCCTACTCCGCCAATATATAGTTCCCCAATCACACCGGGTGGCAATGGATTCAAATACGCATCCAAAACATATATTTTCATATTTGCTATAGTTCCATTAATAGGAGCATAATGCCAATCATTTTCAGGCATAGACTTTAAAACAAAATGTGTAACATCATCCGAACACTCTGTTGGCCCATATGCATTTATAATTGGTATATTGGGATAGAAATCAAACCATTTTTTGCAATAGTTAATTGGCAATGCTTCGCCAGTTAGCATTAGCCAACGCAAACAATTGAAGCGCAGATCAGTAGCACCATTAATCGTTTCTAAAATTGTAGAAATATGTGATGGCACTGTTTCGAAAATAGTAACACGATCACGTCTGAGATTTTGCAATAGCTTATCTGGCGCCCATGATTCAACCCCTGTGTATATAATCACTTCACCCCCCACCAATAATGGCGCTAAAAATTGCCATATTGATATATCAAATATATGAGAGGCAGTCTGAGCAACAATATCTGCGGAACTTAAATTAAGATCATTTATTTTAGCAAAAATATGGTTTAACATTCCGTCGTTTTGAATCATTGCGCCTTTGGGAACCCCAGTAGTACCAGAGGTAAAAAGTATATACGCCAAATTTTTTGGAGTTGCTGTAACAAAAAAATCACTATTATCAATACCACAAGACAATACTTCATTTATATCCATTATTTTCATACAACCTAAATCAAGGGTACGAAGGTGATTCATATTACTTGAATCAGTAATAATTATAGCTTTATGGTATTTAAATTGGTTCAAAACCCCAACATTTTTCATAATTGGTTGTTTGGGATCAAGAGGAACAAATGCTCCCCCTGCTTTCAATGTAGCCAACAAAGAAACCAAATATTGATTACCTCTGTCAAGAAATAATATGACAGGTGTCTCAGAAACTATGCCTTTTGCGCATAAGCCACGAGCCAAACTATTGCTTAAGCTATTGAGCTTAGCGTAGGTTAAACTTTGGCCTTGACATCTTACGGCTATTTTGTTCGGAGTGATAGCTACTTGGTTTCGAAAATGTTCCACAAAAGTATTTCCCAGGGGAAATGGGAAATCGGTGTTATTCCATACTGAGTTCAACCTCTTCCACTCAGAATCCGATAAAAGAGATAAGTTACAAACCTTGCGATATGGACTAGTCATCACCTTGTTGAGTGCATTTAAAAAATATTTTGCAATGCGTTCAATAGTTGCGCCTAAATATAGATCGGTATTGTATTGAATACTGCACGCCAAATCATCTTTTCTTTCAGTAAACTCAAAAAGCAAATCAAATTTAGCTGTTTCCTTCCCCGCTTTATGTTTTGCCCAATTAAGATTGGCAAATTCAATGCTATCTACTTCACCATCAAAAGCATTATTTTGCAATACCAACATCACTTGAAAAATCGGTGTTTTACTAAAATCTCTTTCGGTAACAACCTCTTCGACAACTTTCTCAAAAGGAACCTGTTGGTTATGGTATGCATCAAGACAAGTTTTTCTTGCGGCCTTCAGCACATCGAAAAAGTCCATATCTTCTTTTAACACAATACGTAATGAAATATTATTAACAAAAAAACCTATTAGTCCCTCAACTTCAACACTTGAACGATTCGCCACCAAAGAACCTATAACAATATCATTTTGCACAGAAAGCTTGCTTAATAAAATGCTGTAAACAGCAAATAAATACATAAACAAACTCACCTGTTCTTGTTCAATAATCTTCCTTATCCCAAACAAAACATTATTTTCCACCACAAAGCAATAACTGCCCCCATTATTGGTCATCGTTTGTGGCCTACGCTTATCAATTGGCAAATTTAAATCTACATAATTTTTCAGATTATTACGCCAATAATGTAATTGAGACTCCGTTTGAATTGCAAAATACTTCGATCTTTGCCAAATCGCAAAATCGCCATATTGTATAGGTAATGATTGTAATATTGGTACCTGCCCTTTTACAAAGCTAGAATATATTTGTGACAATTCTTTAAAAAATAAACCGATAGACCAGCCGTCGCTAATGATATGATGCATATTAATAAACAAACACAGATGCTCTTCGCTTATTTTAAATAAAATAAATCTAACCAAAGGACCTTCTGATAAATTAAAAACATGCATCGATTCCTTTTCAATCTCATGATCTAAGTCATTTTCCGAAATAAATTTTACATTAGGTTTAATAACCATATCAGACTGAATAAATTGATATACGTTCTCGCCTTCAATGTTAAAAATACTCTGAAATACTGCATGTCTTCGGACAATAAAATTTATACTTTTATTGAATACTTCAATATCAAAAAAACCATAAAAATCTAAAACTACAGGTATATTATATGTATAACTAGGCCCATCAAAATTATCAATAAACCACAATCTTTCTTGCTCATAAGACAACGGATATTTATTTAGGTTCAAAGCTAGTATACGCTCTCTTCCAACTTGAATATCTTTTGAACCTATAATTAACTCAGCAATCTTTTTAATAGTTGAATTCAAAAAAACGTCTTTTACTCGAAAATCATAATTAAATGCCCCAGCTATCTGTAAAGCTAATTTCATAGCAGAAAGCGAATTCCCACCTAATCTAAAAAAATCATCATTCACACCAACTTTCTCTACATCAAAGCTTGCC
>JAMCWR010000005.1 GCA_023480665.1 Gammaproteobacteria bacterium
TCAAGATAACCGGCATTAGTTGCTAGTTCAGAACTACTTTCATTTTCTTCAGATAATTCTTCAGCTTCAGATTTTCTATCCGAATTTATAATTAATGATTGATGAAGCTCTTGAATTTGTGTTTGATCGGGTGTTGCCATGCTAAACCTTAATAAATACATCGCACAATACGCATATGCGCTTTAAATAAAAATATAACCTAATAAGTACAATTTTACACTATTTATTAAATTGAAGTTTGCATTTTGATGGTAGGAAGGGTTGGTTCGTAATCGTGCGAAGGCAGGCCTGATATATCCCACTCGCTTTTGAATTTTTCGTTATTAATCAAAGTGTTATAAAATTAACAAGAATAGCTAACTAGTGGGCTTTGCAGTTTAAGGTTTTTCCGCCCATAAGGTGCAAATGCAAATGATAGACAACCTGGCCGCCGTCTGGGTTGCAGTTTATCACTATGCGATAACCGCTTTCGGCGATTTCATATTTGGCCGCAAGAGTCTTTGCCACAAACAGCATGTGGCTTATAAGGTCGCTATCATACTCCGTTACGTCATTTAAGGTTGCAATATGCTTTTTTGGAATGATTAACTTATGCACAGGCGATTTAGGAAAAATGTCATCAAAGGCGATAACTTTTTCGTCTTTATAGATAATATTTGCTGGTGTGTCGCCGGATAAAATCTTACAAAAAATACATTCCATAAATGACTCCTATTTTCAAAATTTAAGTGGTAGAATCGCTGGCAAAAAATGATTATACCAAATTCAAATGTAAAATCATTTATTAATGAAAACTCGTAAAATCAAGCAATTAAAGGAAATCGTATGTCAGAAGAAAAACCAAAAACAGTTGTAAAGTCAAAAAAGATCGCCTGTTATATTGATCGTCTACCGCCATGCAACAATGCTTGCCCGGCTGGTGAAAATATTCAAGCTTGGCTGCAACTAGTTAAAGCTGGCAAATTCAAAGAGGCTTTTGAAAAAATCTTGGAAAATAACCCGATGCCAGCAATTCATGGCAGGGTTTGTTACCACAATTGCGAAACAAAATGCAATCGTGCTCAGTTTGATAGCACAGTTAGTAACCACAATATTGAGCGCTTTTTGGGGGATATGGCACTAAAAGAAGGTTGGACGGTTGCGCCAGGGGCTGCTACCGGCAAAAAGATATTGATTGTTGGTGCAGGCCCGGCTGGATTATCTTGCGCCTATCATTTACGGCGTTTTGGCCATGAAGTAACAATCTATGAGGCTTTGCCAAAAGCTGGCGGCATGATGCTTGTTGGTATTCCTGCTTATCGTTTAGCGCGCGATATTTTAGATGGCGAAGTTCAACGGATTTTAAATCTGGGAGTTAATATCTCATACAACCATAAAGTTGACGATTTACTTGCAGAAAAAGAAGCTGGTAAGTTTGATGCAGTATTTTTAGCTGTTGGCGCACATATCGGGAAAAATGTTTTGTTCCCGGTGAAAGATCCTTGTCGCATTTGGGATGCGGTAGATTATTTGCGCGAAGCTTCAATAAACACGCCGCCAAAAACTGGCTCACGATTAGTAGTCTATGGTGGCGGTAATACTGCAATAGATGTGGCGCGTACGGCAATTCGGCTCGGCGTAAAAGATGTGTCAATTGTGTATCATCGTACACGGCAAAAAATGCCAGCTTTTGCGCTTGAGGTAGAAGAGGCTTTAGAGGAGGGGGTAAAACTACATTTCTTAAGAACGATTGTAAGTCTTGAAGCAAACACACTTACATTGAGTGTAAACGAGCTGGATGAAAAAGGCGCACCAAAGCCAACTGGTCAAACTGAAACTTTTGACACAGATGCAGTAGTATTAGCATTAAGCCAAATCCCTGATACCGAATTTTTAAGCAAAGTTCCAAATATTGAAGTTAATGCAAACGCCACAATAAATGTAGATGAAGATTTAATGACTGGTAGTTTTGGGATTTTTGCTGGCGGTGATATGATCCCATTTGACCGCAGTGTTACGCATGCAGTTGGTCATGGTAAATTTGCTGCGAGAAAAATTGATGCATTTTTAGCTGGCAAACATTACACCAGGCCACTAAAACATGAGGCTGCAACTTTTGATAAACTACATATCACAACTACAGAAAAAACTCCAAAAGTTGAAGCAGAAGTACTACCTGCAGGTTTACGCATAAAAGATTTTTCTGAAGGTTTGAAAACAATTTCTAAAGAAGATGCTGTTTATGAAAGTAAACGTTGTTTTTCTTGTGGGAATTGTTTTGAGTGCGATGGTTGTTATGCAATTTGTCCAGTGCATGCAATTACCAAATTAGGCGTTGGCAAGCGTTATCTGATTGATACTGATAAATGCATTGGTTGTGGAAAATGTTTTAAACGGTGCCCGTGTGGGGCGATTGTAATGATTGATAGAAAATAGACTTCTTTAGGTGTAGGTTTTGAAAAGAAGTCTAATAGAGAATTAACTAGAACTAGATTAGAGGCTTGAATATGAGTACAAATAAAATTATGGATGGAAACGAGGCAGCAGTAAAAGTTGCGTATAAAGTTTCCGAGGTTATGGCAATTTATCCAATCACACCATCAACAACGATGGGTGAATTAGCTGAAGATTGGTCAACTTCTGGCGTAAAAAATATTTGGGGCACGATCCCAAAAGTTATGGAAATGCAAAGTGAAGGTGGTGCTGCCGGGGCATTTCATGGCGCACTGCAAACTGGAGCACTTGCTTCAACGTTTACTGCTTCCCAAGGCTTGCTCTTAATGATTCCAAATATGTATAAAGTTGCAGGTGAGCTTACTTCCGCGGTTATTCATGTGGCCGCACGTTCTTTAGCAACACATGCATTGTCTATTTTTGGTGATCATTCTGACGTGATGGCAGTGCGCGATACTGGTTTTGCTCTACTTGCATCAAATTCTGTCCAAGAAGCTCATGATTTAGCATTAATTGCACATGCAGCAACCTTAGAAGCACGTGTGCCGTTCTTACATTTTTTTGATGGTTTCAGAACGAGCCATGAAATCAATAAAGTTTCAAGTTTAACTGATGAGCAAATCCATGCATTAATTGACGATGATTTAGTTGCCGCGCATCGGCGTCGTGCTTTAACTCCTGAGCGTGGAGAGATTCATGGCACTGCGCAAAATCCAGATGTATATTTTCAAGGACGCGAAGCAGTAAATAAATACTATGCAAAAGTTCCAGAAATTGTAGAAAAATATATGCAACAATTTTCTAAGGTAATCGGCAGAAATTATCAGCTGATGAGTTATTCTGGCGCTCTTGATGCAGAAAGAGTTGTTATAGTGATTGGTTCTGCAGCATGCACAACAAGGAATGTTGCTGATTATTTATCAAAGCAGGGCGAAAAAGTTGGCGTGCTTGAAGTGCATTTATTTAGGCCATTTTCAGCTAAACATTTAATCAATGCATTGCCAAAAACTATAAAATCTGTTGCAGTTTTAGAACGGACAAAAGAGTCTGGCGCTTTAGGCGAGCCTTTATATTTAGATGTAATTACTGCATTTAGAGAAAATAATTACGGATCTAATATCACCATAATTGGCGGTCGCTATGGTTTATCATCCAAAGAATTTTCGCTAGGTATGGCAAAAGGTGTTTTTGATGAATTGAAAAAAGCAAACCCAAAAAATCATTTTACTGTTGGTATTAATGATGATGTTACGCATACGAGCCTTGATTATGACAAAAATTTTGTGATTGAAGATGATCAAGTCATTCAAGCAATGTTTTTTGGATTGGGCGCTGATGGTACGGTCGGCGCTAATAAAAATAGTATCAAAATTATTGGCGAAGAGACTGACTACTATATTCAAGGTTATTTTGTATACGATTCCAAAAAAGCTGGTGGGCGCACAGTGTCGCATTTGCGTTTTGGGCCAAAACCAATTTTAGCGCCATATTTAATTTTAGATGCAAACTTTATTGGCTGCCATCAGTTCAACTTTTTAGACAACACTGATGTATTAGAGTATGCAAAACCAGGCGCGACTTTCTTATTAAATAGTCCTTTTGGTCCAGATAAAGTTTGGGAAAACTTACCAAAGCCAGTTCAAGCTGCGTTAATTGCAAAGAAAATTAATTTTTATGTAATTGATGCTGATACAGTTGCTGAAAAAACCGGCATGGGCGGTCGCATCAACACCATTATGCAAACTTGCTTTTTTGCGATTTCAGGTGTGCTGCCACGAGAAGAGGCAATCGGAAAAATTAAAGAGTCAATAACCAAAACCTACAAACGTAAGGGCGAAGAAGTTGTGAAGAAAAATTTTGCTGCAGTTGATCAAACTTTAGCAAATTTATTTAAAGTAGATGTGCCAAGTCAAGTTTCTGCAGGTGCGCGTGAATTACCGCCTGTGGTGAGTAAGGACGCACCAGAGTTTGTACAAAAAGTTACAGCTGTGATCATGGCAGGAAAGGGTGATGATTTACCAGTGAGCGCATTTCCAGTTGATGGTGCATATCCATCTGGTACTTCGCAGTGGGAAAAACGCGGAATATCATCAATAGTTGCTGAATGGAATCCTGATATGTGTATTCAGTGCGGTCAATGTAGTCTTATTTGTCCGCATGCTGTAATCCGAGCAAAGCATTTCAAAAAAGATGCGCTTTCAGGTGCACCAAAACAATTTAAAACAGTGCCAGCAAAAGCAAAAGAATTCGCGGGTGATGAATTTAGACTGCAAATTTATGTTGATGATTGTACTGGCTGTGGTTTATGTAATGTAGTTTGCCCTGCGGTAAGTAAAGAAAATCGCGAAATAAAAGCCATGATGCTTTCACACAAAGCACCACGCCTTGAAGCAGAACGCGAAAATATCAAGTATTTTGAAAAGTTTCCTTACGCTGATCGCACTAAAGTTGATAATACAAATGTGCGTGGTGTGCAGTATCTGCGTCCATTATTTGAATTTTCAAGTGCCTGCTCTGGTTGCGGTGAAACTCCATATTTAAAATTAGTGAGTCAATTATTTGGCGATCGGATGCTTGGCGCAAATGCTACAGGTTGTACCTCAATTTATGGCGGGAATTTGCCAACTACTCCTTGGGCATTTGATGCAGAGGGAAGGGGTCCTGCTTGGGCAAATTCGTTATTTGAAGACAACGCTGAGTTTGGGTTTGGTTATCGTTTGGCAATTGATAAACACACTGAACAAGCCCTGGAAATGCTTTTGTCTCTCAAAGGTGAGATTGGTGCTGATTTAGTTGACGACATTACCAAGAATGTAACAGCAAGTGATGAAAAAGCTATTTTTGCACAGCGTGAGCGCATCGCAAAATTAAAAGCAATGCTTAATAAAATAAATTCACCAGTTGCAAAGAGATTGCTTTTGCTTGTTGATAATTTAGTGAAGCGAAGTGTCTGGTTAATTGGCGGTGATGGTTGGGCATACGATATTGGTTTTGGTGGTTTAGACCATGTGCTTGCAAGTGGGCGCAATGTTAATGCTCTTGTGCTTGATACTGAAGTTTATTCAAATACTGGTGGCCAAGCATCAAAAGCAACGCCATGCGGAGCTGTGGCAAAATTTGCTGCATCAGGCAAAGAGATCCCGCGCAAAGATTTGGGGTTGATGATGATGTCGTATGGTAATGTGTATGTGGCACAAATTTCAATCGGCGCAAATCCGCAGCATGCAATTAAGGCGATACTTGAGGCTGAAAGTTATGCCGGTCCTTCACTTGTAATTGCATACAGCCATTGTGTTGCGCATGGATTTAATATGAAAAATGGAGTAGAGCAACAAAAACTTGCTGTAAAAAGCGGGTTTTGGCCACTTTATCGTTATAATCCTGAAAGAGTGAAAGAAAATTTAAATCCGTTTCAATTAGATTCAGCGGCACCTACGATTTCAGTTAAGGATTATGCTTATAATGAACCGCGCTTTAAGGTTTTGGTTTCACAAGACCCAGCGCGTGCTGAGATGCTTATTAATAAATTGCAGGATGGCGTTAATCGCAAATGGAAACAATATAGCGATCTTGCAAAAGCAATTCAGGAAGCCCAGAGTAAATAAAAATAAATATTTTCACAATAGAGCCACAATGAATAATATCAAGACACCAAGGCGTCGTGCGCGTAGTTTAGCGCTGCAAGCTATTTACCAATGGCAATTTAATCACGAGCCAATGTCAAATCTTGAGGCGCAATTTTTAGAAGAGGCAAATCCGAAAAAAATTGATGTGGAATTTTTTTTGGATATTGTGCGCGGTACGATCACAAATCTTGCTGCAATTGATAAAGCATTAGAGGGGGTTTTAGACCGAAAGCTTGAGAGCCTTGATCAAGTGGAATTGGCGGTGCTGAGAATTGCCTGTTATGAATTATTATTTAGGATTGATGTGCCGTACAAAGTTGTAATTAACGAAGCGCTTGAACTAACAAAATTGTTTGGCTCGATCGAAGGTTTTAAATATGTAAATGGCGTGCTAGATAAAATTGCAATAAGCACAAGAAGCCCAGAAATGATAAATAAATAGCAGCTGATGGGGGATGACCCTTATGAAAAACCCAGCAATTAAACTAACAAATCCAGTGCATTTTTTTGCTACAGGTTTTGGCGCCGGTTTACTACCATTTGCCCCAGGGACTTGGGGGACAGTGGTTGCAATCCCCATTTATTTTTTAATGCAAATGTTGCCGCTTTATTTTTATGGACCTTTGATAGTGTTATTTTTTGGGGTTGGTGTTTGGATTTGCGATATTACAATGCGTGATCTAGGCGTCTACGATCACCCTTCAATTGTGTGGGACGAGGTGGTTGGATATTTATTAACCATGATCATCGCCCCAGTAAGTATTATTTGGGCCATAGTTGGTTTTGCATTATTCCGTTTATTTGATATTTGGAAACCATGGCCAATTAATCTCGTGGATGAAAAACTTCAAAACGGCCTCGGGATTATGCTTGATGATGTGCTTGCTGCTATTTATGCTGCATTTACACTTGAGTTAATTGTGTGGCTGAAAACATTTCTTGTGACAAAGATTTAATTATTTTGCGCTATACTTTTATGGGCAAAAGCTTGCAAGCGTAATTTATTTTTCACCTTTTGTGCTTTCCATAAATCATAATTTGCTTGCAGATTAATCCAAATCTCTTCTGAGGTGTTAAATACAATCGAGAGTCGTACTGCCATCTCAGGGCTGATATTTAAATGACCATTAATTAGTTTAGAAAGGTTTGGGCGCGATATCTTTAATAACTTTGCGGCCTGAGTGACCGAAAGATTTAATGGTTCTAAGCATAAACTTTTGACCATTAAGCCAGGGTGTTTGGGTTTGTGAATCATAGTTACACCTAATATTATTAGTGATAGTTTATATAATCAACTAAGATAACGTCATTACCTGTAAATGCAAAAATAATTCTCCAACTCGCACTTACCTTCACAGCATAAAAACCATCTAAATCTCCTTTTAAATAATGGAAGTTCAATCCAGGAAAATTCATCTGCTGGGGCTTTGTAGCGCAATCTAAAGCTTGCAAAATATCATGTAATTTATTTGCATGATCGGCTTGGATTTTTGCTGTGTTGCCAGTTTCAAAAAAGAGTTTTAGCCCTTTATGACGCCAACTTTTTATCATAGTGATTGTAGCATGTAATATTACACATAACAATATAATTATTTTATATTATAGTGTGCTGGTTTGATAATAAAAATATTGCCATTTTTTTGTCCATATCAATTTATGTACTCTTTATTAAAATTTTGCGCAATACAGTATATCCAAAAACAAAATTTTCAATACAATCAATACACTAAAAATTCACCATTTAAATAAAAATTTTTTGTAGGGTATCTTGCTATATGTTGTATTTTTGGTTAGCCTTACATACTATATATTGATTATTTTGTTATATAATAATTAAATGCTCAAGGAGTTAGTGATGCAAATTTCTCGATACTTTACTTTGGATGGCAAAGACCCGCTTTCATCAATTAATTTTGTCAAACGCATTTCAGAAATTCGCAACCCAGATGGCACTGAGGTTTATAAAGCGGATGATGTTGAAGTGCCAGATTTTTGGTCGCAAGTTGCAACCGATATTATCGCGCAAAAATATTTTCGTAAATCTGGCGTGCCAGTTAAAACTAAAAAAGTTTTTGAATTAGGAATTCCAGCATGGCTGCAGCGTTCTGAAATTGATTATCAAGAGCTTGAGAAATTATCCCCTGAAAAAAGATTTTGTGCTGAAACAAGTTCAAAACAGGTGTTTCATCGGTTAGCTGGTACCTGGACTTATTGGGGGTTTAAATATAAATATTTTGCCGCAGAAGAAGATGCAAAAGCATTTTATGATGAAATGTTGTATATGCTGGCAAACCAAATGGCTGCGCCAAATTCACCACAATGGTTTAATACCGGTTTAAATTGGGCATATGGAATTACTGGTCCAGCACAAGGGCATTATTATGTTGATCCAGAAACAGCTGAGGTTAAACAATCTGAAGATGCTTATACACACCCGCAACCGCATGCCTGTTTTATTCTTTCCGTTGAAGATGATCTTGTTAATGAAGGCGGAATTATGGATATATGGGTGCGTGAAGCGCGGCTCTTTAAATATGGTTCAGGTACTGGTACAAATTTTTCAAGGCTTCGCGGCTTTGGTGAGCCGTTAAGTGGTGGTGGTAAATCATCAGGTTTAATGTCATTTTTGCGAATTGGTGATCGTGCGGCTGGGGCAATTAAATCGGGTGGCACAACTAGAAGGGCGGCAAAGATGGTGATTGTCGACATGGATCATCCTGATATCGAGGAATTCGTTAATTGGAAGGTTAACGAAGAACAAAAGGTCGCCGCTCTTGCTACTGGTTCAAAATTAAATAATTACTATTTAAATAAGGTAATGACTGCTTGTGCAGCGCCAGGTCTTAGTGCCCCATCAAATACTGACCCGAAAGTGAATATGACATTAAACCATGCCATCAATGAAGCGCAAAAAGCTCAAGTGCCAATAAATTATATTTTGCGCGTCATAGAGCTTTATAAGCAGGGCTTTAAGTCGATTGAATTTCCAGAGTACGATACAGATTGGCAGAGTGATGCCTATATCACAGTTTCTGGGCAAAATTCCAATAATTCAGTGCGTGCTGCAGATAATTTTATGCAGGCAGTTGAAGGTAATAAAGATTGGAGCCTATATTGGCGCACTGAATTAGATAAAGCACGGCGTGAAAAACGTGAGCCAAGTGCTTGTAAAAATATAAAAGCTCGAGAACTTTTTGATCAAATTAGTTATGCGGCCTGGTCTTGCGCCGACCCCGGCATGCAATTTGATACGACAATAAATGATTGGAACACTTGCCCCGAAAGTGGGCGGATTAATGCTTCAAATCCTTGTGCTGAATATAACTTTTTAGATAACACTGCGTGTAATTTAGCCTCGTTGAATTTAATTAAATTCATGACCGATGATGGGAAAATTAATGTTGAGAGTTTTGAACATGCAGTGCGGCTTTGGACATTAACTCTTGAAATTAGCATCTTGATGGCGCAATACCCAACTGCAATTATCGCCAAACAATCTTTTGAATTCCGCCCATTAGGTTTAGGTTACGCAAACTTAGGCGCTTTTTTAATGCGCGCTGGGATTGCTTATAGCTCGAAAGAGGCGGTGGCAATTTGCGGTGCTATTACAGCATTAATGCATTTTAATTCTTTTGCTGCTTCAGCAGAACTTGCCAAAGAGCATGGCCCATTTTCGCAATACGAAAAGAATCAGAAGGCGATGCTGCGTGTAGTTGCAAATCATCGCCATGTAATTTATAGCGAAAGCGAAAAATGTGAAAAAATTAGCACAAAGCCTTTGGCAGTAGATGCTAATTATTGCCCGGATTATTTATTAAAAGCGGCGCGAAAATCTGCGGATCGCGCTTTAGATGGTGGAACAAAGCATGGTTTTCGAAATGCACAAGTTACAGTGCTAGCGCCAACTGGCACCATAGGATTATTAATGGATTGCGATACTACCGGCATCGAGCCAGATTATGCGTTAGTTAAGTTTAAAAAATTGGCTGGTGGCGGCTATTTCAAAATTATCAATCAATCGGTGCCGCTTGCTTTACAGAAATTTGGTTATTCTGAAAAGCAAATTGCAGAGATTATTTTATATGCTAATGGTTCTGGCTCCTTAAAAGATTGTCCACATATTAATGCCAAGAGTTTGCGCGAAAAAGGTTTTACGGATGAGATGCTTTATAAGATAGAACAAATGTTGCCGACAGCTTTTGATATTGGTTTTGTAATTAATCCTTGGGTGATTGGTAAGGATGCGGTAAAAAATTCGTTAAAGATTAAAGATGAGCGTTTGCTTGATCCGCAGTTTAATTTACTTATAGAGCTTGGGTTTAGCAAAGAACAAATTCAAGAAGCCAATATTTTTATTTGTGGCAGTATGACAGTAGAGGGCGCGCCACATCTTCAGGCTAAACATTTGCCGGTTTTTGATTGTGCGAGCAAATGCGGCAAAATTGGTAAGCGCTTTATTTCAACTGAAGCGCATATTTATCTGATGGCGGCAGCGCAACCATTTATTAGCGGCGCAATTTCTAAAACTATCAATATGCCGCATGAAGCAACGATTGAGGATGTAAAAAATGCTTATTTGCTTGCGTGGAAATTAGCAATTAAGGCAATTGCCTTATATCGAGATGGCTCAAAATTGAGCCAACCATTGAGTTCAACTGCTGATTTATTGAATATCCCACTATCTGATTTAAAGAGTGATGCAACGCACATCGCCGAAAAAATTATTTATCGTTATATTGCAAAACGCAGGCCATTGCCAGCACGGCGTGGTGGCTATACGCAAAAAGCGAAAATTGCCGGCAACACTGTTTATTTGCGCACCGGGGAATATGAGAATGGTGAATTGGGCGAAATATTTTTAGATATGCACCGTGAAGGCGCCGCCTATAGGTCACTAATGAACTGCTTTGCCATTGCAATTTCGCTTGGCTTACAGTATGGTGTACCGCTTGAGGAATATGTCGAAGCCTTTGTTTTTACAAAGTTTGAGCCAAGCGGCATTGTTGGCGGTAATCAATGCATTAAGATGGCGACTTCAGTGATTGATTATGTGTTTCGTGAGCTCGCAATTTCGTATCTTGGGCGTTATGATTTGGCGCATGTGAAGCCAGAAGATTTGCAAGAAAGCGCCAAGAGTCAACAGCTTGAAATTGATTACGAAGAAGAGGAATTGGTTTCTACAAATTTAGTTCCGGTGCATGTAGGGGCTAAAGCTCAAAAGGTAGCTAAAGAAAAACCTCGCACGCATGGCAAAAGTATCGAAACGAAGAAAAAGAAGGATAGCGAGTTAGATGATTTGATTGCTGAAGCCAAGGTTAAGGGTTACGTTGGTGAGGCGTGTCCAAACTGCCATCAGTTTACCATGGTGCGAAATGGTGCATGTTTGAAGTGTGTCACCTGCGGTGAAACAACCGGATGTAGTTAAAAATTTATTACAATAAATAAACAAGTTAAAAAATATACTTAATCATGTTCAATAATATTTTGATGGTTTGTGTGGGAAATATTTGTCGCAGCCCAATGGCGGAAGGTTTATTTCGCCATCATCTCGTAAAAGTTAATCCAAAGGTAAAGGTAAGTTCTGCCGGTATTGGTGCTTTAGTTGGGCATGCAGCAGCACCAGAATCGCAAAAAATTATGTCTGAGATCGGCATTGATATTTTATCTCATCGCGCTCGGCAGATTGATGCTGATTTAATTTCAGATGCAGAATTAATTTTAGTTATGGAAGAATTTCAGAAACAAAATTTGGAGTTTCTTTTTCCTCAATCTCGTGGTAAAGTTTTTTTGCTTGGGAAGTGGGGCGGTTTTGAAATTCCAGATCCATACCGTCAACCAATCGAAGTTTTCGCCGAAAGTTTTGAACTAATTAAAAAAAGTTTTGAAGATTGGAAGAAAAGGTTACTTTAAAATGAGAAGAATTTTTTTGGTAGTTGTAGCGTTATTTCTTGCTGGCTGCACTGTGCCTGGAACGTACATGGCAAGTAGCAGTAGCGTTACAGCAAGCGCAAGGTCAGATGCAAAGGGCCAGTTGCTACACGCGAAAATTATACCAGTTGATGACAAATTACTTCGCACCTCAAATGTTGTCCCAGAAATTAATGCTCCCTATAAATATCGCGTTGGGCCGTATGATGTTTTGAATATTGTGGTTTGGAACCACCCGGAACTAACTTTGCCGGCATCGCAAACTACTGCGGAAACTGCAAGTTCAATAACCATGACCTCAGTATCTTTTGTGCAAGGGCTGCTTAATAACCAAAATAATGCACAATCACTCGGAATATTTGTTAACGCCAACGGTGAAATTATTATGCCGCTACTTGGCAAACAAAAAGTCTCAGGGCTTTCAGTTGATCAAATTAGCAGTAAATTAACTATTGAACTTAGAAAATACATTCGAAATCCGCAAGTAAGCGTCAGCGTTTCTGCGTTTAATAGTAAGCGCGTGCATGTGATCGGCGAAGTAATGCAACCGGGAATGCGTCCATTAACTGATAGGCCACTTACAGTTTTAGATGCGCTTAACCTTTGTGGTGGGATTAATACTAATTCCGCTGATGTGCAGCATATTTATATAATTCGTAGTATTAATAATCGAGATATTTCTGTTTATTGGTTAAATGCGAGATCGCCGCAGGCATTATTGATTGCGGAACGTTTTCGTTTAGTGGATAACGATATTATTTATGTATCACCAGCCGGGGTTGTAAGTTGGAATCGTATTATAAGCCAAATCTTACCGACCATTGAGACAATATGGTATACAAGCACTGTTTCAAAACAATAATTTGGTAGCGAGCAAATGACAGATACGGCACCCAAAGAAGAAAAGCCAACCCATAGAAGCTCACAACATGGTGAAGGTGATGTTAATTTACGTGAACTATTGGCAATAGTTTTAGCACGGAAATGGTTTGTCTTTTTTGTAATGCTTGTTTCATTGTGTATTGCAAGCCTATATGTAATATCTATACCACCTCTATATCAAACAAATGCACTTATTCAGGTAAATAATAAAGCAGAGGGGATGAGCGGGTTTATGCAAAGCTTAAGTTCTTCTTTGACTGGAAGCACAAGCGGCGCAATGCCTTCGCAAATTGAAATTGCCTTAATTAACTCAAGGTTTATTTTAGAGCCAACTATTGAGGCTCTTGACTTAAACATCCAAGCATATCCGAAATATTTTCCTATTATCGGAGGGTTTATTGCTCGAGGGCATAAAAATAAAGGCGTAGCAAAACCATTATTTGGTTTGAACAGATACTCGTGGGGAGGTGAGAAAATTTTAGTTAAGCAGTTTGCTGTCCCAGAAGAATTTTACAATAAAAGTTTTTTGGTTAAAGTTGAAAAAGATAATCAATATAAACTTTATTCTCCCCGAGGCTCCTTGATTTTAGAAGGTAAAGTTGGTCAAGTTGAACAAACAAAACCTGACAGCGCAATACCTCTATTAAAAATATTAATTACTGAGTTAGAGGCGAATGTTGGCGCGGAGTTTAGAGTGTTGCAAGTTCCAACATCACAAGTGGCTCTTGGTTTAGCTCAAGGCATTTCTGTTGAAGACATGGGTGAAAAACTTGCCACATCTTATATTAGCGGGGTTTCTCGTACGGGTGTATTAAATTTATCCTTTAAAGGTTCGAATGTTAATTTATTGCCGTTAATTTTAAATACAATAATAGATCTTGATGTTCAAAAAAATAGCAATAAAAAAGTCGAGGAAGCTCAGAAAACCTTAGATTTTTTAAATCGACAAGCAGAAACTTTGAAAGGAGAATTGGATCAAGCTGAAAGCATGCTTAGTAATTATAAAGCAAAACAGGGCGAACTTGGAATTAATCTTGCTACAAGAGCATTACTAGAAAAGTTACTTGATACTGAAAAAACACTTGAAGCAGTAAAACTTAAAAAGTCAGAGTTACTGCAGGAATATACCCCTCTGCACCCATTTGTGATTGCTATCGCAAGCCAGCAAAAAAAATTACAAGCTGAGTTATCGTTGCTTGAGTCTAAAGTTAGTAACTTACCAAAATCGCAGCAAAAAGCCTTAAGTCTTGAGCGTGATGTGGCAGCAAAGAGTAAATTATATTTGTTTATTTTAGGGAAGATTCAGCAGTTACAAGTCATTAAAGCCGGTACAATAAGTGATGTCAGGGTATTGAGTTATGCAACCAAGCCAATTAAGCTACCATCAAAGACTGTGTCTTCAATTTTGACAGGTTTAATTTTTGGCTTCATTCTTGCTGTTGTGATAGTTTTCTTAAGAAGGGCGCTCAGTAAAGGTATTGAAAATCCAGATTATATTGAAGAGCGTCTTGGTATACCGTTGTATGCGATTATTCCATTTAGTAGGCGTCAAGAGCAATTAGGGCACGAGATGAAGCGTAAAATTCCAGGTCGTGGGCCATTTGTGTTAGCTGCAATTAGCAGTAAAGATCTTGCAATTGAAGGTTTACGAAGTCTTCGCACAACTTTGCAATTTGCTACCCAAGAAGCGCATAACAATGTGATATCAATTTTAGGCTCAAGTCCTGGTATTGGTAAATCATTTGTTTCTTTAAATTTAGCGTATGTTTTTGCTGATAGCGGCAAAAAAGTTTTATTGATTGATGCTGATATGCGAAAAGGGAAGATTAATAAGTATGTATGCGTGACGAATGTTCCTGGTTTTGCTGAATTATTAGCAGGCAGCGCAACAACAGAACAGGCGAAAAGAGTTTTAAAACAAGATCAAATTGATTTTATACCTACAGGTAAATATCCTACTAATCCAGCTGAATTACTATTTAGCGAAAAATTTAAAATTATTATTGAAGAACTAAAATCACATTATGACATTGTGTTAATTGATACGCCCCCAGTATTGGCGGTAACAGATAGCATATTAATTTCAAAATATTCTGGAAGTAATGTGTTGGTTTTAGGTTCAGGCTCAGAAGAATTGCCAAGTGTTGAGCATGCTGTAAAGCGTCTAAAAAAGAGTAATGTCAAAGTTGATGGGTTTGTCTTCAATAGTTCAAAGGAATTGCAGCATAGTTATGGTTATGGCTACGGTAATTATGGATACTATAATTACTATTATTATGACTATAATAAAGATAAAAAGTAATTCTTATGAAATTAAATATCAATATTAATGCAAGATTGATTTGGCTGAAATTTTTATAAACCTTCTAATGTTGTAAAGTCAAACACCAATCCAGCATCAAGCGTCGTTGCATTTAATTTCCCTCTTAGTCCAATAATTCTGCCAACCTCTGCTTGTATGCCTACATATTTTGTAAAATGATAGGTAATACCGATATTTGGATGAAGAAGCGCACCCCCAGAAACATCTAATGACCCGCCGCCACCAGCTCCGGCCAAAATTTCTGCATTTAGATCGATCTTGTTATGGAAAAATTTATTACTTCTTACTCCAAAACCGAGCAACCCAGACGAGTATCCACCAGCTTGCCCAGCATAGGCACTGTTTCCTTGGCCGGTGAGATAAAAATTCTTTGTTAAAAAATCATCAAATTTTACGCCAAATAAATTGATGTTTTCATTATTACCGTTTTTACGTTGCGGCTTAAAATAAGTCTGATTTATTGTTCTAATTTGCCAGGCATGAAAACTATAAGCTGAAAACAAAGGGTTATCCTGAGGTTTATCTTCAACTTTCCCAAGAAAAATGTCGTAGGATAATTTTGCAGTCAGGGTGTAAGCATTGAAATTGTGATTTGGTGCAAAAAGGTAACCTGCAACAATTTCAGTGCTAAATTTTTTTGATAATTGATATTTGATACCAAGACTTGGTTCAGTAAGAATGCCGCCGCCGACCTCAACATTCCCGCCACCGCCAGCACCAGCTCCAACTCTTGGGATTATTGATATCCTCGGTGATAAAAATGGCATTGCAAATTCGTAACCAAACCCACCCAATAAATCCATATAGCCATTATGTTTCCCGGCAAATCCGCCAGCGCTTTTTAAATAAGCAAAGCCATGTTTAGTTAAAAAATGGTCTACTTCAATGCCAATTAAACCAATCGAGAAGGCGTTTTTTATGGTACCTGCATTTGGTGTAAAATAATTTTGCTCAATAAGTGAAATTACATTCTTTGAAAAATTTAACAAACCTGGACAATCAAAAGTTACGTTTTCAAGGGTACTAAACTGTTTAAATGTGTTTTCTGGAGTTGAATAGAAAAAACTTCCTGGAAAACTTAGGTTGATTGCAGCTTCAGTACTGTTAATTTTGCCGTCGGGGAAACGCACATTGCTTAAATCGACCCCGATCTTAAAATATTTAAAATCATAAGCTAGCCCAACGCGAGGCCTGAGCATTAAACCACTCCCGACCAGAGAAGATCCGCCGCCGCCACCACCAGTATAAATTCCAGCGCTCAAATATATGTTTTTAAATATTTCATATTGCAACCCAGTTTCAAATCCAAGCACAAATAATCCGCCACGCTCGCCAGTGACAGAACCATAACCGCCGAATCCAGCATAAAGCCATTTATTGATATTTGCTAAATAGCTAATTCCAAGCAGCCCCATATTCGATTCCCCAGGGCTTGGCATTTTTACTGAGTCGAAATTAAAGCGCCAGTTGGTCTCAAGTTTTGATAGCTGAAAATTTTTATCTGGAATAATGTTTTTTTCTGAAGTTGCGAATGTTGGGGTAGAAATAAATACAGCTATTAATATTGATAGACGTATAAGCGAGATTTTTGAAGCCCAGGTTATCATTTGTATTCCTTTTTTGCCAAATTTAAAAATGTTACCATGAAATAGTTATTGCCACTAACTAAAATTTCGACATCATTTTTTTGCTTAACTTTCAAAATTATGTATAATCTTAAAGCACAATTTTTATTTTATGTTTTCATAAGTTTTTTATTTAAAATCAATTAATTATAAATATACAAAAGGTTTTTACATGGGGGGATTTAATGCAATTTATCGATCTTAAAACCCAATACAATCGTATTAAAGATGATGTTAATAAAAGAATTCAAGCCGTGCTTGAGCATGGCCAATACATAATGGGACCAGAGGTGCGTGAATTTGAAGAAAAGTTAGCGCAATTTGTTGGAGTAAAACACTGCATTGCGGTAGGCAATGGTACTGATGCTATTTTGGTTGCCTTTATGGCTTTGGGAATTTCTCAAGGGGACGAAGTAATTACCACGCCATTTTCATTTTTTGCTACTGCAGAAACAATTTCACTTGTTGGAGCTAAGCCAGTTTTTGTCGATATTGATTCAAAAACTTATAATATTGATCCGGCAAAAATTGAAGCCGCAATTACTAAAAAAACAAAAGCTATTATGCCAGTAAGTCTTTATGGTCAATGCGCAGATTTTGATGCGATCAATGCAATTGCAAAAAAATATAATTTACCAGTAATTGAAGATGCTGCGCAAAGCTTAGGCGCAATTTATAAGGGCAAACAATCCTGTAATCTCTCAACTATTGCTTGTACCAGCTTTTATCCACCAAAACCGCTTGGTTGCTATGGCGATGGTGGAGCCTGTTTTACTAATGACGATAATTTTGCAAAAGCTATGCGTGAAATTCGTGTACATGGCCAAGACCGCACTTATCACCACCCGCGAATTGGTATGAATGCAAGGTGTGATACAATTCAAGCGGCAATTTTGTTAGCAAAACTCGCAATATTTTCTGAAGAGATTGAAATGCGGGCAAAAGTAGCGGCAAAATATGATGAATTATTAAAAGGGCATGTTGTGACTCCGTATATCGAGCCATTTAATACTTGTGTCTATGCGCAGTATACAATTCAAGTGCCAAATCGCGCCGAGCTTCAAGAAAAATTAAAACAAGCCGGGATTCCAACAGCGGTACATTACCCAATGCCACTGCATAAACAGCCTGCATATCTTGAACAGTATAAGACTTGCAAAATGCCAGTTGCTGAAGCAGCTTCTGAAAAGGTAATGAGTTTGCCAATGCACCCGTATCTTGCTTTTAAAGACATCGAAGCTATTGCTCATACAATTATAAAATAGAAACATGCTATTTTTATTTGAAAGGCGAAACTAAATGAATCATGGAAATAGGGTATTAGTAACTGGCGCAGATGGTTTTATTGGATCGCATTTAACAGAAGAATTGGTGCGTCAAGGTTATAATGTGCGCGCTTTTGTTTTTTATAATTCATTTAATTCTTGGGGTTGGCTGGATCATTCTCCGCAGGAAATTAAAAATCAACTCGAAATTTTTTCAGGAGATATTCGCGATCCTTATGGGGTTAAAAAAGCCATGCAGGGATGTAATATAGTTCTGCATTTGGCTGCTTTAATTGCAATTCCGTATTCATATCATTCCCCAGATACTTATGTAGATACAAACATAAAAGGAACATTGAATATTGTTCAAGCTGCACGGGAACTTGAGATTGAAAAAATAGTCCAGACTTCAACTAGCGAAGTTTATGGTACAGCTCGATTTGTGCCGATCACTGAGGCGCATCCGCTGCAAGGGCAATCCCCTTATTCAGCATCAAAAATTGGGGCAGATCAGATTGCAATGTCTTTTTATAACTCATTTGGTACTCCTATTGTAATTTTACGACCTTTCAATACTTATGGGCCACGCCAATCAGCCCGAGCGATTATTCCAACGGTAATTACTCAAATTGCAAACGGAAAGAAAAAAATTAAATTAGGGGCATTACATCCAACTCGGGATTTTAATTATGTAAAAGATACTGTAAGTGGCTTCATTGCTGCGATGAATTCAGAAAAATCCATTGGTGAGGTAATAAATATCGGCAGTAATTATGAAATATCAATTGGCGATACTGTAAAATTGATTGCTGAAATAATGAACACAAATATTGAGATTGAGCAAGAAAATATTCGGCTACGTCCCGATAATAGTGAAGTTGAAAGATTATGGGCAGACAATAGCAAAGCAAAGAAAATTCTAGCTTGGGAGCCGAGGTATGCTAGCAAGGAAGGTTTAAAACGCGGTTTAAATGAGACTATTACTTGGTTTGCCAATCCACAAAATCTTAAAGGTTATAAGGCTGATATTTATAATATATGAATAAAGAGATTGATATAAATAAAATAGTTTCAAAGCTTAGGTCAGTTTTGCCAGCTAGTTGTGGCACAATCTCTTTGCATGAACCTTCTTTTAAGGGGAATGAGTGGAAATATATAAAAGAATGTCTTGATACGGGGTGGGTTTCATCGGTAGGTAAGTATGTTGATGAATTTGAATATAAGCTTGCTGAATTTACCGGAGTAAAGCGAGCAGTTGCGGTTGCAAATGGTACTGCAGCATTGCATATTTGCTTAAAATTGGTGGGAGTAAGAGATAATGACGAAGTATTGATGCCAGCGCTAACCTTCGTAGCAACAGCAAACGCAGTCGCATATTGCAATGCAGTACCGCATTTTGTTGATAGCGAAGAAAGAACATTGGGTATTGATCCTTTTAAACTAAAAAAATATTTAGCAGAAATATCTGAAATTCGTGCGGGTGCATGTTTTAACAAAAAAACTGGATGCAGAATTAAAGCAGTTATTCCAATGCACACCTTTGGGCATCCTGTTGATCTTGATCCGCTGATTGATGTTTGCAGTTTGTACAAGTTAGAATTAATTGAAGATGCGGCAGAGTCGCTTGGGTCTTACTATAAAGAACGACATACCGGAAATTTTGGTAAATTATCTGCACTTAGTTTTAATGGTAATAAAATAATTACAACAGGTGGGGGTGGGGCTATTCTTACCAACGACGAAGAGCTTGGAAAACTTGCAAAACATATTACAACTACGGCTAAACTTCCGCATAAATGGAACTTTTATCATGATATGGTTGGGTATAATTATCGTATGCCAAACATTAATGCTGCTTTGGGATGTGCTCAGCTTGAACAGTTGCCTTTTTTTATTGAGAAAAAAAGACGTGTTACAGAAAATTACAAAAAGGTTTTTAGTGGTATAGATGGTATTCAGCTTTTTCAAGAGCCAAAATTTGCAAGAAGTAATTATTGGCTTAATGTTTTATTGCTTGATGAAAAAAACGCTCCTATGCGGGATGCTCTATTAGAAGGTACAAACAACGCAGGTATATTAGCTAGGCCGGCATGGGTGTTGATGAATCAGCTTCCTATGTTTAAAGATTGTCCACACATGGATTTGCATATATCTGAAAAATTAGAAAAACGGTTGATTAATATTCCAAGCAGTCCGGAGTTGAGTTAGCCAATGATTTATTTTTTGAAAATTGATTATGAATAACATTGTTTTTTTATCATTTGTGTACCCTGGGAGCGAAAAGTTTCTCGATGATTTTTTTAAATCTTTACAAGCGCAAACAATTAAAGATTTTGATGTATATATTATTAATGATGAATTAGAAAATTTTATTTTTTTTAAGAAAAAATTCAAGAATCTAAAAATAATTGATATTAACTACCACAATTCACCAGTAAAAATAAGAGAGTTTGGTATTAATTTGGTTTTGAATAAAAAGTATGATTTAATTATATTTGGCGATGCTGACGATTATTTTGCAGAAAATAGAATCGAGGTTGTTGTTAATTATCTGCAGAATTATGATGTTGTTGTAAATGATTTGCATTTAGTTAGCGTTAATAAAAATATGCTTTACAACAATTACTTGTCTAACAGAGTTGCAGATGAATCAGTGATTGATCTTGATTTTATAAAAGAAAAAAATTTACTTGGTTTTTCTAACACCGCTATACGAGGAGATATTCTAAATAAAATTAATTTGCCAGAAGGTATTATTGCAGCAGATTGGTATTTTTTTAGTCGGATTTTGATGCTTACAAAAAAGATAGCTATTTTTACGAACAAAACTGCAACTTATTACAGGCAGCATCAAAATAATATTGCTGGTTTTAAAGAAATGGATAAAAAATATATTCCACATGCAATTAACGTAAAATTATTGCATTACCGAGAATTAGCGAAGCGTGATGCACGGTTTAAAACACTAGAGGTTTTATTAGAAAAACTTCGCAGCACGGCTGGCGACCCAATTTTTTTAAACAAATATTTTGAATATCTTCGTGCTTGTAATATTAAGAACCCACTGTGGTGGGAAATGATTAAGACTAATAAGGAGAGCTAATGAGGATTAAAATAACTGAAAAAACTGAGGTTTGTAATTATGGTAAACCTTATATTATTGCTGAATTAGGGGCAAATCACAATGGCGATATGGAGTTAGCTAAAAAATTAATTATTGCAGCAAAAGAGTCTGGGGCTGATTGCGTAAAATTTCAAAGCTGGACTAAGGAGTCTGTATCGTCTAGGAAAGTTTATGAGGATAATTATTTTTTAAATGATGATTATAGAAATAGATCCGATTTTTCTTTAGAAAAAATAGTTGAAAAATTCTCTATCTCTGAAGAAGAATTGCTTAAAATGAAGCAATTTTCAGACCGGGTTGGTATTGATTGCACTTCAACACCTTTTTCAAAAAAAGAAGTCGATTTTTTGGTAGATGCTTTAAATGCACCTTTTATAAAAATAGCGTCTATGGATTTAAATAATTACCCGTTTCTTAGTTATATAGCAAAAAAAGGCAAGCCCATTGTTTTATCCACAGGGCTTAGTGAATTATACGAAATTGATAAGGCAATTAGAACGATTGAAAAAGCCGGAAATGAACAAATAATAATCTTGCATTGCGTTGCAAATTACCCACCAAAAGATGAAGAAATCAATCTAAATAGAATTGCCACTCTACAAAAATTATACCCATTTCCGGTTGGTTTTTCCGATCATACTTTGGGTGTATCAATTCCTTTGGCAGCTATAGCTGTTGGTGCTTGTATTGTTGAGAAGCATTTTACTCTTGATAAAAGTATGTTTGGTTGGGATCACAAGGTATCCGCAACTCCAGATGAATTAAAAATGATATGCTCAGAAGCCTTAAGGATTAATATCGCCCTAGGTAAGCCTTATATTAGATGTGAGGAAAGCGATGAGCGCAAAGCAGCTTTCAGAAGAAGTATTGTTGCAACTAGAAATATTAGTCCCGGTGAAGTAATAACTGAATCTGATGTCGATTATAAAAGGCCTGGTCTTGGTATTGCGCCTGAGGATGTTGGTTTTATTATTGGTAGGATTGCAAAAAAAACTATTGAATTTGATCGAGCTATTTCTAAGGAGGATTTAGTTTAATGATCGCAATAGTGCCGGCCAGAGGTGGATCAAAAGGACTCCCGAAAAAGAATATAAGGCGGCTTATTGATAAACCCATGATAGCTTATACCTTAATTGAGGCCCTAAACTCTAGGTACATATCCGAAGTTATTATTTCTACTGATGACGAAACTATTGCTTCTATTGCTGTAGAATACGGGGCAAAATGTCTATTTATGCGTCCGGCTGAGTTAGCGCGCGATGATAGTCTGGCTGTTGATAACTATATATATACTATTGACAGACTAAATAACGAATTTGATTATAAAATAACAGAGTTTGTGGTTTTGCAGCCAACTTCTCCTTTGCGGTTAGCGGTTGATATTGATAATGTTATAGAACTGTTTTATAGCAAAAATGCTGATTCAGCTTTTAGTTTCACTCAAGAAGCCCATCCTATAAGTTGGCACAAGAAGATAGATCTTAATCAGAAAATTATCCCTATCTTTGACGGAGAGTTAAAAAATCGCCAGGATGTTGTAGCTACCTATTTTCCAAATGGCGCAGTTTATGTCTTTAAATACGAAGTCATCAAAAAAAGAAAATATTACACAGACAATTCTTTCGCGCATATTATGCCGGCCGATAGATCAGTGGATGTCGACACTATATCTGATTTCAAGTATGTTGAATTTCTATTAAGGACAAGATATGAAGAATAAGTTTATTATTAGTGAAAAAACTACTTTTGAAGACGCGATTAGAGCACTTGATGCCAATGGCCAAGGTTTTTTAGTTGTAACAGGTGATTGTGGTTTACTTATAGGTATCCTTACAGACGGGGATATTAGGAGGGCTATTTTAAACAAAAAAAATAAACTTGAAGATATTATAAACCGTAAGCCATTTACTTTAAATATAAGGACACCGCGCAAACAAGCTATTCAATATTTAAAATCAATTCATCGCAGGCAATTACCGTTAATAGATGATGAAAACAAGTTAGTGGATGTAATCATTTTGGACCATCTAGAGTTCAATTCCAAACCTAATAATGTAATTATTATGGCTGGTGGATATGGTACTAGATTGGGTCACCTAACAAAGAATATGCCAAAACCCATGCTTAGCATGGGTAACAAGCCATTGTTAGAACATATTTTAACTAATTGTTATAACCAAGGCTTTAGTAACATATATATAAGTGTAAATTATAAATCTGAGGTTATTAAAAATTACTTTAAAGATGGTTCTGCATTTGGGGTTAGGATTAACTATCTTGATGAAAAAGACAGGTTGGGTACCGCAGGCTCGCTAAGCCTAATAAGAGAAGATTTTTGTGACCCGTTTATTGTTATTAACGGAGATATTTTTACCGCCCTTAGCTTTGATGAATTGCTAAATTATCATATTGAGTCTTCTGCATATGCCACTATGTGCGTGAGAGAAATACAACACCAAATACCCTATGGTATTGTAGAGCTTGGTGGTGATCGTGTTATATCTATACATGAGAAGCCTACGCATAGTCTATTCGTCAATGCGGGTATTTATGTTTTTAATCCGCAAGCAAAAAGCCTTGTTCCGCATAAACAATACTTTGATATGCCGTCTTTGTTTAATTTAATATTGCAAAATAAACTTGATGTTCATAGTTATAAAGTTACTGATTATTGGGTTGATATTGGGGAAATAAAAAATTATGAATCTGCAAAAAAGGATTTACAAGATCAGCTGATTATTTAGTTAAAAATAGCTTTGCAATTAAATCCATTTATGATAAACAGCTTTGTTGTTCAAAGGATACTTTCTACAGGATTTGTTTTTGCATCATCATTATTGATGGCAAAAATCTTAGATCCCGCTGTTTTTGGTCAAGTTGCCTTTGCAATGTATTTGGTTAAGCTTTTTTTGACAGGCCAGCTGGGGAGCGAGAGCGGCTTTCTTTTTAATAGCTATGTTCGTCAAAACAACATTCCGCATTTTGCGTTTATTTTATTCTATTCTATACAACTGTTATTTATTGCAGTAGTAGTTTATTTTTCTAGTGTATTTATGGGAAATGTATATGCAAAATCTGCTGTATTTTTTGTTTTACTTATACCATTTTTTACCTTAAATCCAATTTTACGTGTTAAAAAATTATACTATGCCACATTATTGCCAGATGTTTTAATTTGTTTTGCAGTTTTGGCTGGCGTTCTTTTTAATAAGTATTGTGCAAGTTTTTTTTCTGTAACATTTAATACAATTATGTGGTATTCGTTTGGGTTTTTAATTTTATCGTATCCATTGCTTGTATTTTTTATTAAAAAAGTTGGTCTTGTTATTGGTTTTAGAGATATCATTTCTCGGAAAACATTAAAGATATACTTCGATATTCTTTGCGATGGTTTTCCCATGTACATGGGTACTTTAGCCTATGCAATTTTGCTTGCAATAGATAGATTTTTTTTGGAGAGGTATCATAATTTTAGCGCTTTGGGATTGTATACTTTGGCATTGCAGTTATCATTGGGGGCATCATTGCCCATAAGCTCGCAAAATTTTATAAATGTAATTGATATAGGGGAAAAAAAGCGTGAAGATGCTGCTATGCGTGGTATTTTACTTGATAATCTTAAAAGAGCATTTATAGCCGGCGTGATTTTTTATGTTATATTGTTAGTTGCATCGTTTGTATTAGAAAAATATTTTTTAATAAAATACCCCGGTCTTTGTAAAGTTACTGCTGGATTAGGCCTGGGGGTAATCTTGTTTTTTATTTCTGGGAGTATTACGCCAATTGCTTTTTATAACAGGGAGCAAAAAGCATTAACGGCCTTTCTTTTTGCCATTGTTTTGCTTACAATTATACATAATTGGATTATTCTTTTGCTCCGAGCGCCACAAATATATGCAGCTTACTGCACTTCTTTTTGGTTAGCTGTTTATTCACTATTTGCGATTTGGTATACTTATAAAAAGATAACTTTATGAAAGACTCTGTTTTGATTTATAGTCGCCCAACTTGGAGAGAGTGGTGGTGGCGGGTTGCTGCTGAGGCATTTGACAAGTTTCACCTTGTTGGCTTAAGTGAGTTTAAAAATAAGCATGACATTTGTTTAATGGATTATTTTTATAATTACTGGGAAAAAAGCACAAAGATAACTGATAATTCTATTTTGCCTGTTGAAGATGTAAGGCTGCGATGTCGCTTATTAAGGAATTTACCAAAAGAAACTAGTTTAAAAATGATTACTTGCGCATGGGCTGCAATTAATGCTGTCTTAGAAGAAGTAAAACCTAAATATGTTCTTTCTATAACAGTTGATGCATATATTGTTGATTTATTAGCCAGGGCTTGCCATGGACATGGCATTCGATTTATTGGTATATCAAATTGCCCAATAACTGGTTATGTGCTGATTTCTGAAAGAGGTGAGCACAATATTATTAGGGAGCCAGAAAAAGATGAGATTGCTAAAGTTTTAGATCTTTTGTTGACCGATGATTATAAACCCAAGTATCTTATTGGTAATAAGCCTTATTCTGTTTTTGGACATGTTAAGCGAAATATAATATATCGCGTTAAAGAGTTGGTTTGCTTGATTAAGAGAAGGAATGATTATTTTAATTACCATCTTATGGTTTTACCATACTCTGCTGATAAAAAACATATGTTTGGTTATAGGGATATTAAATATTTTAACAATGATTGTTTGGAAGGATGGGGTAGCAATGATCTGCCGAAGCTATATATTCCATTGCATTTTTTTCCAGAAGCTACCGTTAGCTATTGGACAAAAACCACATCATTAATTGATTATGAAAATGTGCTTATTAATGTAGCAAAAATACTAAGTGAATTTTTTTCTATTGCAATAAAAGAGCATCCCGCAGCAATAGGAACAAGGAGTGGGGTATTCTATAAACGACTGCAGGAGTTAAAAAATATTATATTAGTGCACCCAGATTATAACTCACAACATCTAATTAAAAAGTGTGACGCAGTATTAACTTGGACTGGGACGGTTGGATTGGAAGCAGCGTTACGTGGTAAAAAAGTTATTGTTTTGGGTGATCCGTATTATTATATAAAAGACTATTTTATTAAGATTAGCGATGTACGTGAGCTACAAGAGTTTGATTTGAATGCTTTTCAAATTCGCGATACTCACATATCACATCATATTATAAAACATGTTTTGTCCGGGACGATTGAAGGGGCTTTTTGTCAAGCAGGCTATATGAGCGATAAAAATGCCGCTTTACTTGGACGCGGGCTAAGAAATTTTGTACATGATCTTTATTAGCATTGTTTAGTTATGGTTCCAATAAAGAAATCCCAATAGAACAACCAATAACGCATAGGTGTTGTTACCTAATAACATGAAAAAATATCTTAGAAATATAAGTCCTTTAAGTGTTTTGACATTTTCAATACTTTTTTTTGTATTATTTCGCGAATTCGGGGGGTTAATTTTTGAGCCAATTTCATATTTAACTGAAGCTTTTATTTTCATGTGTTCCGTTTCGTTTTTATTGGGTTACTTAACAGTTACTGCCGCAGGACCATCTCGAGTTAATAAAAATAATCTACAAGACGGTATTTCCATTATTTCTGCCAACTCAAAAGAAGATATTTGTAATAAATTTGTTTTTCGAATGTTGCTTTTTTTCTCATTGTGTAATTGCATCGTTTTAGTATTGGATTTTCGTTCTCTTCAAAGTTATTTTATGAATTATTCATTAGAAAGTATAACCGTGGCGCATAATCTGAGGACTTTTGCCGGAATTAGATTTTCTTTAACCGGCATAATTTCTAACATTACAAACGGTTTTCCTGTAATAACGGCAGCATTTCTTCTTTTGCAAAGAGAAAAAATTATTTTCTCGAATAATGAAATCGTATTGGTCTTAATTTCCTTAATGATTAACTTAATATTTGCTTTTATGGCTGGTGGTCGCAATGAAGAGGCAATGGTAATAGTATTTTTACTTCTGACTGGGACTGTAAGATTAGCGATACTGAAGAAAAGCATGTTTCCGCCGCTTCCTCGCTTTGTTAAGATTTGCTCGCTGAGTGTTTTCCTTTTTTCAATATTTTATATGTTGATAATTTTTTTGGTAAGAGCTTCTGTAAGTTCTCTCAACCTTTTGGGAATGGTTTCGGATTTTTCTTTTTTTGGGGTGAAGGTTGGCATTAATACCTCAGGAAGCTTCTCGAGTTTAAAAATAATATACTTAACTCTTGTCTTCTATATTACACACTCACTTAATGAACTGAATTTGTTACTTTCTAAATTGTCAGGTATTGGTCCTTATTGGGGGGGCTATAATTTTTATAGCATAGTATTATTTCTAAATAAAATAGGTTTTCATCTTACAGACATTAATTTTATTCGGCTTAATCTAGTGCATTTGGGGACCTACCTTGGTTTGTTGGGTAGCATATATCTTGATTTTGGTTATTTCGGATCTCTCATTTTTTTCTACATCTATGGTTTTTTTGTTTGTTTTGCATGGAAGCGATCAAAATATTCAAAAAAGCCAGAGTGGATGCTACTATCTGTTTATAATTTACTTATTTTATTTTTTGCTCCAATATATAGCGCAATTGGTATTGGATATGGCCTTCCAATGTTGATTGCGTTATTCTTTTTAATTACTGTTAAATGGTTCTTTAATCTTTTTAATCAGGCTTGCGCTAATTATTAAATGTATTTATTTTTTTAGTTTAATGAGGTATTTTATTGATACGCGAGCGATTTGTTTGCCTAATTATTAAAAAATAAATTTGGAGTAAGGGTATGAATGAAGAGCGGAAAAGCTATTGGAATAGCCGAACAAAAAACCCTGGCTATTGTGAGAGATTTTTAAAGCATGTTAAAAAATCTAATTGGTTGGGAATGTTAAAAAAAGCTATCAGAAAAATAGAAAAGTCTAAGAAGCAAGAATTTAAAAATATCCTTGAGATTGGAGGGGGTAGCCAATATTTGTCAAGATTTTTGTGTGATAAATATCCAAAAGCACAAATCATTTGTACAGATATTGCTACTGATAGGCTCGAAGTGTTTAATAATTATTATGCAACAAAACCAGATAATCTTACGCTAATTGGCGATATTAATGCCGAAACATTGCCATTTAATGACGAAGAATTTGATCTAATAGTAGGGGACGCTGTTGTGTCTCAATTTGAAAATAGCAAAAGAGGTTTTTTGGAGCTGAATAGGTGTTTAAAAAAAGGGGGTCATGCGATATTTGTTCGTGAGCCGGTTGTTGGGTATTTTTCTTTATTAGTATATAAATTTATGCAAAAAAATGGCAATGAAAGTTTTTTTAAGAAAATTCGCGTTGAATCAAAAAAAGTATTTTCACAGTGGATATATGAGTTTATTTTTGCTGGATTTAAAGTAAAAGTTTTTGGCGGATGGAGCGGTCGCAGATTTGTTGACCGCCTTTTCTCATTTTTTCCTCGCCTGTTACCATGTGCAATGTGCTTTGTTTTAGAAAAAAAAATTACTTTAAGCCGAAAAGAAATTCTTGATAAGAAATAACGAGGGTTTTAATGCGCATTTTAATTATTACCCAATTTTATCCGCCTGAGCCAAGTGCAATTCCAAATGATTTGGCCAAAGGGATGAAAAAACTTGGGCATGATGTTGAGGTTATTACTGGGTTCCCAAATTACCCAGAAGGAAAGATTTACCCTGGTTATAAGCAAAGACTGTATCAATACTGCGAGTTAGATGGCATAAAAGTATTACGACTACCGCTTTATCCTGATCATAGCCTTTCTACGACAAAAAGAGCACTTTCTTATTTGAGTTTTGCATTTATGGCTACGGTTTTTTGTCCATTTTTAATTAAGAAACCTGATGTTATTTTTGTTTATCATACATTAACCAGCGGAATACCTGCTTGGTGGTATGGGTTTTTATATAAAGTGCCATTTGTTTTTAATGTGCAAGATTTATATCCAGACTCATTTTCTGTCGTCAACATTGCGAAAAAAAGCATTCCATATCGATTGGCGCAATGTCTTGCGAATTTTGTATATAGTAAAGCTGGAGCGTTGTCAGTAATATCTAATGGCTTTAAGAATAATCTTGTTGAAAGAGGCGTATTTCCTGAGAAAATTGAAATTATTCATAGTTGGGTTGATGAAGAAAATTATCATCCAGAAGAACGTGATAATAACTTTGCTGATAAGTTTAAGCTGAATAATCATTTTAATATAATATTTACTGGAGGCATAGGGCCTGCCCAAGGAATAAATAACATCATCGAAGCAGCTGCTTTGCTCATTGATATTAAAGAACTGCAATTTGTTTTGGTGGGGGAAGGTAATAGTAAAAATCTTCTTCTTGACGAAGTTACAGCCAGAGGGTTAACAAACGTTGTTTTTTTGCCTCGACAGCCTTCAGAGCTTATGCCAAAATTTTATGCATGTGCAGATGCTTTGCTTGTGAGTTTAAAAAATGATTTATTATTTCGGTCAACCATACCCTATAAAACCTTTGGTTACCTTGCTTCTGGCAGACCAATTATTATGTATGCTGAAGGTGATGCTGCTGCTTTAATTGAAAAAGCGCAAGCTGGATTGGTTGTGAGCCCTGTTGATCCCGAGAATCTAGCAAAAGTTTTAAGGAAGTTTTACAATATGTCGCAATCCCAAAGATTGGTTTTTGGCAAAAATGGCAGAGAATATTATCTGCAAAATTTGGCGATAAATGTGGCTATGGATAAGTATGAAAAGCTTTTTGAGAGAGTTGTCAAATGGTATAAAAAATAAAGAGAGTTGTCTCATGTTTAATGATAAAGTGATACTTATTACAGGTGGTACTGGTTCTTTTGGGAAAACCTTGGTAAAAACACTGTTAACCAAGAATAAACAAAAACCAAAGAAAGTGATTATATTTAGCCGTGATGAAAAGAAGCAGTATGATATGCGTATAAAATTCAGCAATAAAATGCTGAGTTTTATTATTGGCGACATACGAGATGGTGAAAGTATAAACTTAGCAATGGATGGTGTTGATTATGTTTTTCATGCTGCCGCATTAAAACAAGTCCCATCTTGTGAGTTTTTTCCTATGCAGGCTGTACTAACAAATATTATAGGTAGTAATAATGTTATTGGTGCTGCTATTAAGCATGGTGTAAAAAAAATAGTTTGTTTAGGTACTGATAAAGCAGTTTATCCGGTAAATGCAATGGGTATGACTAAAGCAATAATGGAGAAGTTAGCACATGCATTTGCTCGTGGCATCGTAAATGATAGCGCTCTAATTTCATCAGTAAGATATGGCAACGTTATGTATTCGCGTGGGTCAGTGATCCCGTTATTTATACAGCAAATAAAAAATAACCAGCCAATTACAATCACTGAGCCGAGTATGACGCGTTTTATGTTGTCCTTAGATAAAGCTATCGATTTGGTTTTGTTTGCTTTTTCTAATGCTAAACAAGGGGATATTTTTATTCGAAAGGCTCCAGCATGCACTGTGCTAGATTTAGCAAATGCTTTAAAAAATATCTTTAAATCAAATGTCCCCATATCTACGATAGGAGTTCGGCATGGAGAAAAAATCTTTGAAACACTTATGACTAAAGAAGAGTATCTTCAATCTGAAGATCTAGGGGATTATTTCAGAATAGGAATGGATTGTAGGGATTTGGATTATGGTAAATACTATACCGTGGGTGACAAGAAAAATGTTCAAATTGACGATTATACTTCACATAACACCCAAAGATTGAATATAACTGAGGTTGAGAATTTATTACTAAGCTTGCCTGAAGTATTGGCCGAATTAAAGGACAAAAAATGATATTTATGATAACGCATGTTGTATTGTTCCCCGGAAAAAGAAATGCATATATCGAGGAATACAAAAAATTAGCTCCATTTGTTCGTCAGGAGGTAGGTTGCTTGGAGTATGAAATCTTTGTGGATTCATTAGATCTTAGGTTTGATAATGAAAAAAGAGACAATGCTGTTGTTTTGTTAGAGAAATGGGAAAGTATTGAAGCACTGCAAAACCATTCGCGTAGCAATTTTTTAATGGAATTTAAAGAAAAAGTAAAAAATATGCGACAAAATTCCAAATATGAGTTGTTAACGCAAATGTAAACATTAAAATTGCGAAGGTAAGAAAAGATGCGTTTACTTATTCTTGGGGGCTCAGGCTTGATTGGGCACAAACTTTGGCAGAATCTTAGAAAGCGATTCGACGAAACATACGTTGTTATAAAAAAGAAAAAACAGGATTTTTCTAGTATAGATTTATTTAATGATGAACGTGTTCTTGATTCCGTAGATGTAAGCGATTTTGGATTGCTAAAAGAAATACTATTTCAAGTAAAACCTCAAGTAATATTGAATTGCATAGGTATTACGAAACGAAACCCTGAAATTGCTGATATACAAAAATCTATCTCATTAAACTCGTTATTTCCTCATATGATTGCTGAATGGGGCAGAAAAAATAACGCAAGAATCTTCCAGTTTAGCACTGATTGCGTTTTTAATGGCAAAGAAGGAAATTATACTGAGAATAGTTTGCCGAATGCAGAAGATATATATGGTCGTACAAAAGCATTGGGTGAGGCCAACGCAGATAATTGCCTAACGATTAGGACCTCTTTTATAGGCAGGGAAATTGTTTCTTTCACCGAGCTTTTAGAATGGCTAATTTCGCAGAATGGCAAGGCTGTTAAGGGGTATTGCAAGGCTTTTTATACGGGGGTGTCAACAATTTTTCTGAGTCGTATTGTGTGTGATTTAATTGAGCGTTTCCCAAATTTATGCGGTATTTACCAGCTTGCTGGAGAGGTGATATCTAAATATGAGCTTCTTTGTTTAATGCGTAATGAATTTAAATTGAATATTGACATAATTCCAGATAATGAAATTGTTTGCTTGAGAACTTTAAATGGAGAAAAACTTAAAAGAGCTACTGGCATTAAAATACCAAGATGGGAAGAAATGGCGCATGAACTTTCGCAAGATAATGATATATACAGAAGCAGAGTTTTTTGAGAAAATTTAATTTGGCTGTATTTATAAATTAATAAGTCAAATTTTTATATGGAATAATGGGCAGCGTATGAAAAATGAAATAAAAGAGCAAAATAAAATACCCCAATTCAGATCTTATGTTGATAAGGCTGATTTTAGGTTTATCGCAAAGGCGTTTGAAAAAAATTATTATGCCGAAGGAACATATGCAAAGGAGTTTCAAGAGAAACTGCTTACGCTTATTGGCTCAAAATTTGGCTGCTTTGCTTGCAATGGTACCCTGGCGTTATATCTTGCGCTTAAAGCAATTGGAGTTAAGTCGGGGGATGAAGTAATCGTTCAAAATATAACATTTATCGCTTCTGCTAATGCTGTTGAAATGATAGGTGCGAAACCTTTGTTTGCTGACATAGTTTCTTATAAAAATTTAACTATTGATTTAAATAGCATAAAGGTTACTAAAAAAACAAAGGCGATGGTGTTATGCCATCTTTTTGGTACGGCTTGCAGTAATATTGAGGAGGTTTCTAAGTTTTGTAATAAACATGGTTTGTTGCTCGTAGAAGATGCGGCGCAAGCTTTGGCAATAAAATCTTCTAATCGTCACTGCGGGGCTTTTGGAAAGGTTGGGACTTTTTCTTTTTACGCGGATAAGACGATTACTACTGGAGAAGGAGGTTTTGTTGTTACTGATGATGCTGCTATATATGAAAAAATGTTATATTTGCGAAATCAAGGGAGGAAGCACAGTGGTACTTTTGTCCATCAGGAAATAGGTTATAATTTTCGCATAACGGATATACAGGCTTGCTTGGGTTTGTCTCAGTTGCTAAAGTTGGATAAAATTAAGGACAAAAAACAAAAAATTCATGAGCAGTATAAGCATTACCTCGGGGATCAGGTTGAGTTTCTTTCCTTGAACCCTGATTTTTCCTATATTCCATTTCGAGTAGTTATTTTTGTTAAAGATGCGGAAAAAACGATGAAATATTTGATAAAGAATGGGGTTGAGTCTCGTTCGATGTTTTATCCGTTGCATAAACAGCCATGTTACCGCTTTCTTGGTTATA
>JAMCWR010000026.1 GCA_023480665.1 Gammaproteobacteria bacterium
TTTTAAACGCAACAATAAAACAAAGTAACAATATATTGAACAGCATTGTTTGAACGTGATTTAAATATTTCTGCGGCACGCTGCGGACCCATTGTGTGGCTGCTTGAAGGACCATGACCTATGTTGAATATTTTTCTTATTGTTTTCATGGCGTGATTATGTCACGCTTTTCTGCCTTTTCCAAGCTAGCACTCTGTCAATTTTAATATGTCTAATTTAGCTCAAGGTGCGTTGTTATTATAAGTATTGTTAAGACAATATTAAAAGCAAACAATTTTTTTACTTTGTCTCATTTGCAGTCTTAAAATCATCATACACAATTACTGCGCCAATACCTGCTGCTGCAACACCCGCGGCAATTGCTGCGATAGCCCCACCACTTAATTTTGAGCTAGCAACACTATTGTTACCAGGATTATATGGAGTATCACCAGGAATAGTTACATAGATATTTTCTGGGATTTTTATTTTTTCTTTGTAATTACTATTACCTGCGGTGTAATATTTTTCCATCTTTGTTGCAGTAATATTTTTCGCACAATCCAAAATATCTTCATTGTTTTTGCAGGTATAATAATCGCTAAACCTATATAACTTTTCTAATGTTGGCTCGGCTAAGTAAACGCCAAAAGCATCCTCTGCAATAAAATTATATGTTTCATAATCAGACAACGCCCAATTTAAAGTTCGACTTTGTTCATTGCCGGAAAAATAAATCGTTCTAAATGACGGCGCGTTCCCGCTCACTGTTGCAAGT
This sequence comes from Gammaproteobacteria bacterium, assembly GCA_023480665.1. Classification (GTDB taxonomy): domain Bacteria; phylum Pseudomonadota; class Gammaproteobacteria; order UBA9339; family UBA9339; genus JAMCWR01. Next base: position 758 of record JAMCWR010000026.1, read on the forward strand.
TCTGCAGCAATCATTAGCACTGCAATATCACTGTTTGTAGCTGCTTCTCGTACAATTTTTGCTTCTTCCTTATGCGTGTGCCCAGCAAGAATACCAATAATATTATTTTTATATTGTTTTAATATTTTTAAAAATCGTTCCTGATCAGATGCAACCCAAAATTCAGACTGACCCTCAAGCCCATAACCAAAAGGCACATGCGTTGCTAGCAATACAGATTCTTGTTTGCTTGCAGCGCTCAGCAGTTCAGTATTTAGCCAATTTAATTCATCAGCTGCATCTTGTTCTGTCGTGCCCTTCCGCTCAGGCGTAAATAATACGGTGTTTAATGCAATCATCTTCAATTTATTTTGGAGATAGGCTGCGTAATAGCCATATCTTGTATTTTCATTGATAATGCAAGGTTTAGTAAAACTACCGGAAGCACTGCACTTTTCTCCAGTTGTTAGAAAACCATCAGCCCAGCGGCAATCCCCACCATTCTCACAATCTTGCTTTGTGGCGATTTCATACGGGCTATGAAAACCAGAAAAAGCTTCATCGCTATAAAACTGCCCCCAAACATCATTTAAAGAATCATGATTACCAAAAACAAAAAACACGGGAATTTCAGGGGTAAATTGAGTTGAAAAAGATTTTAGATTTTTAAATACTGCTTTTTCATCGCTTATTATTTCATCCACCCCATGCCGACGATGCCTTGGCATGTCACCAAGAAAAATTATAAATTCAGGGGTTGCAATAATTCTATGATCAATTCCATCTTTAATTTTTTGCAGCAATGTTTGAAAGGTGGCTAAATCTATATCATTCTCATCATTGGGGCCATGCGGATTGATATCCATACGGTGATGAGTGGCTGAATTTAAATGGATGTCAGGAATTAGCAAAAAATTTCTTTCGGCATTTTTTGGACTTGCAGCGATAATTCTTGGTTGGAATAAAAATAAAAGCAGCCCAAAACAAAAAATAAAATTACGCAAATAAAAATATTTCGTTTTCATATGTGTGTCCTGATCCTAAAGAAGTTCTTTTAACCGCGCTGGTAAATTTGTCAGGCGTTTTTTTGTGGCGACATTTCTAATAGCAATTGCTAAAGCCTTTACTTGTCCAATAATCACTACAAGCTTTTTGCCGCGCGTAATTGCAGTATAAAGCAGATTCCGCGCCAATAACATAAAATGCTGTGTAGCAATAGGAATCACCACAACTGGATATTCCGAACCCTGGCTTTTATGGATACTAGTTGCATATGCAAGCTGAACCTCATCAAGCTCGTTAAAATCGTACACCACGAGATGCCCATCGTAGTTTACTCTTACGCTAGTTTCTGCAACATCAATGCTGGTGATTATACCAATATCGCCATTAAAAACATCTTTGTCATAATTATTAACATTTTGAATTATCTTATCACCAGGCGCATAAGTTGTGCCAAAGCGCGTAATTCTTGGATTGCCGTGTGGATTTAATTTTTCTTGCAAAATAGAGTTTAATGATCTACTACCCAGCCCACCACGATTCATTGGCGTCAAAATTTGTATATCGTTTTTTGCATTAAAGCCAAAACGATTGGGGATTCTCTCAGTAACAACTTGCAATAATTTTTCATGAATAATTTCGGGGGTTTCTGCTTCGATAAAATAAAAATCAGTTAACCCATCATTAGTGGTGTGTAAAGTAGCTGGAAATTGCCCTTGATTAACTCGATGCGCGTTTACAATAATTTGTGATTTTGCCGCTTGGCGAAAAATTTCTGTCAGGCTTGCAACCGGAATAGTGTTTGAAATAATTAAATCTGCAAGCACTGCGCCAGGACCAACCGATGGTAATTGATCAATATCACCAACAATTAATAATGCAGCATGATCTGGAATAGCTTTGGTAAAATTATGCCAAAGCACAATATCAATCATTGATGCTTCATCAACAATAACCATATCAACTCGCAGCGGATTATTTTGGTTATGCCGAAATGCATGTGTGCTTGGATCAAACTCAAGCAAGCGATGAATTGTTTTTGCCGTGCAGCCTGTAGCTTCGTTCAAGCGTTTTGCAGCGCGACCAGTTGGCGCTGCAAGTGCTACTTGAATTTTTTTGGCTCGAACAATTTTTAAAATATTATTAATGATTGTGGTCTTCCCTACCCCAGGCCCGCCAGTAATTATCGTAACTTTTTCTTTTAGTGCCAATAACACTGCCTGGCGTTGTGAAGGTGATAACGTGATATGAGTTTTTTCAGCTGCCCAATGTAAAGCTTTTTCGTAATTAATATTTCCCCAGGGTGGCTGACCTTTTTTTAAGCGAGCAATATTTTTTGCACTAGAAAGCTCTGCCATGTAAAGAGAGGCTAAAAACAAACACGCATTATCATTTATTGTTTCTAAAACTAAGCGCTTTTCTTTGATTTCTGCATCGATTGCGCTTTCAATTATCTCTTTTTCTATTTCCAGCAACTCAGCAGTTGCTTGGCAAATTTTTTCCCGCAGAAGCGCGCAGTGCCCTTCTGCAGCAAATTCTTGCAATACATGAATTACGCCAGCCTCTGCTCGCTTGATTGAATCTTTTGCTATACCAAGACGCATCGCTAATGCATCTGCTGTTTTAAAACCAATACCAAAAATATCTATAGCTAAACGGTAGGGATTTTCCCGCACGATTTCAATCGCATGATCACCATATGTTTTATAGATTCTGACTGCACGCGCGGTACCAACTCCATGTGACTGCAAAAAAACCATAATCGTGCGAATAACTTTTTGCTCAGCCCAAGCAGTTAAAATCATTTTTTTGCGTTTTTTACCAATACCAGGCAGTTTGGTTAAACGATTTGGATGATTATCAATAACATCAAACACCGTTTCACCAAAAGCTTTGATTAATACTTTAGCAAAATGTGGGCCGATGCCTTTAATTAAGCCGGAGCTCAAATATTTTTCGATACCCTCGATTGTTGTTGGTGGGATAACTTTCAAATGCTCAGCTTTAAACTGCATACCATGTTGTTTATCGTTCACCCATAAACCTTGGCATTCGATATATTCACCAGGCGCAACTGTTGCGGCACTTCCAATAACCGTAACCAAATCTAGCTGTCCGCGAACTTTTGCTTTCAGCACACAAAAGCCTGAATCTTCATTGTGAAAAGTTATCCTTTCAATTGATCCAGAAAGTTTCTGCAGATTTTGTTGTAGCTTGTTTAACGTCATATTAAAGTTATCATATTGAAAATATAAATAAAATTTGTTATAGTAAATTTATCGGTAATTAAAGTTAATATAAATTGTAGCTATTATATATTATATATTTTAACTAAAATATGGAGTTATTATGGAAGTAAAACATTTAACCAAAATTGGTTTTTTTTCATTATTAAAATTTGTTGTTTCTGTCACTTTGATGGTCGGCATAATATGTGGTCTGATAGCATTTATTATAGGATTGTTTGGCGGCCCTATTACAGCAAATGTTGGAATAACGCACTTACAGGGAATTGCGGCTGGAACTGTTGACTTAATTCTATATCCAATAGTATTTATTCTTATTGGTATCGTTTATTCTTTGGCTGCATATTTCCCACTAAATCTATTCCTTAAAATCATCAAAGGCGTAAAAATTAGTGGCGATTGGGTATAAAAAATACATTTAAGCATTTTTTGTAGCAACAATATCAACACCTGAGTTTGCAATATTTTTAATAATGGTTTGGCCAACTTTTACTGGGGAATTTACTTTAAAAGTTGACAGTATGTTCATAATTTCAAATATTTTTTCTTTAAGAACTGGCTCTTTAGTCTTAACAGAAATTACTGGATTTTGCCCACCTACCAATGCTACGGTGCTGGTAACTATACGTTTTGGAGCGGTTAACTCTTCGATAGCGTATTTTTTACCGCGTGGGCATTTGTTCCCAGAAACTTGATAACCATCTTGCGCTTTTTCTACACTCAAACTACAGCCAATTGGGCAGCAAATACAGGTCATTTCGGTTGTGCTCATTTTTACTCCACTTTGATTTTAATTTGCGATTTTGAGCCAGCAAGCAAATCTTCTTTATTGATCATAAAACTTACCATCTCGGCTGGTAAAAATTTAGGTTCTTTCTTCTTTGCTAATAACTTATCGCCTAAATATGCATTAATTGTTTTGTTGGCATAAACATTTTTAACTCGCATATATACTTTAAATTTATCATCTAAATTTGCCGGAGTTACGCGTTGTGGCACTACATAACCAATACCATCATCTGCAATTATCTCAAACACAGCGTCATCATTACTTTTGAGTTTATTTTGTAAGAATCTAGCAACACCTGTGCCAGCAATAGCACCCTCTTCACTAACAAAATCGACCAAATCGTGCACCTGCAAAACATTGCCGCAGGCAAAAACTCCGGGTAAATTTGTTTGCCTATATTCTCCAACAACTGGGCCACTTGTATGCGCATCAATCAAAACACCAGCATTCCGCGAAATTTCGTTTTCTGGGATTAACCCTACTGATAATAAAAGAGTATCGCATGGAATATATTTTTCAGTGTCACTGATTGGTTTTAATTCAGGATTAACTTTTGCAATTGTAACCCCAGTAACCCGATCTTGACCGTGAATACGCACCACAGTATGGCTTAATAATAGAGGGATTTTGTAATCATCTAAACATTGTACAATATTTCTGGTTAAGCCATTTGAGTGTGGCAATAACTCAACTACTGCAACAACTTTAGCACCTTCAAGCGTCATGCGCCTTGCCATAATTAAACCAATATCGCCAGAACCTAAAATCACTACAGTTTTCCCCGGTAAATATCCATCGATATTTATTAACCTTTGCGCAGTGCCGGCTGTGTAAACTCCGGCTGGTCTTGAGCCATGAATATTAATTGCGCCGCGGGTACGTTCCCGGCAACCCATAGCAAGCACAATTGCTTTTGCAGGAATTTCCAGGTAACCATGTTTTGGACTAATCGCGTGCACAGTTTTATTTTGGTCAAAACTTAATACCATTGTGTCTGTTAAATATTTAATTTGCAGAGTTTGTACTTCGGTGGCAACTCGCGTGCTATATTCTGGCCCAGTCAATTCCTCTTTAAAATGATGCAATCCAAAGCCATTATGAATGCATTGATTAAGAATCCCACCAAGTTCCTTGTCACGCTCAATAATTAAAATATTTTTCACGCCTTGCTTGTGCGCAGAAATTGCAGCCGCCATTCCAGCTGGCCCGCCTCCAATTACCACTAAGTCATATTCTTGCGTTTTCATGTTTTACTTAACCTTAATTTTATAACACTTTGATTAATAATATTTTTTATTTTACATGTTTTTGCTGTTGTCGCTATTGCAAGGCCTTCTTACTTCGACCCATTAGCAACTTAGAGCCACTACCTTTTTTTGTAATTTTATCCATAGACACACTCGTTGCATTGCAAATTATTTCCATAATTTTTGGCGTACAAAATCCTGATTGACACCTTCCCATTCCGGCACGCGTTCTGCGTTTAATAGCATCGAGTGAATTTATTGGAATAGACCTCTGTAAAGCATCCAATATTTCGCCTTCAGAAACTGTTTCGCAACGACAAACCACTCTGCCATAAGCTGGTTCTTTTTTAATCAGCTCCTCCAATTCCTCGGCAGACATATTTGCGATAGTTTTGTAAGGCTTTCGTTCTGGATTAAACTTTTCATTTGGCAATAATGTCATCCCGCTTTCACGCATAATTTCGCATACCGCAACTGCAATTGCCGGGGCTGCAGTTAGCCCTGGCGATTCAATACCAGCTACATTAATGAAGCCTTTAACCTCACTTTCTTCGACAATAAAATCACCGGTGCTTGGGGTGGCGCGATTTCCAGCAAAAGAAGTTATAACTTTGCGCATTTCAAAATTTGGTACGGATTTTTTTGCCATTTCGGTTACAAATTTTAAGTTTTGATCGGCAGTATCTAAATACTCTTTTTCAGGGGCTGAAGTTGCATCTGGCCCAACCAATAAGTTACCGTGATAAGTTGGCGTCACCAAAACCCCTTTGCTATTAGGTGTTGGCACTTGGAAGATGACTCTATTTACTAAGCCACCCTGATCTTTATCAAATAACAAATATTGGCCTTGCTTTGGGTTGATTGTAAAATTTTTTATACCAAGCATTCTTGCAACATCATCAGAAAATAAACCTGCAGCGTTAATTACTCTTTGTGCTTTAATATGATCATGATTTGGCAAATCATTTAATTTAGTTGTAACTAAAAAATGATCTAACTCTTTTTTGATTGCGATAACTTCACAGGATAATTTTAGTTCAACACCATTTAAAATAGCATTTTCAGCTAATGCAATCCCAAATTCATATGGTGAAGTAACTCCAGCTACTTTACATAAAAGCGCAGCCTTTGCTTCAAGGTTTAGGTTTGGTTCATTTTTGCGAAGAAAAGCGCTATCAACTATTTCGAGCCCCGAGATATTATTTTTTTGACCATTGGCGTAAATTTTGTGGATTTCTTGCACCTCAGCATCTGAAAATGCAAGCAATAAAGACCCAATCTGCCTAAAACCAAAATGCAGTTCTGCTTCTAACTTTGGGAACATGCGATTACCAGCGCCAGAAAATTTTGCCTTTACTGACCCTGGTTTATCTGCGTATCCACCATGCACAATTCCGCTATTAGCTTTTGTTGTGCCATTTGCTACATCTTCACTTTTTTCCAGCAAGCAAATTTTGAGTTTAAACTTGGCGAGTTCGCGAGCAATTGCAGCGCCGACTACTCCTGCCCCGATTATGCATACATCATACATTTAGAGCTCCTTATTTTTAAGGTTCAATTTCAAAATCTGTGGGTTAACAAACCCCGCACGCTGAGGCTTTGCCGGTATGCTCCGCAAAATGGCTCGCTCTCGTCCCTTCGGAGCTCGCGCTTTATTTTTGCTGCGCACACCGGCAAATCCTATTTGCGTGCTCGGTACTTGTTCTTTACATCCTACCAAAGAGATCCAATTTTAATTACTTAGTGTTATAATCATAACCGAAACTGAATAATTTAGGGAGTCTTATGTATGCATAATTTTTTTATTGGTGAGATACTTGGCACAATGACACTGGTTGTGTTTGGCTGTGGCGTAGTTGCTAATTGCTTATTAAAAGAATCAAAAGGTCAAAATGGCGGTTGGATTGTTATAACTGCTGGTTGGTGCTTTGGCGTAGTTTTTGGGGTGTTTGTAGCTCAAGCCGCCGGGTCAATGCAGGCCGACCTAAACCCTGCTGTAACTTTAGCCAAATATTTCTTACGTATTTATAGTTGCTTTACTGAAGTGATGTTTAGAATTCTTGCGGAGCTGGTTGGCGCATTTATTGGCGCTGTTATCGTATGGCTAGCATACTTGTCACATTGGAAGGTTACTGACGATCAAAATCTTAAGCTTGCAGTATTTGCAACCGGCCCTGCAATCAAAAAGCCAATGGCTAATTTAATTACCGAAACAATTGGAACTTTTATTTTGGTTTTTGGTATTGGTGCGTTGGCGAGTAATCAAAGCATATCCCCTGGGTTAATTCCGTATTTGGTTGGCATGTTGGTTTGGGGTATTGGTTTATCTTTAGGCGGCCCAACTGGTTATGCGATAAATCCAGCGCGTGATTTTGGGCCAAGATTAGCACATGAGGTTTTACCCATAGCTGGCAAAGGATCTTCAAATTGGCAATACGCCTGGGTGCCAATAGTTGGCCCAATTCTTGGCGCAGTTTTTGGCGCAATTGCTTGGTCAATGTTTTTGGTTAAATTTTAGTTTAAATTAAAAGGAGTAATATATGTGTTTTACACAAAAATTATTTGGTGCAATTTTGTTAGTGTTTTTGTTTGCTACTGCAAATGCAAAAGTAATCGAGCTTGACAATCAAAATGCCAAAAACTGCCAAAAGCAAATTCTTAGCGCACATGATAGCCGCCCAATTGTGCTTTCTTTTTCATCGAGCTGCCCAAATGGTGAAGCGATCATGCCGATTTTTCATAGCGTCGCAAAACAATTTCCAAATCGAGCTTTTTTCTCATATGACTTTGATACCGAAAAAAATGACTCGGTATTTGCTAAATGTATTAAGCGCTACGATGAAACATGCCCGGAAATTATCGTAATGAAAAAAACTGCTGGCAAATATCGGCCATATAAATCAGACGAAGGCACCTCAACTAGAGGCGAAATAATCAGTATTATAAGATAAAGCAAAAGCGAGCGATTTAATGATTATGTTTTCCTTGCGCTAACCAAATCTGCGTATTTTTTCTGAAGCAGATGGTTTGGGTGGCGATGCAAGTGTAAATAACATAGAATTTCTTATTCTCTTTAAATTTTTAACTCCGCACTCTTTTTACGGCATCTTTCCAGCCAGCATATAATTTTTCGCGCACTTCAGATTTCATTGTGGCGTGAAATGTAGATTTTGCTTGCCAAGTTTTGGCGATTTCGGAAAGTGACTTAAATATTCCAACTTCAAGACCGGCTAAAAATGCGACGCCAAGCGCAGTGGTTTCAATTTCGCGCGGTCTTTGTACCGGAAGATCAAGAATATCCGCTAAAAATTCACACAGCCAATCATTTTTTACCATACCCCCATCGATTCTTAGCGTGGTAAATTGCTCTGCTCCATCAGCATGCATTGCATTCATTAGATCTAGAGTTTGATAGCCAATAGCCTCAAGCAAAGCGCGTACGATATGCTCGATCCCTGTATCACGAGTCATACCAATAATTGCAGCACGAGCGTCTGGATCCCAATATGGTGCGCCTAAACCGGTAAATGCCGGTACAAAATAAACGCCATTCGTGCTTTTTGCTGCCTGTGCAATTCTAGTTGTATCTGCTGAATTTTTTACAACTTTAATTTTATCTCTTAGCCACTGCACACCAGCTCCAGCAACAAAAATACTGCCCTCCAAAGCATAAACGGTTTTACCATGAATTCGATAAGCAATTGTAGTAAGTAAACGGTTTTTTGAGACAATGGGCTTATCCCCAGTGTTTAACATCATAAAACAACCGGTGCCGTATGTGCTTTTTACCATTCCGGGTTCAAAACAAGCTTGGCCAATAGTTGCAGCCTGTTGATCCCCTGCAATTCCAGTTATTGGGATTTCAGCACCAAAAAGATCTTTCTCAGTTACCCCAAACATTCCACTGCTATCTTTAACATTTGGCAGCATGCGTTTTGGAATTTTAAATATTTTTAGAAGTTCATCATCCCATTCTTCCGTATGGATATTAAATAAAAGTGTTCGCGACGCATTTGTCACATCCGTAGCATGCACCTTACCTCCGGTTAAACGCCAAAGCAAAAAACAATCAATAGTGCCAAACAGCAATTCACCTTTTTCTGCATCTTCTCTAGCGCCAGGTGTGTTATCTAAGATCCACTGAATTTTTGTAGCAGAAAAATATGGGTCAATTAATAGCCCGGTTTTTTTCTGCACCACGGGCTCTAACCCTGCATTTTTTAATTGTTTGCAAACATCTGCGGTACGGCGATCTTGCCACACCAAAGCATTACAAATAACCTTGCCGGAAGTTTTTTCCCAAACTACAGTCGTCTCTCTTTGGTTGGTAATGCCGATAGCTGCAATTTGGGAAGCCTTGATTTGCTCGATAAATAATGCATCGCGGCAAACTTTAACAGTATCGCGCCAAATATCTTCAGGGTTATGTTCGACCCAACCATTTTCTGGAAAAATTTGTGGGAATGTTTCTTGTGATGAGCTAACTGCAACACCATGCTGGTCAAAAACTATAGCGCGAGTGCTGGTCGTGCCTTGATCAATAGCTAATAAAAAACTTTTATTCATAGTCAAAACCTCAAGATTCAAATTAAAAATTATTTGCGCTTAATCGACATTGATTTTTCTCTGCATCTTTCTTCAGCATAGCCTGTCTTGCCAATTTTTTTAATCCGCAAGATCGACCCAATGCGATCAGAGCCAAAAATAAATGCAAAAATCTTCGAAATAAAATTATTGAGTTTTTTACATTGGTTATAATCGGCGAATTTTTGACAATCAGCGCAACAACTAAAACTATTTTCCAGGCAACAGGTTCTTACTTTACACCAAGTTGCTTTAAGGTTTTCTCTGCAACCAGGACAAGCTCCTTTTAAATAACGTTTGCAAGCACCGCAGTATAAACCACACATCGCAATCAATTTGTCATCTACAATAATTTCTTTCATGGTTAGCTCCAGGTTTAATAAATTATATGTTTACAAGATTGTTTTATTATGGAAACCCCTGCCGCAATTAATTTGATATTGGCTTGCTGCCCCATATGCCCAATGCGGAAAACTTTGCCAGCAAGTTTTTCATAGCTTCCGCCAACAATTAAACCATGGCGACGTAATATGCTATCAAATTTTTCCCAAGAAATCCTTTTTGGGACTTTAAACGCCGAAACAGTTGACGCCGCATCAATTATTTTTTCAGGAAATAATTCAAACCCAAGGTTTAATAAACTATTGCGACAAAATTCTGCGCAACGTTCATGGCGTAGATAAACTTTCTGCAGTCCTTCATCTAACAGCATTAAAGCAGCTTGATTTAAGGCTAACACTCCATGCCAATGCGGAGTGTAAGGAAAGGCTTTCTTTTCCGGTGCACGATAAAACGGCAATAATGCATCATAGCCCACGTATTTAACTTTTTTAATAATGTCCCATGCGGCATTGCTAACTGTGATGAATGTCATATCAGGGTAAATTGATGGGGCTTTTTGGCCACCGCCCAAGCAAATATCAATATGCCAATCATCTACCCTAACTTCAGAGCCACCAATACTTGATACCGCATCAACATAAAATAGTGGTACACGATATTTGTGCTTTAATGCACCAATTGCCGCTATTGGGTTTAAAATCCCAGAGGGTGTTTCACAGTGCACAGCAGTAAGCATTTTTGGTTTAAATTCTTTAATGGTCTTTTCAATTATCGCAAAATCTTCAACTGCGGCATGATATGGAAACTTCAGAAACTTAACTTTTGCACCAAGCAAGCTCGCCATTATTCCAATATCATCACTAAACATACCATTTGCAATAGCTAAAACTTTATCCCCTGGTTTCAGGCAGCTTTTAAGCCCGCTCCAGAGCCCCAGCATTGCTTCGCCAGTCATAATCACCAAATTGTTTTTCGTACCAAGGATCTTCTGCCAAGATTTTTCAGTATCTCGATAAAGTTGAATAAATTCCGGTTCAGTATCCGCAGACCCGAGGTTTTGTTGATAAATTTTTTGAATCTGTTTTGGGATTTGAATCGGGCCTGGCACTAAATAAACTTTAGCATTTTTAAACTGCATATTTTTGCCTTAAATTTTAATTTTTAATTATTGTCGATGTAGGGATTTGAATTTAATTTCAACCCTGTTTTTGCATTTTTAACTGCGATTAGTTGCGCCATAACACTAATTGCAATTTCATACGGAGTTTGCGAACCGATATTTAAACCTATTGGAGTATAAAGTTTTGCCAATAGCTCTTCTGAAAACCCATCTTTAACTAAGTGTTCAAAAATAGTTTGCACTTTATTTTTACTGCCAATTATTCCTAAATATTTATAAGATTGACTAATTAGCTGCCGCATCACAACTTCATCATGTTTGTGGCTGTAAGTCATCACCACTAAAAACGTGTTGTCTGCGGAAAAATTAATATGCTGACAAATATCAGCATATGGCACGCAAATTAACTTGGATGCAAACGGATGCAAAGTTTTAGTAACAACATCTGGCCGATCATCAAAAACAGTGACCCGAAAATTGCATTTTGCTGCTAATTCAGAAAGAGCTTGGCCGCAATGACCACCGCCAAATATGTATAAATCATGCCCAACAAATAGCGGATCAACAAATACCTCTTGTTCACCGCCACATAACATACCAGTTTTTTCACTAGCGAAATTACCACCTAGATCAAAACTAAAACGTACAGGAAGTGTAGGTTTGTCGGTTAATATTTTTTGGGTAACCCGCAATTCAATTGCACCGCCACCAATTGTGCCGATAGTTTCACCACTATTAATTACTAGCATTTTCATGCCAATTTTCCCTGGGCTTGAACCAGAAGCACCGACAACAGTAACGAGCCAACTTTGAGTATTATTAGAAATTAGTTCAGATATTTTTTGATAGATCATGTTGCGCATAATTTTATTCTTAAATTTTATAATGAATTAACTTTAAAATTATATCACAGCTCATGCGGGTAATTAATGTTTTTTAATACCCCTGGGTCAGACACTGGGACGTAATGGATGTCAGCACTGTGGTTTTTTAAAAATCCCTTTAATCCACCAACATAGTCATCAGCCGGTATTATTTTGGCAATATGCTTTGGGATAATTATCGGGTGCCCTGAGCGGTCTTGATATTGTGGTATAAAAACTGATTTTGGATTTTTGATAAATGCATTTTGAATTTGCGTTAATGTTGCAGAATGAATTTCTGGATGATCAACCGGAAAAATTAAAAAACCTGCAAAATCTGTAAGCGCTTTAACCCCGTAAAAAATAGAGGAGATCATACCATTTTCAGGGGTCGTGTTAATCGCAATTTTAATCCTTTTATCAAGAGGAATTGAATTTTCACGCGCCACACAAACAATATCAAAAATTCCAGCAGAAATAATTTTAGAAACGATGCAATCTAAAAAAGTTTGCCCCTGAAAGAGCAATTGCCACTTTGCTTTGCCAACTCTTTTGCCCTCACCTGCCGCAAGAATAATAGCTGCTAAATTTTGCATAAAAAACCTTTCTAGGATTGCGGCTAAGCAAAAAACATCTGACATGGCCTTTTAGTACGCCGTCAGTTCAATATGCCTAGTTTAGCACAAGCACGCTTAAAGGATTTGCTGGTGTATGTAGCGAAAATAAAGCGCAAGGCGAGGGACGAGCCTGAGCCATTTCGCGAAATGCACCAGCAAAGCCTCAGCGTGCGTTGTTAATTGTTACTTTAAACCAACTTCTTTATTGAATTCCGTAATCAACTTATCAAAATAGTCAATTTCGTCTTCTTGAATTGAGCGCCAATATTCTGGATCCCATTGTGCATTAAGCTCTTTTGATTCTTTGCCCTGCTGTTCAATCCAGGTAAAGTATTTTAAATTATGAATGCGCTTTCGATCGTAATAAGAAAGCTCAGCATAATGGTCAATATTTTGGCTGATTAAACCAGCACCAAAGTCTTCAGCAGCTTGTACCTCTGAATATTTACCCTGATCCTTATTGTATTCAGCAACTCGAGAGCTATACATTTCCATGGAGTCAGTAAAGATAGTAAATATCACATCATCTTCATTCATCTCATAGTATTTGGCGGTTTTGATGCAAGACAATAAATTACAAATCCCAGAAATCCCAAGCAATGATAGATTTTTCAGCTGCTCTTTTTTCACGCCTCTGCTAGTTAAAAAATCAATGCCGCATTTCTCGTTGAATAAACGCACTAACCGCACGCAATCATCATCATTAACCGCAGAAATTGCATCAGTATTGCGAACATTATGAATCCAAGGAACATGCTTATCGCCAATTCCTTCAATGCGATGTTCACCAAAACCGTTTTGTAATAAAGTTGGGCATTGCAAAGCTTCAGCGGCAACAATCTTTAATTGTGGATGAAGTTTCTTTAAGTAATCACCAGAAGCAATTGTACCAGCTGAACCTGTGGCAGAAATGAATGCAGAGAGCCGAGATTTTTTATTTGCCAATTGTTTTTCAAAAACCTCTTGAATTGCCCTACCTGTTACATTGTAATGAAAAATAGTATTCCCAAATTCCGCAAATTGATTGAAAATAAAATTGATTGGATCACGCGCTAATTCATTACATTTATCATAAATTTCTTTAACATTTGATTCAGTGCCTGGGGTAGCAATTACTTTAGCGCCAATCTTTTTCAACCACTCGAAGCGTTCTTTTGACATGCCTTCGGGTAAAATTGCAATCCCGGTGCAACCCATAATTGCGCTATCAAACGCACCACCACGACAATAGTTTCCGGTGGATGGCCAAACCGCTTTATGTTTAGTTGGATCAAATTCGCCACTAACAATTCTTGGAACTAAACAGCCAAACGCAGCACCAACTTTGTGCGCGCCAGTTGGAAAATATTTGCCGATCAAACCAATTACTCGCGGCTTTACGCCGGTAATTTCACGTGGAATTTCGATATAATTAACGTCACCGTATAAACCAGTTTTAATATCATTCTTCCAGGTTATCCTAAATAAATTTAGAGGATTAACATCCCACAAACCAATTTTCTTTAGTTTATTTTTTATTTCTGCAGGGATGGTTTCTGGGTGAATTAACTGTTTAAAGGTCGGGACAATAACCCCATGTTCGCGAAAATGTTTTGCAGTTTTCGCTCTAACTGTTTTGTTTATTGATTTAATAATCTTTGACATATCTCTACACTCCAAAATTTAATTTATCACTTACAGCATTTATATCATCTCAAATTCAAGCACCATTTTCGTCTTAGCTCGCAAACTTTCGCGCTACACCATTTTTAATTAGCTGCTCAAGCGTGATGCCTGGATTTTCAAATCTAGTTAAAAAAATCATGGCCGCAATCACAAAAGGTTTGAAGCTTGCTTCGTGATAAGTTTCACGGCGATATTTATCAAAAATATCTGCCGTAACCTCACCTGCTTTACAGCTCACGCCAGTAATATCAGCTGGCAAGCAATGCATATATAATGCTTTGCCCTTATTTGTTAGGCCCATTAATTTTGCATTACATTCCCAATTTTTAAATTTAGCATTGTTTGTTAGGCACTCTTTTTCAAGTAGATCAAGACCAGCTTTATCTTTTTGTTTTAAAAGATCGGTGCGACACTCCATAACTTTATATGGGGCCCATGATTTTGGATATACCACATCTGCATTTTGGAAGGCCTCTTCCATACTGTTTACAATAGTTAATTTTCCTTTACTTTTTTTGGCATTATCTTTTGCAACATTAATTACATCTGGAATTAGGTCATAACCTTCTGGATAAGCCAAACTTACATCCATACCAAAACGCGTCATTAAACCAATGATACCTTGTGGCACTGAAAGTGGTTTGCCATAGCTTGGTGAATACGCCCAAGTCATAGCAATTTTTTTACCGCGCAAATTTTCTAGGGAACCAAAATAATCTTTCAGCTTCAATAAGTCAGCCATACTTTGGGTTGGGTGGTCAATATCTGACTGCAAATTTATAACACTTGGACGTTGATGGAGCACGCCTTCATCAAAACCTTCTTGCACAGATTTGCTGAAAATTCGCTGGTATTTATCACCTTCACCAAGAAACATATCATCGCGAATACCCACTGTTTCAGCTAAGAATGAAAGCATGTTTGCAGTTTCGCGTTCGGTTTCGCCGTGCGCAACTTGAGATTTTGCTTCATCCATATCAGCAAGCGCAAGACCGAGCGCATTTACTGCAGAGGCAAAGCTAAATCTAGTGCGAGTTGAATGGTCGCGAAAAATTGAAATCCCTAAACCATTATCAAACGCTTTAAAAGATTTCCCAGTGCGATGCATCTCTTTAAAACATTCAGCGACAGCGATTACTGCGCGTAACTCATCTTGAGATTTTTCCCAAGTTAAAAGAAAATCACCGTTATACATATTTGTCTTTAGTTGCTTTAGTTCTTGCAATTTGCTTGCAAAAATTTTTGATGTCATTTTATTCTCCAGTTGGTATTGAATAATATTTACTTGCCATTTCGATAGCATCTACAATTTGTTGATAGCCAGTGCAACGGCATAAATTCCCAGTTATCGCTTTACGAATTTGTTCGCGAGTCGGCTGAGGGTTTTTTAACAAAAAAGCATGTGCAGTTAACACCATGCCGGGTGTACAAAACCCGCATTGAATTGCACCAGCATCCATAAATGCTTGTTGCAAAGGATGTGGCGTGCCATCGGAGTTTTCTAAGCCCTCAATAGTTAAAATTTCAGCATCGATTACATCTTTCACAAATTTGCGACAAGCTTTGGTTGGGTTGTTATTAACTAAAATTGTGCAAGCACCGCACGCCCCAATGCCGCAACCATTTTTTGCGCCAGTTAAATCACAATCTTCGCGAATAAATTCGAGTAAGTTTTTTTCAAGCAGCGCATCTGTGATTGCTATAATTTTTCGGTTAATTTTTATCTGCATAATATTTCACTACTTATTTATCTTAATAGGTAAATTATAATAACGTTTGCCAGTTGCATGATAAATTGCATTAGCAATTGCCGGCGCCATTAATTCCAATGCTGGCTCACCAATACCTTTGGCCTTTGATGGTGAAGTTGGATCAGAATTTTCCACAATAATCCCAGTAATATCAGGAAGGTCGCTCGCGCGTGGGATCTTATAGGTATTAAAATTGAGCGAGGTAATTTTCCCAGCTTGATCGGTTACTTCTTCAGACAGTGCATAGCCAATACCTTGGGTAATACCGCCATAATATTGACCAAGCAGCATAGCAGGATTTAAAGCTTTGCCGACATCATGCGCTGCAACTACATTTAAAATTTTTACTTTCCCGGTTTTAGAATTAACGCTTAATTCTACCGCTTGGCAACCATATACCCAGGTAAAATAAGCAGGACCCTGGCCTTTTTCTTCATCCCAATGCGTGCTAGGAGGTTGAAATAAACCAAATGCATATGGATAAGTGCGCGCACGAAACATTTCTTGCATCGCATCATCCCAAGTTAATTTATTATTAGCTTTGCCAACTACACAATCATTTTCAAAACGTACTTCACTTGCAGTGCAATTAAGCTTTAAAGCAAGTGCGGTGGCAATTAAAGTTTTTAGATCTTTTGCCGCATTTACCAATGCACCACCTGCCATTAATACGCCACGTGATGCAACACAAGGGCCGCCATCTGGAATTACCGAAGTCGAGGAACGTAAATAACGAATTCTTTCTTTTGGAACACCAAGTTCAGCAGCAAGTAAAAGCACCATTGCGGCTTCTAAGCCTTGGCCATTTTCTTGATAACCTACTTCTAGTAATATTGAGCCATCAAATTGGCAGTTTATAATCGCTGAACAAAAATCAAAACCTTCTGCACCAAGGCTCATGCCACGATAGCTATTTGCAATCCCAATGCCATATAACTCGTCACTATCTCCGCTGCCGCTACTTTTACCAAAAGAACATTTTTTAAATTTATTCTCATAATCAATTGCAGTTAAAACTTTTTCTAAAACCTCATGACTGCTCACAGTATGATTATCAAGCTTTTGACCGGTGATAGTAACGCAATCTTGAGTAACTAAGTTTTGTTCGCGAAATTTAATTGCTGACATACCGACTTTTTCTGCAGCCATGTCAATTAATTGCTCAATTGCAAAATTTATTTGCGGCGAACCAAACCCACGCATCGCACCAGTAAAGACGTGATTCGTATAAACTCCATAAACATCAGCGCATACGTTTGGAACTAAATATGGCCCTGCGCATTGCACAGTTGAACGCCAGGTAACAAATGGCGTCATAGAAGCATAAGCACCAGCGTCAGCTAAAATTTTACATTGCACCGCATTGATTTTGCCCTGCTTGGTAACGCCCATTTTATATTCCATAATATATGGATGGCGTTTATAACTTTCGCGAATTGACCACTCGCGAGTGTAAGTCATTTTAACTGGGCGCCCAGTTAATTTTGCTGCGAGCGCAGTCCGCGCGCAAACTATACTGCCAGTATCATCTTTGCCACCAAAACCTCCACCAAGCGGTACACCAAGGATTTCAACCTCTGATAGTTTTACCCCGAGAATTGCTGCGGCAAATTTACGTGCAGTAAAATGATGTTGTACTGTGGCATAAACTTGCATTACCCCGTTATCATTTGGCACAGCTACTGCACTTTCAGGTTCGATATATGCATGCTCAATAAACTGCGTGGTAAACTTTTGCTCAATGATATATTCTGAGTCGGCAAAACCTTGCGCAATATCACCTCGCCGCACTTTGTGATGATTCACAATGTTATCGCTCTTTTCTTCATGCACTAAATTTGTTTTATCGGCAAAGGCTTTTTCAAGATCAAGGATTGGCGGCAACGGCTCAACATTAACTTTTACTAACTCTGCTGCGCTAATTGCTGCAGCGCGCGTTGTTGCAACAACCAATGCAACCACATCACCATGATAACGAATTTTTTTGCTTGCCAATAAATCATGATCTTTAAATAATTGGCCCCAAACAACCTTCCCAGGAACATCCGTTGCCGTAATTATTTTTACTACGCCAGGTGATTTTTCAGCAATAGTTGTATCGATATTATTAATTTTTGCATGGACGTGATCTGTGTAAACTGGCACAGCATGGAGCATGTTGTGATACTTTATATCATCGGTATATTTTGCGCGCCCAGTTACTTTTGCATATGCATCATTGCGCCAAGCTTTTGCTTTAAACTGGTTTTTATCGTTCATCTCTTTTGTCCATAGTCTATAAAGATTGAAGTTGGTATTTTTACCACTAATTGCCCGCGATGTACATATTTGGGATTGCTTCACAAGTCAGATATTTTAAACTATTATGTGTTTACTAAACTATAATAGTAATTGAGAGGATGCCAATGCTAAAGAAATTTTTTAAGATCCGCGAAAGAAATACAAGCATCAGCACAGAAATTATTGCTGGCGTAACAACCTTTGTTACCATGGCTTACGTATTAGCCGTCCTGCCTGCAATGCTCTCTGGGACTGGCCTTAGCAAAGAATCAATATTTTTGGCTACCTGCCTTGGCGCTGGCTTTGTTAGTATTGCAATGGGATTATTTGTCAATTTTTCAGTGGCTTTGGCTCCTGGCATGGGCTTAAGCGCTTATTTTGCCACGATTGCTAATCAACATGGCGGAATTCC
This sequence comes from Gammaproteobacteria bacterium, assembly GCA_023480665.1. GTDB lineage: Bacteria > Pseudomonadota > Gammaproteobacteria > UBA9339 > UBA9339 > JAMCWR01. The sequence goes on from JAMCWR010000026.1 coordinate 19,656, forward strand.
TTGGGATGTGGCGCTCGGCGCGGTTTTTATTTCTGGGATTATCTTCCTAATTCTTACGGTTACTAAAGTTCGGCAGCTCCTCGTGGAAGCTATCCCTGATTCAATGAAACATGCAATTACCGTGGGGATTGGTTTATTTATCGCGGTAATTGGCCTAAAGATGTGTGGCCTTGTTGGCATTAATCTGCACCTTGGCCCGTCGCTTAGCGGTGTTAGCCATGCCCAGGGTTTTGGTCATATCATGGGGTTTGAATGGGATTTGCTGCTTGGCAAAATAACTGAGCCAAATACTTTGCTCGCTATTATTGGTCTTGGCATTATTGGAATATTAATATCCCACAATGTCCGCGGTGCGATCTTAATTGGCATTATTGCTGCAACTATTATTGGGATCCCAATGGGCCTAGTTAACCTGCATGACTTTCATTTTGCCCTGCCAACATTTTCAAACTTTAAAGTTAACTCGTTAAATATTAAAGGCGCATTGAATGCAACAATGATATCGGTGATTTTTACCTTTACGTTTGTTGGGTTAATGGATACTTTTGGCACCTTGGTCAGCACAGCCCATAAAGCAAAACTTGCGACTGGGGGGAAGTCACCAATCATCGGTAAGGCAATGTTTGTAGATGCGGCCGGCGCCAGTTTGGGCGCTTTCCTTGGCGTACCAACATTGACTGTCTATCTTGAATCTGCCTCAGGCATCGCTGCCGGCGGTAGAACCGGCATAACCGCAATTGTAGTTGGATTGTTATTTTTATCGGCGATAGTTTTAAGCCCAATCTTTAAACTTATCCCAGACGCTGCTACCGCCCCAGCATTGATTGTAGTTGGCGCTTTTATGATCACAAGCTCCAAAGAAATTAATTTTGACGATTTCACCGAAAGCTTGCCCGCGTTTTTAACTATTATCTTAATGCCGCTAACTTATAACATTGCAAATGGTATTTCTGCCGGGATTGTTTTTTATACCTTACTAAAAGTTATTACTGGCAAGTATCGCCAAGTTCATTGGTTAATGTATTTCTTATGCGCTTTAATACTCTGGCGTTATATTTCATTTAATTAATGTATTTATTTATATTTATATTGTAACTCATTTAATATAAAATAAAATATTAAATAAAAAACCTGCATGTTTTATAACCATTTGATTTTAAAAGTAAATTTTTTTACATGTTTTATCATTGATTTTAAACGAAAAATTTAAAAAGCGTCTATCCTCGCCCCATACATCAGCGTACAAATAAATATTACAACGCTACGAAAATCTATCCAAACTGATATTTTTTGTGTAACATCTTGTAACTAAACTTCACAATAAAATTGGACTTGATCCTATGAGACAGGTACCTAGTGAATATGTGGTTATCGGCTCTGGCCGCATGGCTACACATTTTTGCCATTACCTACATTTGTTACATATCCCCTTCCGGCAGTGGTCGCGCCGAAATAATTCATCTGTCGAATTAAAAACGCTTTCTACTAATTGCTCACGGGTGCTGCTTTTAATCAAGGATGCGGAAATAATAAATTTCTGGGAATCAAACCCTATCCTGCATAAAAAAACATGTGTGCATTTTTCCGGGAGCCTTTTGGCTACAAATATTTTCTCTGCTCATCCGCTCATGACTTTTGGTCAAAGCTTATATGAATTTGAAGATTATAAAAAAATCCCCTTCATTTTAGAAACACCCGGCCCGGATTTTGCTGAACTGCTCCCAGGGTTACCTAATAGCAATTTCAAAATTCCGCGAGAATTAAAAGTCTTTTATCATGCATTATGTGTTTTAAGTGGTAATTTTACCTGTATTTTTTGGCAAAAATTTTTTTACGAATTGCAGCATACTTTTAAAATACCCGCAGAAATTGCTTATCCTTATCTGGAGCAAATTACAAAAAATATTGTTTCAAATCCCAATCAAGCACTAACTGGGCCACTTACAAGAAATGACCAGAAGACTATTGCTGCGAATAAAGCAGCATTAAAAAATGATCCTTTTTATGATGTATACGAAGCCGTAACAAAACTTTTTCCATCTCGAGAAAAAAACATATGATGAGTATCTTAGATTTTAAAAAAATGCGCAGCAATAACTGCAAAATCAGCATGGTTACTTGTTACGATTATTGGTCGGCACAAATTATTGCTAAAAGTGAAGTTGATTGCATCTTAGTTGGTGACAGCTTAAGCATGGTTATACATGGCCATGCGACTACCATTCCAGCTACAGTTGAAATAATGGCTCTGCATGTTAGGGCAGTAACGAAAGGATCTGGCGACAAATTTGTAATTGGAGATTTACCATTTTGTTCCTATCGAAAAGGTTTGTATGCTGCTATGCAAGCGGTAGAACAAATCATGCAATCTGGCGCACAAGCTATAAAACTCGAGGGCGTGGTTGGGAACGAATATTTGATCGAGCACATTGTTAATTCTGGAATACCAGTCATGGGGCATATTGGTTTAACACCGCAATCAGTACACCAACTTGGTGGTTTTCGCGTCCAAGGTAAAAATGAAAAAGCTGCGAATATTTTAATTGAGCAGGCGCTAACTCTAGAAAAATTAGGTTGTTTTGCATTGGTAATAGAATGCATCCCTTGTGCGCTTGCAAAAACTATAACCGAACAATTATCTATTCCAACTATTGGCATTGGCGCAGGCCCACATGTTTCTGGGCAAGTGTTGGTGTTGCATGATCTATTGGGCCTACAAGATAAGCCCAAAACAAAATTTGGGAAAAATTATCTCAACGGACATGCACTAATAACAAAGGCCCTAAATGATTTTAATACAGAGGTAAAAAATGCACGCTTCCCAAGCAATGAATACAGTTACTGTTATTAGCTCAATTTCAGATTGGGTTAAATTACGCAAGCAATTTGATGCTAAAAAAACTATTGGCTTTGTCCCAACCATGGGGAATTTGCACCAAGGTCATCAAAGCCTTTGCGAAAAAGCCAGGCAAGAAAACGATCTTACTATTATCAGTATTTTTGTTAATCCAACTCAATTTAATAATAGAGATGATTTTACCAACTACCCAAAAAGTTTTGATAAAGATATAGCGCTCGCCAATAAAGTTGGGATAAATTATATCCTAGCCCCAAATTACACTGATTTATATGCGGACAATTATGCTTACAAAATTACTGAAACTGATTTAAGTTGCCTGATGGAGGGCCAGCATCGACCAGGTCATTTTGCAGGCGTATTAACTGTGGTGATGAAACTTTTTATGTTAGTGCGGCCAACTAAAGCTTATTTTGGCGAAAAAGATTGGCAACAAATGCAATTAATAAAAAATATGACGAAAGCTTTTCATTGTGACTTAGATATTGTCTCTTGCCCCACTATTCGCGATAAAAACGGATTGGCCTTAAGTTCACGCAATAGTCGCCTCAGCGAAGAGCAATATCAAGTCGCCATAAATTTTCCAAAATTACTTGCGAGCAATAAAACTCCGGCTGAAATTAAACAGCTTTTAGAACAAGCCGGTATGGCAGTTGATTATATCGAAGAATTTGCAGAGCGCCGATTTGGTGCGGTAAAGATAGGTCAAATAAGATTGATAGATAATGTGGAGATGAAACAATGTTTATTACAGTTTTAAAATCAAAAATTTCTTACGCTACAGTAACTGACAAAAATTTATTTTATGTGGGGAGTATTACCATAGACGCAGAAATCATGGAGCAGGCAAATATTCGCGAAAACGAAAAAGTTCATGTAGTAAATTTAAATAATGGAGAGCGCATTGAAACCTATGTTATTAAGGGTAAGCGCCACAGCCGAGAATTTATATTAAATGGCCCTGCCGCCCGAAAAGCCGAAATAGGCGATCAAATTTTTATTATCACGTACGCAGCAATTGATCCAAACAAAGAAGAGTTAAAGCCTGTTTTGGTGGATTTAAAATAAGATTGTTTTGCCATTTAAGAATCCCACATCTTTTTAAAAATATCTTTAAAATAACAACAAATTTGTGTTTATTTTGATATTTCAAAAATTATTTAATATTTATGACAACCATTATTAATTATTCATTATTAATTATTAATTGCTTTTATAGTTCAATGATGTATGTGCATTGCTTTGGACTCTGCTACAGCGCCAGCATTACTACTAACTGATTTGCCTATTCCTGCCGATGAATTTGATGAGCTAGCTGCGGCAGGGGCTGGCGGTTGAAAAAAAGAAGGACCTTTCGCAGGATTTTTCTTAACTTCGGGCTGCTTTACTTCACAATTTTGGTCATCGCTCGAATTATCATCGGTGTCTGATTCTACATAGCTGCTAGATCCATCATCAGTTTTTGGCTCGTTTAGGTAAGAATACCGTTTCATAACACCTTTGATATTTACGTTATATAAACCACCTGCCCCATATTTTGAATGCGCACGAATTTGCTCATAAGTCATCTTAGTTTTTTTAAAAATATATTCGCGAGAGCTTTCTGTTACGTCAGCAGAAGCGGACTTTCCTGTGATCATGTGCTCATATAATGTATAGCGTTGGCCTTCATCACCAACAAACTTATGTTTTGCGATTAATACATATCCAGCTTTAGCACTTGCTGCAAAAATGCCATAAATACCTGCTTGCCGAAATTTTCTATTTCCTTCGCCATATTCTCCTGGCCTTGGCAAAACCATATGAATACGATCACCTGTCTTCTGGATTTTAGCTGCGCTCGCAAAAAATGCTTTTAACATTTTAGGTATTTTTCGATCTTGATAATTATTACTTCCAGTGCCAGCACCAAGCTGAGGGCAATTAAAATGTATGCGCTTATATCTTCTAGGCTCTAATGCCTTTTGTTTTTGATCTATTTTTGTTGCATCAATTTCAAAATGAACTTTAACGCCCTGCTCTTTAAGTGATGCAATGCGCTGAGGAAAACTGTCAGGAAGAACTGCAGTTAGTTTTTCTTCAGAGAGAAGTTCAGTAGCTGTGATAGCTTTAGCTAAACCTGGGCAATCTTCCTCGTGTTTTTTTAGCATTCCTTCAGTAAAAGTAAAGTTGCCATCCCCAACAACAAGTCTTTTTTTGTATCTTATGTGTTTTGGCTTTGCTTTTGCTTCTTTTTTTTCTTCTCTAGAACCATCCTCAGATTCTTCTTCACTTTCGCTCTCATCTTTTTCACTATCATCCGCGTCATGTTTTTTTGGTTTTGCCGAAACCTTAACCTCAACCTCCGCGCTATCATCATCACTTTCTTTGTCGTCTGTTTTGCTTTCCTTACGCTCATCATCACTATCTGTATCGTCATTCTCAGCTTTTTTAGATGATTTTGCAGCCTTTTTTTCATGGGCAGATTCTTCTTTTTTGCTATGAGCCGCTGCTGGTTTTTTTCTAGCTGCAATCTGAATTTCGCTAAGCGGAGTGATAAGTGGAGCGACTAGCTCGTCATCGCTGTCTTCTTCTTTATTATCTGATTCATCATCAGCATCTTCAGCTTCGTCAGCTTCATCTTTCTTTTCTGATTCTTCATCCTCATTTTCACTTTCATCTTCGATAACTTTGACGGATTTTTTGCTGCCTTTTTTTTCTTCGGGTTCTTTTTTACCTTTTGCCGGTTTTTGATGAGATGTTGACATATTTTTTCTCCGCTTTACTCTGAATTAAACACAATAAACATACACCCGCGCTTCGATAACAAGCGGTAAAAGAGATCAAATCTTACAATTGTTAACAAAATAAATCTTTACGTAGTTACTCTAAACTAAAACTCTAAATCCTCTGTATTCGTTCTTAAGTTTCTTGGCTTCACTATCAGAGTCATACCCTTCCCCGTCTGTATCACTTTCGCCCCCGTAAACTTCTTGTAACTCTCTATGCAGTTCTTGTCGAGTTGGGACCACTTTTGCGTCTGGATATTTTTTATAGAATTGTAACAGATTGGCAAAAGTATTTTCATCTGTTTTTTTATCAAGCATGTGTCTATTATAAAGCGTGTTTATTCTAATAATTTTAGCCCTAACCGCGCTGGGTTCTCTCCCAATATCCGTACCAGTAAATACACCATAACTAGCATCAGCCCCAAAAACCTCGCTCATTGATAAATACCCTTCACGTATCAATATCAAAGCACGCGCTTGGGCGGTAGCAAATGGTAACATATGAGGACTATCTACAGGAAACATGCGCCGAGAACATTCTTTCACGGAGCAATTAAATAATATTCTGTTTAAAGTACTAACATTAGCTTCACTGAGATTTGCACTTCCTTCCAGTTTTTTAAGATCATTCAAAGTTACTGGTTTGCCTTTGTGGCTAAATCTTAACATAAGCCTAGCAACCGCTTGCTCATTCTTTTTATGAGGGAGTCTTTCCGTAGACCTCGTGATCGCATTAATATCTCTTAATATCCCGCCATCAGTAAATTTCTTCAAACCACTCATATAATAATTACCTAAGTGATTCGGATGTGGATTTACCTGCTGACGATAGCAAAATTCCGTTCCCCCTAATCTTAGCTTTTCATATTGAGTATAAAAATACTGATATCCCGACCTACTTACCTGGGTTGCAGAAGGGTTTCGTACCCAACCAATTCCTGATATATACTTGTCACTAAGCTCTAGTAATTCTTTCGAGGCTTGCATGGTTGCGCGTTCAGCGGTAATCATTTGACGAGCCGGAAGTTCATTTTTTAATTCTAAAGCTTCTACTAAAGGGGTAAAGCTGAGTCGCATTCTTTCTAGTTTGCGTGATAAGTCAAAAACTGCATATTTTTTAGTTCTTTTTGGATTAAAAAATCGCAATTCTGTTTGAAATTGGCGCCGTAATGTGTGTTCGTTCGAGTTATAATATCTTTCTAAAAATTCGAGATCAGCTTCCATAGATTTGATCTCAGCTTCCAATTCATCAAGCTCATGATTCAATGATACTGTTTCTTTTCTCATTTTACTTATTTCGGCATTCTTATTTTCGGCTTGAGTTTTACCAATAGAGCCCGAATACTTTTTTAATACTTCTAATTTCGCTTCAATAACAGCTAGTTGATTTTTTTTATCCCTGAGCTTATTTTTTTTAGATTCTTTTTCTTTTTTATACCCTTCTTCAAACCCATCCAGAAATCTGGAAATTCTATGCCAACCAGCGAAACCCTCAATTGCGGAAGCCTTGGCTTCTCTTGCGTATACTTTTACCTCATTGGACTTGGATTCCACCGCTTCCTTTGCTTCCTTACCTTCCGCCAATTCACCATCTTCTTCATGCTCTGCGGCTTTTGCAAAAAGCGTTTCTAATTTTGGCAAAAAACAACGCCGCCTGAGTTTGTTATCTTGCTCTTTTTCTTTTTCACTAAGATATGGCAAAACACTGTCCGAATTGTCAATCATGCTTGAGTAATCTTTTACATCAAACGGTCTCTGAATTAATTTAGCAAAACACTTTTTTCTAAGCTCTTCGGCTTTCTTTTTTCTCTCTTCAGTCAAACCTTCTGCGTTAAGCTTGCTTAAACTTTCAAATGCTCTGCAATATTCTTTTTTCTTATACAATATGTTTGCAAGTAATATATGGCGATAATTAGCCCCACCTTGTATAGCGCTTTCGCAATATTTTTTAGCTGCACTGAGATTTTCGCCATCGGGAGCACTACCAAAAAAATAATATACCGCGCAATTTCCGTATGCGCCTACATGCCTAAACTCATCTGCAGCAAGTTTAAAAAGTTTAAAAGCAATTACTGTATTCTTTTTAATACCGCGATCATCATCGTCATCATCACCTCTAGCAAATCTCAATCCAATCGTGTTGATACAACTGCCTGGAGTTTTAATATCAGCTTCTTTGCAGGCAGCGCATAATTGTTCTGGAGTAATTTGATTTTTTTGTAATAACTGGGCAAGAGTTTCAATACGGTTCTCTTCGTCCTTCAAATCTAAGGCATGTTTAATACGTTCAATACTAAGCTTTGCGTTTGCTGGCGTCATAAATTTTTCCTTATTAATAATTCAATTTGCGCTTTTTGTCATTAATATGCGTTAGCGCGATGATTGAATCTTATTTTAAAGATCATGCTCATTAGCTTCTGCATTCCAAAAAATGATGTGTTCAGGCTTTAAAATAGTATTCAATTTTTTAATAACTGCAGTTATTTTATTCTTATTATCAAAAAATTCGATAACAAGTGGTAAATTTAATGAAAGATCAACCAAGGACGCGGCGTGTAATTTTTTGTCATCCCCATATCCACTAATCCCACGAAACACAGTGACACCTCGAACTTTTGCATCATCTTTCAAATAATTTACAAGCTTTCCTAATAAGTGCGAACTCTCGGTGATATAAACTCTTACAACAGTAACATTAATTGTTTTCATATTGCCCTCCCTACAATAACCCCGACCCAAGCAGCAGAAATACACAACACGACACTTAATGCCACATTCAATAGAGCTTTAAAAACTTCGCCTTGTTCGAAAAGCGTAAGCGTTTCAATAGAAAAAGAAGAGAATGTAGTGTATCCGCCCAAAAACCCTATCAACAAAAATGCTCGTAATTGCGGTGCGATGCTGCCAAAACGTTCCAAAATAATAATGAATAAAAGCCCCATTAAAAATGAACCGGTAACATTTACTAGCAAAGTACCATAAGGAAAGTTTTGCCCAATAAATGTATAAGCGCTATTTGAAACCCAATAACGCATTATGCAGCCAATCCCTCCACCTAAAAAAACAAATAAATAATTACTCAAAATTATGCCTTTGTAGTTATTTTAAAGGATTATTGTAGCATAAAAAAACTACATCAACATAACAATAAGAAAGGCTCATGGGATCCGAAATCTTTTCTTTTATATAATTATTTCGCTTAATTGTTTGCGTTTGCGTGGTTTTGGATCTTCAGATGGGTAGCCAATTGGCAACAAAGCTACAATAGAAATATTTTCATCCCAACCAAACAGTTGATGAACTTTTTCAGTATCCACTAATTTTACCCAGCAAGTTCCAAGACCAAAGTCCAACGCTCTTAGAACAATATGCTCGATAGCAATTGCAACATGAAAACCAACAATTGGGCCAAGCTGAGCTGAAGTCAAAGGCCGCAAGGCATCAGCTCGATTTTCTAAAGTTTTCAAAATGTGTGGTTCTATTGCCATAGTTTTTCCAAGATCCTTCGCCCCTCGGGCCATGCTATCAGCATATTCTTTTAAGCTCGCGCAGCAGACCAACACAGTTGGCGCAGTTGCTATAAACTTCTGGTTATAAGCAGCCTCAGCTAACTTATTTTTTGTCTCTTGATCATTTACTATTTTAAAACGCCAAGGTTGCGTGTTGCTACCAGATGGCGCCAAACGCGCTGCCTCAATTAACTCACCTAAAGCCTCTTGTGGAATTACATCAGGTTTAAATTTTCGAATACTTCTGCGTTTTTCAATTGCCTCTTTTGTTGTTAACATTTTAATCCCCCTTAAATTAGAAAATGTAATAGCTGTTATTTATTTGTGATGTGAAAAGTCTATCCGATCTTGCACTTTTTAAATACTTTTAACCATACAAATATATGTATTATACTATGGCTATTTTTAAATAGCAAAGAATCATTTTAAAAAGCATTTTAAGTACCAAAACGTGTGAATTCTAATTCTTTGGTTAATAAGGAAAAAACTTACATATTTATTTATATTTTTGTAAGGACGAAGTGGAAAATATGTTTTTATTAATGGTGAGCTAAAAATTAGAACAGGTAAAATTTTGTAATTTTATTACTACTTATTTCCAAGGAGCCAAAGATATTTTTGTGAAAAAACTTATTGGATCGACAACTAAAATACCATCTTTACTATAAGATCGACCAAGATCACCCACAATCTGTACTGTCTGCTTCGGCTTTAATTTGCCTGCGTAATATTTAAGATGCGAACTGATAGCATCATCAGAAAGCTTAACTTCGATGAGATACTCCAAAGCATTATTTATAGTAACTGTAAAATCAACTTCCCTACCATCTTTATCTCTGATGTAATTTAAAGAGCAACGATATCCATAATAATCCTCAATAAAATGCAACCGTTTTAACAATGTAGTAGCAACCAGATTCTCTAGCTTAATTCCATCATCATTTAATACATCTGCATTATCAAAAAAATAAATTTTAGGTGGCTTTAAAATTGCACGCGGAACTTTGTTGCTTAATGGATACACCGTAAATCCAAGATACATTTTTGCAATCAATTCTAACCACATTTTTGCGGTATTTGGTGATATTTCCAAATCACGCGCTAAATTGGATAATACTAATAAACTACCAACACGAGAACGCAGAGCATCTACAAATACTGACAATAATTGGATATTTCTAATATGATCTAGATCGCGCACATCTTCTTTGAGTACTCGATCAAATCTTTCACGCCGCCAGCGGCGCGCTTCCTGCTCATTATTCTCTAAAAATGGCTCAGGAAAACCACCGATCGTCAATAATCGCCGCAAAGCTTCTTTGGGGGAAAGATCTTCTGGAATTTCATCTATCGTAAGCGGATGGAGTCTCCAATAATGGTAGCGTCCCAATAATGAATCACCGCCACGTTTATATGTATCTAAACGAGCAGAGCCTGTTACCAAATACTGCTGCTTAGTTGTCCTAGAATCATACACACCTTTGATCCACTGTTTCCAGCGTAAATATTTATGCAGCTCATCAAAAATCACTAATGGCGTACCTGGTAACCATTTTTTCTGTAGCATAGCACGCCGGTCTTCATCTACATCCCAATTAAAATAAGCACATATTGCCGCATTGTTTTCCTGGTTTTTGCATAAGTTTTTACTCAATGTGGTTTTCCCCACCTGTCTTGGTCCACCGATAAAAACCATTTTCTTTTTTAAATCATTTAAAATAAATTTTTCGCAATAGCGTTTCATGGCTGTTTTTTACCTCACTGCAAAATGGACGCGTCTATTTTGCAATATACTGCAAAATGGACGAGAAGTAAACTATCAGCACTGATAAAGCACTAACCAAAAAATTTTACATGCTTTATCTATAATACTATGTATTTGATTTATAATATTTTTGTACAGAAAAAGCCTATTATAAGTTGCTGCTTGCATATTTTTTCAAGCAACGCTACGCTACATTATGAATTATAAAATTTTGAGATAATTGATGATAATTCCAGTTATTCTTGCTGGTGGATCTGGTACTAGGCTTTGGCCAATTTCACGCAGTAATTTTCCGAAACAATTTGCGCCAATAATTGGTGAAAAAACCCTGTTTCAATCAACCCTTGAGCGCGCACAAAAAATATCTGAGGTTGCTTCACCGATCATAATTTGCAACAGAGAGCATTTGAACTTGGTACAAACCCAATGCGCAAAAAGTGGAATTGAACCAAAACAAATAATTCTTGAGCCAATTGGCAAAAATACTGCGCCAGCAATTGCAATCGCCGCAATGATAGCGCTAGAAAATTCCCCAGAAAATGCAGAGAAAATTTTGCTCGTTTTGCCCTCTGATCATATTATTGCCGATGAAGATAATCTTTGCGCTGCGATCGCGGTCGCGCATCAATATGCTGCAGCAGGATGTTTGGCTTGCTTTGGAATTGCTCCAACTGCCCCTGAAACAGGCTATGGCTATATTAAATCAGGCGCAAGGCTTTCAACCAACGATGGATATAAAATCGAAAAGTTTGTGGAAAAACCAGCGAAAAACATTGCTGAACAATATCTTATTTCTGGCGGTTATTTTTGGAATAGCGGCATGTTTATGTTCCGCGCCGATCGTTATTTAGAAGAGCTCCGCCTATATGCTGAAGATATTTACCAAGCCGGGAAATCTACTCTGCAATCTTCAAAAATAAGCAACAACCTGGTAACACTTTCTGAAGAAAAATTTTTAGCCTGTCGCAGCGATTCAATTGATTATGCGGTAATGGAACACACGAAAAACGCTGTGGTTATCCCGCTAAACGCCGGCTGGAGTGATGTTGGCTCTTGGCAAACAATATGGGAACAAAGCCCCAAAGATGCCTCGGGCAATGTAAAATTAGGCGACGTGGCAACACTTGATGTAAACAATTCATATATTCGCGCCACTAGCAGAAAAGTTGTGGCTGTTGGTATAACGGACTCTATTATTATAGAGACACCTGATGTTGTAGTTGTGGTAAAAAAAGATGAGTGCCAAAAAATTAACCAATATCAAGAATTAATCCAGCCAAAACTTGACTCTTGACCTGTGAATTTAACTATTTGCATTATTTTAAATAACGCCTATAACTCAATTTTATTAGAGTTACTAAATAACCAAACATCATACCGATTAATTTGCGTTTGCTCGAGCCATGAACTCTTTTTTTAAACACATATGGAATTTCAATTACA
>JAMCWR010000024.1 GCA_023480665.1 Gammaproteobacteria bacterium
AGGGAAGAGCGGCGATAATATTTCTTTGAGAGCTTTAATTCGCTCACGCTGCAGCGCAATTTCTTTTTTACTAGTTTGCGAAGAATTTTTAATTGCATTAATTAAATCTGCTGCGTCAATATGAGCTGATAATGCATCGAGTAATTCTAAAGCTTGGGCACGATGTTTTTCATAACTCAGCAAATAACCATAACCAAACTCGGCATTATCTTCAAACAAAGATGCGCCGAATGCTGGGCCGCGACCTTCGGCATTTTTCGTCCATGGCGCTGTTGGCAAAGAAGCGCCATAAGCTAAACTGCAACCGCAAGCATCCGCAATAGTTAGACGATCGCCGACAATTTTAGTTAATAATTTTACATATGGAGCTTCGCCGCAACCAGGGCATGCCGAACAAAATTCAAACATAGGATCGACAAATTGCATTGCATGTACAGTTGTTGCATCCAGATGCTCGCCAGTTTTATTTGGCAGGCTTTCAAAAAATTCTACGGCATCGCGATGTGCGGTTAGATCTTCTGGTTTTGGCTGCATAACTAAAGCTTTTGCGCCACTCTTCCCTCTATTCACTGGGCAATATTCAACACAAAGCCCGCAACCAACGCAATCTTCGGCATAAATATGCAAAGCATAAGCTTGATCGTTTTCTTTTGAACCTGCGGCTTTAAATGTGTGTGCTTTGAAATCTGCCGGAGCATTTTTAAGCAACGCGCTATCAAAAGTTTTTGCACGAATTACGCTATGTGGGCAAACAATATTACATTGCCCGCATTGAATACAATTTTCCGGTTGCCACACTGGCGTAAGCATTGAAACATTACGCTTTTCAAAACAAGTGGTATTGGTTTTGTAATAACCATCTGGCGGAAATGCGCTGACTGGTAAATCATCACCATACCCAGCAAGCATTTTACCAAGCACTTCTCTCGCAAATTCTGGAGCATTTGCGCTAAGATGCGGGAGTAAAGTGTAATTGCTTGTGACTTTATCTGGAACCTTAACCTGAAATAAATTTGCCAAAGTTTTATCAACCGCGGCAAAATTCTTTTGTACAACCGCTTCACCCTTCCCTGCATAAGATTTTTTAATCGCCGATTTAATTTTGGCGATCGCCATATCGCGTGGCAACACATTACTTAATGCAAAAAAACAGGTCTGCATCACTGTATTAATATGCGCGCCAAGCTCAGCTTCTTTTGCCACTTTATAACCATTAATCACATAAAAATTAATCTTTTTATCGATGATAATTTGTTGTAACTCAGCTGGTAATTTATTCCAAACCACATCTACTGGATGCGGGCTATTTAATAAAAATGTTGCGCCAACAGCAGCTTTTTCTAAAACATTTATTTTTTCGACGAAATTAAATTGGTGACAACCAATAAAACTTGCGGCACTAATTAAATATTCGGCACGAATTGGTTCTGGGCTAAAACGCAAATGCGAAGCAGTGCGAGAACCAGATTTTTTCGAATCATAAACAAAATAGCCTTGAACATATTGATCGGTTTCTTCGCCAATAATTTTTATCGTATTTTTATTTGCGCTTACCGTGCCATCGGCACCCAAACCATAAAAAATTGCGCGGATAACTTTGTTAGATTCAATATCTAAATTTTTATCATAATCTAAGCTAGTGAAAGTAATATCATCTTCAATCCCAATCGTGAAATGATTTTTTGGCGCGCTTTTTGTGAGTTCATCAAAAATTGCCTTGATCATCGCTGGGGTAAATTCTTTGGAAGCAAGACCATAACGCCCAGCAACTATTCTCGGTAGGTTTTTTAATGGTGGATGTTTTAGCAATCTATCTGCGAGCGCAGCTGCAACATCTTCAAATAAAGGTTCGCCTACTGCTCCTGGTTCTTTGCTGCGATCTAAGACGGCAATGCTAGTGCAAGTTTTTGGCAATAGCTCAAAAAATCTTTCTGTGGGGAATGGTCGATAGAGACGGATTTTCAACACACCAACTTTTTGATCAAGTACATTATTTAAGTAATCTATCGTTTCTTTAACTGTTTCTGCGGCAGAGCCCATGATTACTATGACACGATCGGCATTTTTATCGCCATAATATTCAACTGTGTCATATTTGCGGCCAGTGAGATTTGCAAAATCTAAAAATGCCTTATCAATAATTTTTGGGATATCATTATAAAATTTATTTACTGCTTCACGCGTCTGGAAAAAAGTATCTGTGTTGGCAATAGCGCTGCGCATTGATGGATCATTTGGGGTCAGGCGCCGTGCGCGATGCGCAAAAATTAATTCTGGATCAATAAATTCAGACAATTTTGCATTAGATAATAATTCGATTTTTGCAACTTCGTGGCTAGTCCTAAACCCATCAAAAAAATGTACAAACGGCACAGAGGACTCTAAGCTAACTCTAGTTGCAATTAATGCCATATCTTGCGCTTCTTGCACTGATGCTGAACCAAGCATAGCAAAACCAGTTTGACGAACTGCATAAATATCAGAGTGATCGCAATAAATCGACATCCCTTGCGGAGCAACAGCACGCGTTGCCACATGAAATACTGTTGGGGTTAGCTCACCTGCAATACGATACATATTAGGTATCATTAATAATAGGCCTTGTGATGAAGTAAAAGTAGTTGCAAGGGCTCCGGTTTGGACAGCACCGTGTAATGCGCCGCTTGCACCACCTTCGCTTTGCATCGTTACCACTTCTGGGACTGAATTCCAAATATTTGGGACTCTTTCAGTGGCCCATTGGTCAGAAAATTCGCCCATTGCAGAAGCAGGAGTAATCGGATAAATAATACAGATTTCGCTAAGTAAATATGCGATGCGTGATGCCGCTTCATTGCCATCCATAGTCTTAAAGATTTTGTTATTGTTTGTCGTCATATTGGATTACCTTCTTTATTATTTAAATTGCCCAATAATACACCAAACCAAATCGTAATGGGATACGTTTTTTATGGAAATTGCGAAAAGATTTATTTTAAATTTGGTTCAATTTCAAAATCTGTGAGTTAACAAACCCCGCACGCAAGGCTTTGCCGGTATGCTCCGCAAAATGGCTCGGTCTCGTCCCTCGACCTGCGCTTTATTTTTGCTGCGCACACCGGCAAATCCTATTTACGTGCTCGGTGCTGATTCTTTGCATTATTGTAAAGCAATCACTACTTTGCATTATATTTTTTCATAATTTATACAAAATATTTTGAATTAATCCATTGTGGTGTATTATGCCGAGCGATGAATAAAATTCGCATTCGTGGTGCCAGGACGCACAACTTAAAAAATATCGATCTTGATTTGCCGCGAGATCAATTTATTGTGATTACTGGGCTTTCTGGTTCCGGTAAATCTTCGCTTGCGTTTGATACTTTATATGCTGAAGGTCAACGTCGTTATGTTGAATCACTCTCGGCCTATGCGCGCCAATTTTTGGCAATCATGGAAAAACCTGATGTAGATTTAATTGAAGGATTATCACCTGCGATTTCTATCGAACAAAAATCTACCTCACATAACCCGCGTTCTACAGTCGGCACTACTACCGAAATATACGATTACTTACGATTATTATTCGCTCGCGTTGGCCAACCACAGTGCCCTGAACATGGCACGCTGCTTGAAGCACAAACGATCAGCCAAATGGTCGACAGCATTTTAGCTTTGCCACTTGATACAAAAATAATGCTGCTTGCTCCAGTTGTAACTGCACGTAAAGGCGAATATGTTAAATTATTTGAAGATTTGCAACGCCAAGGTTTCATTCGCGCCCGCGTTGACGGCGAAATTATTGAGCTCGATCAACCACCAAATTTAAGCTTACATAAAGCACACACAATTGAAGTAGTGGTAGATAGATTGCGTGTCCATCCAGAAATTAAGCAGCGCCTCGCCGAATCACTCGAAACTGCATTGGGTTTAACGGAAGGCATCGCGCGCGTTGCATTAACTGACGACCCAAAAGCGCCAGAAAAAGTTTTCTCAGCAAAATTTGCCTGCCCAGTTTGCGGTTATAGCTTAACTGAACTTGAGCCACGCATGTTTTCATTTAATAACCCAATGGGCGCGTGTCCAACTTGCGATGGGCTCGGCGTAAAACAAAAATTTGATCCAAATAAAATTGTACACGATCCAGCATTGAGCCTAGCAAACGGTGCGATTCGTGGTTGGGATAGGCGCAACCCTTATTATTTTTCGATGATTACTTCACTTGCAAACTATTATGAGTTTGACGTAGAGGCGCCATTTCATTCGCTACCAAAAGATATTCAGGAGATTATTTTATACGGCAGCGGCCATGAAGCAATCGAGTTTCGTTATATTCTTGGGCAACGCAAACTTGTAAGACGCATTCATCCATTTGAAGGGATTATTCCAAATATTGAACGCAGATTTCGCGAAACTGAGTCAATAGCAGTGCGCGAAGATTTAGCAAAGTACCTGAGCGCTTCGTTATGCCCTGATTGTCAAGGTTCGCGCCTACGTAATTCATCAAGGCATGTATTTATTGCTGGGAAAAATTTGCCAGAAATTACTGCACTGCCAATCGATCAAGCTTTAGCTTTTTTTCAAGAACTAAAACTGCCTGGGCACCGCGGCGAAATTGCCATAAAAATTTTAAAAGAAGTTTGCAACCGTTTAAATTTTTTACTTAACGTGGGTTTAGATTATTTAACTTTAAATCGTAGTGCTGATAGTTTATCTGGTGGCGAAGCACAGCGCATTCGACTCGCCAGCCAACTTGGTTCAGGATTGGTCGGCGTTATGTATATTTTAGATGAACCAACAATTGGCCTACATCAACGCGACAATCAACGTTTATTAAAAACATTGATGCACCTTCGCGACACCGGTAATACTGTAATTGTAGTAGAACATGATGCCGAAACTATAGAATCCGCTGATTATGTAATAGATATTGGTCCTGGCGCTGGCGTTCATGGTGGTAGTGTAGTTTTTGCTGGCACACCAGATAATCTCTTAAAAGACCAAACTTCTTTAACTGGCAAATATTTATCGGGCCAATTAAAAGTTGCTGTACCAAAAGAACGCGTGATGCAAGATCCAAAAAGATTAATTCGCATTCAAGGCGCGGAACAAAATAATTTAAAAAATCTTAATGTCACAATTCCTGTTGGCCTCATGACTTGCATCACTGGGGTTTCTGGCTCTGGGAAATCTAGTTTAATTAATGACATCTTATATCCAGTTGCCGCAAAAAAATTAAACAGAGCTGCAATTTTACAACCAAAAACTTATCGCGCGCTTTTAGGTTTAGATAATTTAGATAAAGTAGTTGATATTGATCAAAGCCCGATCGGACGAACACCGCGCTCCAATCCAGCAACTTATACTGGTTTGTTTACCGGGATTCGCGATTTGTTTGCTGAAACAAAAGAGGCGCGAGCTCGTGGTTATCGTGTCGGCAGATTTAGTTTTAATGTTAGCGGTGGTCGCTGCGAAGCCTGCCAAGGCGATGGCCTGATAAAAGTTGCCATGCATTTTCTGCCAGATATTTATGTAACTTGCGATGTGTGCCAAGGCAAAAGATATAACCGGGAAACTTTGGAAGTTACCTACAAAGGCAAAAACATTGCTGAAGTGTTAGAAATGACCGTGGAAGAGGCTTTTAATTTTTTTGCGGCAGTGCCACACCTTGCGCATAAGCTTGAAACATTAATTGAAGTAGGTTTGTCATATATTCATCTTGGGCAAAGCGCTACTACGCTTTCGGGCGGCGAAGCTCAACGCATTAAATTATCCCGTGAATTATCTCGCCGTGATACTGGCAATACTTTGTATATTTTAGATGAGCCAACAACTGGGTTGCATTTTCATGATGTAAAACAACTTTTGGCTGTGCTGCATAAATTGCGTGATCGTGGCAATACTGTCGTTGTCATCGAACACAATTTAGATGTAATTAAAACTGCAGATTGGATTATTGATCTTGGCCCAGAGGGTGGAGACAAAGGCGGCCAAATTGTTGATCACGGTACACCAGAGCGCATTGCAGAAAACCCAAATTCCTACACCGGGAGATTTTTGCAGAAGGCGCTAGCACAAAATACCTAAAAGTGTCTGATTCAGCTCAGTTCAAAGTTAATATTGCTTAACCAATTAATTACATCCCTAACCTCTAACCTATTGGGATAGGTTTTTTCACGTTTGATTTCTTTAACTAATTGAATCTTTTTTGCAGCAGGAAAATAATCTGCAAAATGAAAAAAATGTTTGCTCGGGCTATCATCAGACCACTTAACTTCAATTAAACTATGCGGCAAATTATTTACCATCACCAGAAAATCTATTTCCCTACCATCTTTGGTACGCAAAAAATGGAGCTTGGTTTTGGCGCCAGCAGTATCTGCAATAAAATCCAATTCTTTCAATATTGCTGCGGCTACGATATTTTCTAATTTGGCACCTTTGTCTTGGTCAACCTGAGTGCAATCATAAAAATAATATTTTGGCTCTTTCAAAAGAGAACGCGCAACATTTTTTGCGTATGGCGTCACCTTAAAAATTAAATATAATTCTTCCAGAAGTTGCAGCCAACGTTTAATTGTTTTGGCATCTCTCTCAAGAGTACGAGCTAAATTTGCATATGAAACTGTCGAGCCTACGTTAGCACGTAACAAATCAATCAGGGATTCAATTGCCTGAATATCGCGGATCGCGCTAATATCAATTAAATCTTGACGCAAAATGATATCAGTATGGCTTCTTTTCCAGCGGTTATAGAAACTTGAAGTACCATCAGTAAATGGTTCAGGAAAACCGCTGCAATTCCAAAGACGCTCAAACGCATCTGCAGCAGCATACTCACCACTAACTTCTTTTAGATCAAACGGGTGTAAATTATATTGAAAATATCTACCAGCAAGAGAATCACCAACTTTCCTGTAGGTGTTCAATTTTGCGCTTCCGGTAACTAGCAGTTGTGGCCGTACACCTTCTGTATCATAAATTCCCTTCAGCCAGCTTTTCCATTTTTTCATCTTATGCAGCTCATCAAAAATAATCATTGCTTTGCTGCGATCCCAGCTTGCTTGCCGAAGCGCAAGTCTATCTGTTGAGTTATCGTAATTAAAATAATCAAGATTGTTCGATAACGATTTCGCCAATGTAGTCTTGCCAACTTGGCGTGGCCCAGTAATAAACACGATCTTTTTCTGCAGATCTGTTAGTAAATACTGTGAAATTGCTCTTTGGATCATGCTGACTATTATGGCGCCTATTCCCAAAAAGTCAAGACTATTCGGGAATTGTTGCCATTTTAGTCAAGAAACAAATTCAAATCTAGAGCACTGCAATTTGTTATGTGTTTCACCAATGTTTAAAATGCAATGTTTGCAGACAAGGTTTTGCATCTGCTTGCAGCCCGCCCAATTTTAAATTTTCGTTTAAAATCAAATGGAAAACATGTAAAAAAATTTCATTTTAAAATCAATGTGTTACATTTTCAAGGAATTGGCGCATTCTAAACTGAAGTGCGACACTATGTATTTATATAATTTAATATTATTAAAAGGGGCTTTGCC
>JAMCWR010000042.1 GCA_023480665.1 Gammaproteobacteria bacterium
AGGCGATAACATCAAAATGAATGTTAACCTCATAGTTCCAATTGCCATGGAAGAAGGCGTCCGCTTCGCTATCCGCGAAGGTGGCAGAACAGTAGGTGCAGGTGTGGTGGTGAAGATTATTGAGTAATATTGATAGCGGCGAATAACTTTCGCCGCATCTTTAAATTTAAATTGAGAAATACTATGTCCGCTGTTAGCGCAAAGAAAAATCAGAGAATTCGTATTAGATTGAAAGCATTTGATCATCGTTTGATTGATGAGGCAACTCGCGAAATTGTGGAAACAGCAAAACGCACCGGCGCACAAATTCGCGGACCAATTCCGTTGCCACGTAGGATTGAGCGTTTTACTATTTTAGTTTCACCAAATGCTGATAAAGATGCGCGTGATCAATATGAAATACGAGTTCATAAGAGATTATTGGATATTTTGTATCCAACAGATAAAACTGTAGATGCGCTAATGAAACTAGATTTAGCAGCAGGCGTAGATGTACAAATAAGCGTTGATTGAGGCAGATCATGACACTCGGGGTAGTTGGAACAAAATGCGGAATGACTCAAATCTTTTCAAAAGATGGCGAGTCTATTCAAGTTACGGTTATCGAAGTAAAGCCAAATCGAATAGTGCAAGTAAAGACTATCGAAAATGATGGCTATCAAGCGATCCAAGTAACGAAAGGCGCTAAGCGGCCTTCGAAAATAACTAAAAGTCTAGCTGGGCATTTTGTAAAAGCAGGCGTAGATGCTGGTGATGGCTTATGGGAATTTCGACTTGATGCAAATGAGGCTGAAAAACTTGTAGTTGGCGCAGAAGTTAAAGTAGATATTTTTAAAGTTGGGCAGATGGTCGATGTTAGTGGCGTTAGCAAAGGTAAAGGTTTTGCTGGGGTAATGAAGAGGCATAATTTCAGCGGTCAACCAGCAAGCCATGGTAATTCATTATCACATCGTCATCCAGGATCTATTGGTCAACGTCAAACTCCAGGTCGAGTATTTAAAGGTAGAAAAATGGCAGGACATATGGGGGCTGATAACTGCACAGTTCAAAATCAAGAAATTGTTCGAATTGATGCTGAGCGAAATTTATTATTGATTAGAGGCGCAATACCTGGCGCCCCAGGCGGGAATGTGTTTGTTTTCCCAGCTGTTAAAGTTAGAGGAGATGGCAATGGAGCTTAATACTATTACAGTTCCTGGCCAAGATACTGCTGTCAGCAAAGTTGCTGTTGCAGAAACTGTATTTGGCACAAAGTTCAATGAACCATTGATTCATCAGGTAGTTGTTGCATTTCGTGCATATGCACGTTCTGGCAATAGAGCGCAAAAAACCCGCGCTGAAGTCAGAGGTGGCGGCAGAAAACCTTGGAAACAAAAAGGCACAGGTCAAGCACGTTCCGGTACTATTCGCAGCCCGATATGGCGCGGCGGTGGTATAACTTTTGCGGCAAAACCAAGAGATTTTTCCGAAAAAGTAAACAAGAAAATGTTTCGCGGAGCTATGCGTTCAATACTGTCTGAGTTAATTAGGCAAAATCGTTTGCTACTAGTCGAAGGATTTTCTGTTGCTGGGAATAAAACCAAAGATTTGTTGCAAAAACTTACGGCGATGAATTTAGATAATATTTTAATAGTCACTGAAAATCTAGACACAAATCTATATTTGGCTGCGCGCAATTTACCTAATGTTGATGTGCGTGATGCTTCTGGGATTGATCCAGTGAGTTTAGTAGGTTTTGAGAAGATATTGTTTACGGTGCCGGCACTAAAGAAAGTTGAGGAGATGTTGGCATGAGCAAAGAAAGACTAATAAAAATTTTAGAAGCACCGCTAGTTTCTGAAAAATCGACTAACATTGAAGCGCTTGGTCAATATGCTTTTCAAGTTAAGCGAGATGCTACAAAGCCTGAAATTGCTAACGCAATAAAGTTAATGTTTAACGTAGATGTGGAAACTATTAGGGTATGTAACGTAATTGGCAAGAAAAGAAGATTTGGTAATTCTATTGGTAGACGCAAAAGCTGGAAAAAAGCATACGTCACACTCAAAGAAGGGCAATCTATTAAACTTGGGGGCGCGTAATTATGGCACTTGTTGTAACAAAACCTACTTCACCAGCTCGTCGCTTTGTGATCAAAGTAGTTAATCATAAATTACATAAAGGAGAACCGTTTGCGCCATTATTAGTTGCAAAGAAACGTGGGCGTGGTTCGGGGCGAAATAACCAAGGAAGGGTAACTGTAAGACATCATGGTGGCGGTAGCAAAAGATATTATAGAATTATTGATTTTAAGCGTGATAAAGATGGAATACCTGCTATAGTTGAGCGGATCGAATATGATCCAAACCGTACCGCACACATTGCTTTGTTGTTATATAAAGATGGTGAGAGACGTTATATTATTTCTCCAAAGGAATTAAATTCAGGTGATGCGGTTATTTCAGGGCCTGAAGCACCAATTAAGCCAGGAAATTGTTTGCCGCTCGAAAATATACCAGTTGGCACTACAATTCACTGTATTGAAATGCGCCCTGGAAAAGGTTCGCAGTTAGCACGTAGCGCTGGTAGTGCTGTGCAATTAATTGCTAGAGAAGGCGATTATGTAACATTGCGTTTGCGCTCTGGTGAACTTCGAAAAGTATTGGTAACATGTAAAGCTTGCATTGGCGAAGTGTCAAATGCTGAGCATAATTTAAGATCATTGGGTAAGGCTGGTGCATCTCGTTGGCGTGGTATTAGGCCAACAGTGCGTGGCGTTGCGATGAATCCAGTTGACCACCCACATGGTGGTGGTGAAGGTAAGACTTCAGGCGGTAGACATCCAGTCAGCCCGCGCGGAATTCCTACCAAGGGTTATCATACGCGTAAAAATAAGCGTACCAAGTCAATGATTATTCAAAATCGTCATGTAAAGTGAGGATGAAATCGTGCCACGTTCGGTAAAAAAAGGGCCATTTGTTGACCATCATTTGATGGGGAAGATTGATGCAGCCCTAGCAACAAAAAGTAAGAAACCAATTAAAACATGGTCACGGCGGTCAATGATTATTCCAGATATGGTTGGATTAACGATCGCAGTGCATAATGGTAAAGAACATGTGCCTATTTTTGTTACAGAAAATATGGTTGGTCATAAACTAGGTGAGTTTGCATTAACTCGTACTTTCCGCGCGCATTCTGGTGAGCGTAAAGCGCAAAAAGAAGAAACCTAAATTTTAAATTGAGATAAAAGATGGAAGCAGTTGCAAAACATAAATACGCAAGATCATCAGCTCTAAAAGTGCGATTGATAGCCGATCAAATTCGTGGGCTACCAGTAGCAAAAGCATTAGAAGTTTTAATGTTTAGCACGAAAAAAGCGGCTGCACTTGTGAAAAAAGTTTTAGATTCCGCTATTGCAAATGCTGAGCATAATGCAGGCGCAGATATCGATACATTAAAAGTTGCAAAAATATTTGTTGATGAGGCATCGCGAATGAAACGCTGGCATGCACGCGCAAAAGGGCGTGGCTGTCGAATTTTAAAGCGTACTTGCCATATCAATGTTGTAGTTTCCGACAGCGAGGAAAAATAGATGGGGCAAAAAGTTAATCCACACATTATTCGTTTAGGAATTAATAAACCTTGGAATTCGACTTGGTATGCTGATTCAAAAAACTATTCTAAGAATATAATTGCGGACATCAATTTACGTGAGTATTTATTAAAAAAATATGATCAAGCAGCAATTAGCCGGATTTTAGTTGAGCGTCCAGCGAAAAATGCTCGAGTAAAGATTTTTGCTGCAAGACCAGGTGTGATTTTAGGCAAAAAGGGTGGCGATGTTGATGCTTTGCGTAAAGAGCTCGGAGAAATGCTTGGTATCCCGGTGCACGTAAGCATTGAAGAAGTCAAGAAGCCTGATCTTGATGCTAAGCTTGTGGCAATAAGTATTGCTGGGCAGCTTGAACGTCGAATTATGTTTCGTCGAGCAATGAAACGTGCAGTGCAAGCTGCATTTAAGGCTGGAGCTTTAGGGATAAAAATTAATGTTAGCGGTCGTTTAGGTGGTGCAGAAATTGCTCGTAGTGAATGGTACAGAGAAGGCCGCGTGCCACTACATACTTTCCGCGCAGACATTGATTATGGTCTTGCCCAAGCTAAAACCACCTATGGTGTGATAGGCGTAAAAGTTTGGATATTTAAGGGTGAGATATTTGGTGATGCAGAAAAAGAAGAAACTGCAGAAGAGAAAAAAGAGTAATTAATTTATGTTGCAACCAAAGAAGACAAAGTTTCGTAAGCAATTTAAAGGACGTAATGCTGGCATTGCAACTCGCGGTGCAACAGTTGCGTTTGGCGAATTTGGGTTAAAAACCACAGAGCGTTCAAGGATTACTGCGCGGAAAGTATGTAGTGGCACGCGGGCAGTTACTCGACACGTAAAGCGTGGTGGTAGATTATGGATTCGCCTTTTTCCAGATAAACCAATTACCAAAAAACCTTTGGAAGTTAGACAAGGTAAAGGTAAGGGCTCAGTTGAATATTGGGTCGCGGTTGTTAAACCGGGTAAGGTATTGTTTGAGATTGAAGGTGTAACCGAGGAAATGGCGAAAAAAGCTTTTGCATTAGCAGCGGCTAAATTGCCAGTTAATACAGTATTTGTTAAGCGGACGATAATGTAATGAAAGCAAGTGAAATGAGACAAAAATCTGTCCAAGAATTACAAACAGAATTGCAAGCATTATTGCAAGAACAATTTAATTTGCGCATTCAAAAAGGGTTAGGTGAAACCCCGCGTGCACATAATTTTCAAAATGTGCGACGCAGTATTGCGCGAATAAAAACCATTTTGAATGAAAAAGCGCGAGAAAGTCATGCCGAGTGAAAAGACTAAAATTCAACGTACCCTTGAAGGTACAGTTGTTAGCAATAAAATGGATAAAACCATTGTAGTTTTGGTAGAAAGAAAGGTGAAACATCCTGTGTATGGAAAATACATTAAACGTTCTACAAAAATTCATGCTCATGACGCTGAAAACTCTTGTGGAATTGGCGATTTAGTTATTGTCGCTGAAAGCAGACCAATTTCTCGTACGAAACATTGGAAATTAGTTAATATAGTTAAAAAAGCTTAAAATTTAAAATTGAGCTTAGTGATATGATAGTTTGGAGATAATGTAATGATTCAAATGCGCACAATGTTGAATGTAGCTGATAATAGCGGTGCCCGCAGTGTTATGTGTATAAAAGTAATGGGTGGCACACGCAGGCGTTATGCGAATATTGGAGATGTGATTAAAGTTTCCGTGAAAGACGCTATACCAGAAGGCAAGGTAAAAAAAGGTGAAGTATTATTTGGTTTAGTAATTCGCACCAAAAATGGTGTTAGGCGTCCAGATGGTTCAAGAGTGCGTTTTGATAGCAATGCTGTAGTTTTGTTGAATCCACAATTACAGCCAATTGGTACTCGTGTCTTTGGTCCGGTTACACGTGAATTACGTACTGAGCAGTTTATGAAGATTGTTTCTTTAGCGCTTGAAGTGCTTTAAAGCAATTTCGATTAACAATTAATTTAGTTAATATTTGAAAAATATGCGTAAGATA
This sequence comes from Gammaproteobacteria bacterium, assembly GCA_023480665.1. Taxonomy (GTDB): domain Bacteria; phylum Pseudomonadota; class Gammaproteobacteria; order UBA9339; family UBA9339; genus JAMCWR01. Next base: position 5,587 of record JAMCWR010000042.1, read on the forward strand.
AAAAAGGGTGATGAAGTTATTATTATTACTGGCAAAAACAAAAACCAGCGCGGTAAAGTATTGCGTGTTGTGAAAGATGGGAAAAAGGCTGTCGTAGAGGGAATTAATCTTATAAAAAAACATACTAAGCCTAATCCAAACACTAATACTCAGGGTGGAATTGTGGAAAAAGAAGCCCCGATTAGCATTTCAAATATTGCGATTTATAATCCAGTTTCGAAAAAGCGTGATCGTGCCGGAGTTAAAGTTTTGGATAATGGTAAAAGAGCACGTTATTTTAAGTCTAACAAAGAATTGATTGAAATTTAAGGTTTGAGCTATATGACAGCAAGATTGCATAAAATTTATCAGGAAAAGATTGTAAAAAATCTGATGAAGAAATTTGGGTATAAAAGCGTGATGCAGGTTCCACGTATCACAAAAATTACCCTGAATATGGGCGTCGGAGAGTCAGTCGCTGATAAAAAAATAATTACGAATGCCGTTGACGATTTGACTAAAATTGCTGGCCAGAAAGCTGTGCCAACAAAAGCGAGAATTTCTATCGCTGGTTTTAAAATTCGCGAAGATTGGCCGATTGGCTGCAAAGTTACTTTGCGTGGCGAACGCATGTACGAATTTTTAGATCGATTAATTTCGATTGCTATGCCACGAATTCGTGACTTTCGTGGGTTAAATAATAAGTCCTTTGATGGTCGTGGTAATTATAGCTTAGGGATCAAAGAACAAATCGTATTTCCAGAAATTGATTACGATAAAATTGATGCGATTCGTGGGTTAGATATTACTATTACGACTTCAGCAGGAACAGATGACGCAGCTCGCGCATTACTTATTGAATTTGGGTTTCCGTTAAAGAGTTAAGAGGGTATATGGCAAAAACTTGCATGATTAATCGCGATAAAAAGCGCAAAAAACTTGCAACAAAAGCAAGAACAAAGCGCGAAGCATTGCGTGCAATTGTAAAAAATCAGAATGTAAGCTTTGAAGAGAAAATGCTTGCAGTTACAAAATTAAATAAATGTCCACGCAATGAGAGCGCGATTAGAATGCGTAATCGTTGCCAGATTTGTGGCAGACCGCGTGGCGTGTATAGAAAATTTGGGCTATGTCGGGTGCATTTGCGGGAAGCTGCGGTGCGTGGTGATTTACCAGGCCTAATAGTCTCGAGTTGGTAAGTGAAATATTTTATTAATGTAATTTGAGAGTTATAGAAAAGGTATAAAAAAATGAGCATGCAAGATCCAGTTGCTGATATGTTAACTAGAATTCGAAATGCCCAAACAGCGGGTAAGGTCGAAGTTGAAATGTCATCAGCAAAATTAAAAGTTGCACTTGCCGAGGTTTTGAAATTAGAAGGTTATATAGCAGATTATCGTGTTGACGAAGTTGGCAAGAAAAAGAATTTAATTATTACTCTGAAATATTATCAAAGTAAACCAGTTATAAGTTTGATTAGACGAGTAAGTAAGCCTGGTTTACGAGTTTATCGCAATAAGGATAAATTGCCAAAGGTAATGGATGGATTGGGTATCGCAATTATTTCTACTTCAAGAGGAGTGATGAGCGATAGAAAGGCGCGCCAGCTTGGTGAAGGTGGCGAAATATTGTGTTATGTGAGCTAAATAGGGTTTCGCTGATGTCGAGAGTAGCAAAAAATCCTGTTGTGATTCCAAAAAATGTTGAAGTTAACATTAGTGATCACGACATTAAAATAAAAGGTCCAAAAGGAACGTTACTAAAGCGGATTGAAAAATCTGTAGAAGTTGCAAAAAAAGACTCCACTATCGTCTTTAAAACTAAAGAAGGCGAAGATGGAAATGCAGATGCAACTGCTGGCACAATGCGTGCTTTAGTAAAGAATATGGTTGATGGCGTAACCAAAGGTTTCGAGAAAAAATTAATTTTGATTGGCGTTGGTTTTAAA
>JAMCWR010000047.1:0-19528 GCA_023480665.1 Gammaproteobacteria bacterium
TCGCTAATGGTGATTCAATATCGCTAGCGATTTGGTTAACAATTTTTTTGAATTTTTCTTGTTCCTGGAGCTGGGATTTTTGAAGTTTGTTTTCAAACTTCAACCGTTCAGCTTCTTTTTCTGCAGTTATTTCAATAGAGGTATCAATTACACCAATAATTACATTATTTTCGTCAAATAATGGAGATCTTATTGCCTTAAAAAATCTTTTTTTACCTGTAACAAAGTCTTGGGTCACTTCAACAGCTTCTACTGTTTTTCTGGTATTAATTGTTTGCTGGATGTTTTTTACGATAGCTTCGGCTATGTCTAATGAATAGAATTCATTGCACTTTTTCCCAACAATCTTATCAAATGATTTGGCTCCAGTTACACGTAAACTTAAATCATTTCCTCCTAAAAAAACTCCTTCTGTGTCTAACCAGCAAAGAGGAATTGGCACAACAGACGCGAATTGTTTAATGTTTTCAAAGGTTTTTTTAGCTGGCATACCAGCACAATATTGCGATAAAATTGAGATGATCGCTAATGGTGATTCAATATCGCTAGCGATTTGGTTAACAATTTTTTTGAATTTTTCTTGTTCCTGGAGCTGGGATTTTTGAAGTTTGTTTTCAAACTTCAACCGTTCAGCTTCTTTTTCTGCAGTGACTTCAACTGTAACTCCAACTGTGCCGACAACTTTTCCATCTTCAAACAATGGTGACCTGGTAACTGTGTAATATCTATTTTTACCCGTAGTTATATCGGCAACTGATTCTTCAAAAGTAAGCATTTCCCCAGTTTCCATAACTTTTTTGGTGTTTTCATACACAACTTTGGCAGTTTCGGTTGGGTACATATCATATGGGCTTTTGCCAATATAACTTTTATATGGTGGGGAACCGATAATTATAGGACAATGTAAATTACAACCTTTAATAACCGCTTCTTTGTCGGTCCAATAAAAAGCTGCTGGCACAAGTGAAGCTAAAACTTCAAGTTTGGTAAAAATTTTGGGCGTATTATGTGTTTTGGTTTTGTTGCTACTTTTAATTTTTTTCTGCACTGTAATTAACTCCATTTAGGTAAAATTTTAATTTATGAGGCTATAAGATTAATTACCTATTTTTAAGTTATTTTATAGTATAATCTATGTATAGACGGTTTCATATTAGCTTTTTTTTACTTGAATCAAAATATAAGGCGCGAACTTTTTTGGAATAATTTTTACGTTTAAATCAGCGCATTTCTTTCTTATTTTTTGATCTTCATAATGGCTGGTGACCAAAAATGCATTTTTTACAGCTTGTAATTTTTTAATGACATCAAGCCCATTGTCTTTCGAACCTAGCAGCTCATAATCAATCAAGTATAAAATGTTAGGATTAATCTGCAGTTCTTTGAGTTGTTCGAATAATGACTCTGGAGTAGAAAAATGCCTAAGGGAAATTTTATCTTGATATTCTTTAAATTTACTTTCCCATACAGTATGAATTGATGGATCATCATCTAAAATGATTACTAGAGAATTTGGTACTAAATCTAAATTGCCCTGGAACCAAATTGGAGTTTCAGTGATAGGGAGCTTTATAGTAAAAGTAGTGCCGACTCCAGGTTTAGAATCAACGACGTACTCTCCACCCCACTCATTGATTTGCGAAATAGCAGCAAAAAGCTCGATCCCATGATCACCGGCTATTTTAGCAGGGATTTGATCTACTCCAAGTTTCTTTGAGGTTGGTTGTGGATAATCACAATTACAGCTACTATCTTTAATCAGGATGCAAATAAAGTTACCTTCTTTGTTAACAAACACATTTATGCATCCGGGGTCTTGTTTTGCTTTGACAATTCCCTCTATAGCATTATCAATAATATTAGAAACTGCGCGTTTAAAACGCTCAAAGTTTACTTTGGCGAACAAATCTTGAGTATTATCAGCAATATGGAGTTCAAAGTTTATATTGTAATCGCCATATTGTGCGCGTTTCTCTGCTAAAATACTCTCAACCAAACAAGAGATGATTGTTGGTTCAATGGTTCTAGTGTTAATGCTACTTAATTCAGTTGGTGTTTGGTATTTAATAGCAAGAGTATTTACTATATCACTAATGCGACTAGTTGCATTACGTAGAGCAACGCGCGTATCTTCATTTACATTAACTAAGTTGGTAATCAATACTTTCAAAGATGTAAGAGGTGCGCTGATATCATGTACAACTTGCTCGGCAATTTCACTAACTTTTTCAGCTTCACCAAGCTGCACTTTTTGCTGCTCAGTTTCAAGCTTTAAATGTTCCATTTCTTTTTCTGAGGTGGTTTCAATTGTAACTCCGACGGTTCCCACTACTTTTCCATCTTCAAACAATGGAGATCTGATTACATTATAATATCTAATTTTACCAGTGCTAAGGTCAGCAATAGATTCTTCAAAAGTTAGCGTCTTGCCTGTTTGTACAACCTTTATGGTATTTTCATATATTACTTTAGCAGTTTCAGGGGTGTACATATCATAAGGGCCTTTATCTAAATAACCTTGAGATGAAGGAGACCCTATGATTGTTGGACAATAAAGATTAAATCCTTTAATAATTGCATTTGTATCTGTCCAATAAAAAGCTGCAGGTACAAGAATTGCAAGCCGTTCCAGCTCATCAAAAACTCTAGGTCGATTATTTTCCATGTTATTTATCTCCAATTATACTCTTTGCAAAATTCCCGACCACATTTGTTCGGTTATTTCTGGCCAGGAAAAACCTAGTTTTAATAATATGTTGTAGGTTTTATCTTGCAAGATTTTAATCCTTGTTACGTTATCAGTGTTAATATCTTGCAACCATTTATGATGCAACATAAACAATTCAATTTGTTTAGTATAGTCAGAGCCATGGCCAGCATTTACTGCAATCAGAATATTATCAATAAACTCGTTAATAGAACAGATTTTAATTGGTATATTTTTTGCCATGAAGATTTTTTCTAGATGGTAGACGTTAGGGTTAAAAACATGGTAGGTTTGGTTGCTAAGGTTTGCTTCGGCAAATAATTTTACTATTGCAGCAGCAGTATAATCTACTGGTGATATTTCACACTCAGTCATTTCTTTGGGAAGCATGCCAAGTTTTAATATGGTTTTGAAATGTATAAAAAAAGCATTATCTTCAATATTTTCTTGGTGTCGGTAGTTTGTTGCATGCATAGCTACATTTCCTAGCCGATAAATACTGCTAGTTATGCCAAATTCACGATACTTAGTAACAAGAACTTCGGCTTCATACTTGGTTTTTACATAAGTATTATTACGATTAACTAACACACCAGCATCTTCATCTTCATGGAAAATAAAATAGCTGCAGTTAGGGATATATCCATCTTGAGCTAGAACTCCAATAGTAGATATGTAGTGAAAATCTTTGGTAGCTGTGAGCTTTGATAATTCTAACAAATTTATTGTCGACTGTACGTTGGCATTATAGGCTTCCTGATAAGTGCCATAATGTTTTACTAAGGCAGCGGAGTGGATAATACTGTCAATATTAGTTACCAGTTCTTGATGCTGCTCTAAAGATAAACCTAAATCTGACCTTTCAAGATCAGCAACTAATATTACAACTCTAGCATTATATGTATTTAAATCGGTATCGAAATAGTAGTTGAACTTATTGTTAATTTTCTTCACAGCTTCCGCTTTAGATTTTGCTCTTATTGGCAGATATATCTTATACTGAGTTTGATGTAATAGTTGATATAGTATATTACATCCAACATGTCCAGTTGCTCCGGTTAATAAAACGTTATGTATAGGCTTTTGTTGCGGGTTAAATATAATATTTTTTATTTCCAGCAAATATTTTGCTTGTTTTGCCAACATCTGTTCTACGTCATTAGCTAAGTACATGGCTTGTTTAGCATATAACAACTTAATTTTTTCTAATTTTACCTTAAAATTATCTTTTATAAATGGTGCGAACTTAGCGATTTTATCTATGCTTTGAAATTTTAGAAATTCATCCATAGAAATTTGGTAACTTTTTTGGAGTTTTGCCACTAAACCTACGCTTGCTAGGCTATCAACACCCAAGGTAGATAAGTTATCGTTAATACTAATTTTTTCTATTCCTAACACATCTAAAAATATTCTTGCTATGTCATAGTGTTTGTCAGATAAGTTTTGTTCTATGACTTTGCATTTAATAGGTAATAAATTATTAAAATTTTCGGCTGTATCTTGGTTTTTTAGAGCAATTACATGCTTTATAGTGGTATCTTTTATTGGATTTACCCAATATGAAGAGTTATCAAAATGATAACTTGGTAATTTAACTATTCTGTTCTTATCATTATGATAGGGGGCAAAATTGATTGTTAAACCATTTAACCATAATTTAGCCAAAAGAGCCTCTTTGGAAGCAATATCGAGCAAGCTGTTCTGGTTTTCTTTAAAAGAATTAAGCAGCTGGGCTACATTATAATTTGTAGCATGGTGATGTTTAATAAAAGATATTAATGATTTTCCAGGTCCTACTTCTATAAAAAATGGATTATCATAAGACTCACATATGGTTTTTATGCCATCACTAAGTAGTACCGTGCTACGAATATGTTTAGCCCAATATTCTGGATTTATGGCATCGCTTCTGTCTATAAAGCAACCAGTAACATTAGAAATGAAATTTATTTTGGGATAGCTAAGCTTTATCTGTCTAAATCTATAAGTAAATTTTCTCGCTGCATCGGCCATAAAATGTGAATGGTAAGCATGCGAAACATTTAAAATAACGCAAGGAATATTCATCCTAACCAATTCTGATTTTAAATTTTGTATCGCTTCTTCACTACCTGCAGCTACACAATTTTTAGGGGAATTAATTGTTGCTATTTCACAATAATTATTCACCACAATTTCTTTTACTTCTGCAACACTTGCTTGCATTGATAGCATGGAACCTTTAGGCATTGCTTGCATTAACTTGCTGCGCTCAAGAACAAGTTTAATTGCATCTTCTAAGCTAAATACTTGAGCTAAGGTAGCAGCAACATATTCGCCGATGCTGTGTCCAATGTATCCAACGGGACTGATGTGTAGTTTTTCTAGCAATTTGGCTAAAGAATATTCTACGATAAATATAGCAGTTTGTGCCCATTCAGTTTGATTGATGTCATATATGGGTGTGTTGTTGCCAAACAGTGCTGGAAATAAAATCTCTTCAAATTTAATTTTGGTATTTTGATTAACTAACTTGATACAATCATCAACTAGGATTTTATAATCTTGGTCATGTGTATATAAATCGAGGCTCATATTTGCATATTGATTGCCCTGGCCTGGAAACATAAATATTATATTGTGTTGTGGAGTAATATTTGTAATTTGGTCGATGTTGGTGGTGGAATTGAGTTTGGTAATCGCATCTTTGATAGAATCAGCAACAACAGCAAGTCGGTGCGTAAAATGTTCACGCTTTAACTGTAAAGTATAAGCAATATTTCCAATGTCATCTTTAGTATGCGATAGATAATTAATAAATTGGTTTTTGTAGCCATCTAAAGATGCTTGATTTTTTGCTGAGAGAAGCAAAATATGTTTGTTTGTGGTTGCGACACTTGCCTTAGCATGTTCTTCGGTTTTAGGTAAATATTCACTAACTATTACATGGGCATTAGTGCCACCTATACCGAATGAACTGATTGCAGCTGTTCGTGGTTTATTATTAATTTTCTTCCATGCTGTAGTTGCGGTTGTTATGACAAAATTAGTATTTTCTAAGTACAATTCTGGGTTTGGAATAGCATAATTAATTTGTTTGGGTATGATTTGTTGTTCCAACATTTTACATACTTTAATTAATCCAGCGATACCCGCAGCCGCATCAGCATGACCAATATTAGCTTTTACCGAGCCAAGAAAGCATTTATGTGCGAGGTTGGTTTTATTATTAGAATTAGCAGCGAACGCTTCATTTAATGCACAAATCTCAATTGGATCTCCTAATCTAGTCCCAGTGCCATGGCATTCTATGTAACCGATAGAATTTGCGGTTATTCCTGCCATTTTTTGTGCTTTAAGGATACATTCTTTTTGCCCAACTACACTTGGAGCAGTAAAACCTATTTTTCTATTACCATCATTGTTAGCAGCATATCCTTTAATAATAGCCATAATATGGTTTTTATCTTTTCTTGCATCAGCTAAGCGTTTCAAGAGTACAACTCCTACTCCTGACCCATGAATTATCCCTGATGCTTCGTGATCAAATACTCGGCAATGCCCATCTTTCGAATAAATTAATCCATCCTGATATACATGCCCAATCTCTTCTGGTAATAGTAATGAAACTCCTCCGGCAATTGCCATATCACAATAACCAGAAGCAAGAGACTGGCATGCCTCAACTACAGTAACAAGGCCTGTCGAGCAAGTAGTATTAATGTTGCTAGAAATACCAGTTAGGCCTAGCAAGTAGCTGGTTTTAGTAGCCAATATATCTTTCGCATTTAAATCATCTAAATCTCGAATGTTTAGCTTGTTATCGCTATTTTTTTTAGCTCGAGATAAGTAATTACTATTACCACTTCCGGCAAATACCCCAATATTTATTTTTTCGCGCTGTTCAGCGTACCCGGATTCTTCTAACACGTACCAACAGTGTTCTAAAAATTTACGAATTTGCGGATCAAGTAGTTTAGTTTCATTGGGTAGCAAATTCCAAAAAACAGCATCAAATTTATCAATATTTGGAACATGTCCTGAGGTAGGTACGAAGTTAGGATCATGAAGTATTTCATCTATAATGCCCAGCTCTTTTCCTTCTTCTAGTGTATAGGTTTTAATGCCCTCGGTGCCTGATTGAATAAGATTCCAATATTGATCAGTATTTTCACACCCTGAAAATGCACCGGAAATAGCAATTACAGCAATTTCTGTTTCGAGTTTCTCTTTTCCGGATATTGATATATTTGTATCACTATTAACTGCATCTTGTGCTTTGCTGAGTTGCTCTATTGTTGGATATTTATAGATATCTACTACTTTTATATTTTGACACGCTTTGGTTTCATGTAATTTTGTAGCAAGTATTATAGCTAGTATTGAATTACCGCCCAATTTAAAAAAACTATCTTTAATGCCGATTGATTCTTGAGGAAGATTTAAAACTTCGGACCAGGTCTTAAGTATTTGATTTTGTAATTTAGTTTTTGGTGATACATAATTACTGCTAATAGTAAATTGGAATTTTGGCAGTGCCTTTTGATCAAGCTTGCCATTTAATGTTAGTGGCAACTTTTCTAAAAACATCAATGAACTTGGTAACATATAATCAAGTAATTTAGTTGCCAAATATTTATACATTTTTACTTCATCAAGCTTTTTGTCAGCTACATAATAAGCCAAAATAGACTTATCTTTAATGTTTTTAAACACTTGTTCTTTTACAATTACTACCGCTTGCCTCACGCCTGGAAAATTAAGCAATTGTTTTTCAATTTCACCAAGTTCAACCCTAAATCCCCTGATTTTTACCTGAGAATCATTACGACCAATAAATTCTAGGTTTCCATCTGGCAGCATACGTACTAAGTCACCAGTTTTATATAATCTACTATTTTTGTTTTGCGATTTTTCTTCAGCTGTTTGGAAAGGGTTAGCAATAAATTTTTCAGCGGTTAGTTTGTGACGGTTAAGATAACCTCTAGCTAATGATTTGCCACCAATTAAAAGTTCACCGGTTGCGCCGAGGGGTAATATTTGTAAATTATTATCTACAACATAACATTTAACGTTATTGATAGGTTTGCCTATTGGAATATTGTTGTAGGCTCGATCAACAATAAAACTCGTTGTATGGACACTTGCTTCGGTGGGGCCATAAGCATTAATAACATGGTAAGGTTGCTTAACAAATTTTTCTAATTTTTCTCCCGCGACCACAAGATTTGCAATACTATTATTTTTTAATAGAAAAAATAATTCGGCAAATTTGGTGGGTAAAAATGCATAATTAATATTATGCATAAGAAAAAACTCATTTACTTTTGTTGGGCTTAGTTTTTCATTATCTTCTATTATATATAAAGTGCCGCCAGATAAGAGGATGGGATACGACTCACATACGACAGCATCAAACCCAAATCCTGCGTATTGAGCGCCAGAGCTTGTGGCGGTTAATTTATTTTCTGTAATTAAGTATTGCGAATAATTTACTATACTACCATGCTCAATTAACACTCCTTTGGGATTTCCGGTAGTTCCAGAGGTGTAAATTACATAGATTAGGTTTTTGCTCGAGGTATGGTTGAGCGGATTTAGATTGTTTTGCTTAGCTAAAATAGCATGAGTATTGTTCGCATTTATTGCAATTACATCGGAATTAATAGTTTTATTTTTGATCAGCTGCTGCAATCTAGGTAGATGTAAATCGTTGGTTAAAACTACTTTGGTTTTGGTGTCTTCTAAAATGTATCCTATTCTCTCATCAGGATATTTTGGATCAATGGGGACGTAGGCTCCGCCAGCTTTTAATACCCCAAGGATAGCTATAAATATAAATTCATTTCTATCTAGACACAGAGCTACTAAGTTATTTGGTTTGATAGCATATTGCTCACGTAAATAATGCGCTAATTGATTAGCTTTTTGGTTTAATTCTTGATAAGTAAGTCTAGAGTCTTTATAGGCTACTGCAATATTGTTTGGATGCTTTAATGCCTGCTCTTCAAATAACTCGTGAATGGTTTTTTCATGTGAATATTCTTTGTCAGTTTTGTTCCATTCATAAACTATTTGATTGTATTGCGCACTGCTTAGTAAATTAATTTTCGCTAAATTTTCAGAAGCGATTTCCGTTGGTATATCTTTTGCTGTAAGTGGTTTAAGTGCAGCAACAATACTATTTATTTCTAATTGATAAGCTGCGTTACCTTTTATCGTAATATTTCCGTCATCTATTTCAATTATGATGCTATGCTTATCGGGCTGAGCAATTTTCCCTAGCGTAATTGCAATATCGGTTTGTAAATCTAAATTATATCGATAACCAAAATCCTTAGTTAAAATATAGCTATTATTTTGTGCTAATTGGGTTAAATAATTTTCTAATTGAACAAACCCCTTGTTTAAGGATTCCGTATCTATACAAACAAAATTTCGCTTGCCTATTAAATTGTTTAAAGTCGGCGCAATAGTTGCGTCAGCCACGTATAATGATATGATAAATTTGGTATGATAAAAGAAACGCGCTAATACTATATAAATTAGTGTTAGTGCTGTAACATCCTTAATCTGATTAGGTGTCTCGAACTTTTCTAGATAATGTTTAGTGTCCTGCTCGCTTTGGACGTGATCCAGTATTTTTATGTTGGCTTCGGAATTTGTTAAAATATCCAAAATTTGTTTTCTATTCTTTCTTTCCTGTGCTTTAACACTAGATAAGCAATCTAGGTCATCATTAGATAAAACATATGGTGTTAAGATATCTTTGTAAGTAATTTTTAATTTGATTTTGTTGCCATAAATATCTTTTACTGTATCAAATAAAATAGCGTTGGACCTTAAATTACTTTTGCTATTTACCAAAGCAGCATTAAAGTCTTCTAACAGATAAAATTTATCATCTAAAAATATTTTTGTACTGGCAATAGGGTTATTATAACCATTACCAAACGACAGAGCTCTTGTTAACTTGTACAATTCGTCTGGATTACTTATTCCATTTATAATTCCATAATTATTCGGTATTTTTTTTACGCCGTAGTAGCTTCTATCTTGCAAATTTTGTGGAGAATAAGTCAAACTGCCTGTCTCAATTTTAGCAATAACTTCTGAGAATAGTGTCAAAAGCGCTTCACTACATTTTAAGTTTAAAGATATAGTTGTTTCATCTTTTGCAATATCAATAGTAGTTTGAGCAATAATATCGCCATTATCTATGCCAGTGTTTATTTTATGTAAAGTAACTCCATGCGATGTTTCATTGTTCAAAATAGCCCAGGTTGTGCTGTTAGTTCCAGCATATTTAGGTAACAAGCTATCATGATAATTAACTGCCAATAAAACATTTTCGTTTTCTAATAATGTTTGCGGAATTATTGATGGGTTAATAATGCTAAAGAGGTAATAATTACTTTCTTGGATGCTACTTAATTTTGATGTTGGTAGTATTGGAAGAGCATTTTTTTGCGCCCAGTTGATGACTATTGGATCGTCTGATACTACACAACTGATATTCCATCGGTTATCTAAGAGGAGCTCTCCGCATTGAGCACAAAGCTTTGTTTCTCCGATAATGATAGCCTTCCAATGGTTTGATGGTGTTTTTATCCTTCGCATAGCTCCAAACTTCCATGTGGGTATAATAATTACAAATCCATATAACAAAAATTATTCAATTAATATTCAAATGCTTGAATATTTGCTATTTGAATAATTATTAACACACAACGTTTTATTTGGTTTTGCCGCAGAATGTAAAAGTCAAATTATTTTAAATTATTTTTACAACTAATCCGTGCTTCGACAAGAACTCCTTTTATACTATATCGATCTTTATTTTTTTCAAGATATATTGTTTTAAAATCTGAGTTAAGTGGTTTTAGCGCGATATTATTGCCATCAAATAAAAGTTGCCTAAAAATCACTTCTGGTTGTTGCTCGATATGCGCAATTACAAAGTCTTTATCTTTATACGGGATGGATGTATCAATGAGAAGCAAAGTTCCATCTGGGAAACGCGGTTCCATGGTGGTTCCTTTCATTTGCAAAATAAATGCATCCTTACCCACTGCGGTTGTTATGGGAAGATAGGCCGCAGATTCAGTATTACTAATTTGTGGCCAAGCCACGGCTTGTTCCCAATTAATAATGGGAATTTTTATAGCTTGGGAGGAATTATTAGCAAGGCACCTTTGAGATAAAGAAGGCAGTGGTGCGTCTCCGATCAGTTGATTTAGGGTTAAAGAAAAGTAATTAGCTATTGGCAATAATGTAGCTATTTTGGGGTTATCAGTTTCGCCGTGCATAAGACGATAAATAACTGGCTGTAAGATACCGGTATTTCTTGATAGTTCACAAGAGTTTACATCATGCTCTTTCATTAGTAACGTTAGGTTTTCAGCTAGTTTGGCCATTTTTTTACCTTGTTTACCCTATCATTATTGTATAAATAATAATACAATAATCACGATTATTATGCAACAATGGTTAAAAAAACATCGATTAAGGTATTTATTTTGATTGTTTTATACTAGTAAATATAAAATATGCTTGCAAGTATAAAAAATTGTGCTAATATTAGATTTAAGATTGTTGGTTTCAGAAGATAATCAAGTCCGGATAGAGATTACTTTGAAAAGCTTGCAATAGTTTCCACATGGCTAGTATGTGGAAACATATCAATAATTCCAATTTTATCTAAGCTGTAACCTTGATTTAACAGTTCTTTTGCGTCTCTGGCTAATGTTGCTGGATTACATGAGACATAACAAACAACCTTAGCATTAAACTTCGATATTTGTTGGCAAATTTCTAGTGCGCCTGTTCTAGGTGGATCAAGCAAAATTTTGTTAAACTTCTGTATAGACCAATTATGGCTCAAAAGTTCTTTGGTTAAATCTGCAGCATGAAACTCTGCATTATTAATAGCGTTATGTTTTGCATTTTGTGTAGCCTGCTCCACCATGATGTGATTGCCTTCAATGCCAATAATTTTTGCACATTTTTTAGCGAGTGGTAGAGTAAAATTTCCTAAGCCACAAAATAAATCTAAAATCGAATCTGTTGGCTCTGGATTCAACAATTCTAATGCTCGAGCCACCATTTGCTGATTTACTGCTTGGTTGATTTGAGTGAAATCGTTGGGTTTAAATAATATTTCTATATTGTGATCTGCAAGTTTATAACTCAAATATGCATTCTCGTTATTGCTTGGTGTAAAAATACTATGAACTGATGCATTGCCGGCTGGTTGCAAATAAATCTGAAAATCATTATTTTTGCCAAATTCTTTTAACATAGTAATGTCAAGTTGAGAAAAGGGCTGTAAGTGGCGAAAGGTGAGTGCAGTGGAGTTGTCTAATGCAATAACTTCGATCTGTGGAATATGTTGTAAGATAGAAAGTTTGGCAATTAATTCGCGTAAATGCAGGATTTTTTCTCCAACTGAAATAGCGAGAATTTTACAGCTATCAATGTTAGCTACAAAGCTGCCATTTTTTTCATGAAAGCCTACTAGCGCCGTGTTTTTTTTGCTTAAATATTTAACGCTGAGGCGGGCTCTGCTGCGATAACCATAGATTGGCCCAAGAATTGGCAGCAAAGTAGTTTTAACTTCAATACCACCAAAATGTAATAATTGTTCTTTTAGCACAGTTTCTTTAAAAGTGATCTGCTCTGCATGTTTTAAGTGCTGTAAGCTACAACCTCCGCAAATGGCAAAATGAGCACATGCTGGCTCAACTCTACTTTTTGCCGCTTTCAATATTTCCGTGGCCTTACCTTCATCATAATTTCGATGTTTTTTCACGTAATCAAAATTAACTTCTTCTTCAGGTAAAGCGTCACTAATGAAACAGGTTTTTCCATTAATAGAAGCAATGCCACGGCCTTCGTGGCTAAGAGATGTGATAATTGTTTGTGGCATAATTAATCTTACCTTTAATTTCGCAATCCAACAATATTTTGCGGCACAATAAAATATGAGTTAGAATAAACCTGTTTTTATAACTGAGGATAAAATATGAGTTTTAGAAAATTGTTAATTGTTGGTGCATTAGTTGCGGGAGTTGCTTTGTGTGGTTGTACCACAAACCCATATACTGGTGAACAACAGATGAGTAAAACAGCGATCGGTGGTGTATTAGGTGCAGGTACTGGTGCTCTTGCTGGGCAATTAATTGGACATAGTACTGGAGCTACTTTAATTGGTGCTGGAATTGGTGCTGCCGTTGGTGGAATTGCTGGTAATATAATGGATCGCCAAGAAAAAGAACTCCGCGAGCAGTTAGTAGGATCTGGCGTTCAAGTTTCACGCGTTAACGGCGATATTCGTTTGATTATGCCAGGTGATATCACCTTCGAAAATGACCGTGCGGATATTAGAACCAATTTTTATAATACTTTGAACTCTGTAGCAATTGTATTAAACAAATTTAGCAATACTACAATCAAAGTTGCGGGTTATGCTTCTAAGGTTGGCTCAGCTGAACACAATCAAGTTTTATCAGAAGAACGTGCCAAAGCTGTTGAGCAGTATTTAATTGCACAAAAAGTTGATCCAAATCGCATTATGGCTGTTGGTTATGGCGATAGGTATCCAGTTGCAAGCAATAAGACTCTTGCCGGCCAAGCGCGTAATCGTCGTGTTGAGATTACTATTCATAAGTTGGCTGATTAAACTAAAAACTATATAGCACGATAACGGGAATTTATGTCTCGTTATCGTGTTTTTTTATTCGTCTGATTATACCAAACGCAAATAGTATTTCTGGGTTGGCCACAAATAGACCCAAGCAGTTTGGGAATTCCGCGAGGCGGCGACGAGCGAGCCACCGGAGTTTATGCGGTATTAAATGAGGATGGCGAGCGAGGAAGCCAACAAAGCGGAAAACCAAAATGCGAAGGGTATATCTGCATGAGCGTTACTAGCCACATCATTGCATTTCTATTTGCTGTAATTGTTTTAGTGCTATTCCATGAATATGGCCACTATGTAGCGGCACGGTTTTTCCAAGTAAAAGTGCGGCGTTTTTCTATCGGTTTTGGTAAACCTTGGTACATATGGCGTAGTAAAAAAAGTGATGTTGAATTTGCATTTGCGCCGATATTGCTTGGTGGTTATGTGCGTTTATCTGATAGCCGAGAAGAAAAGATAGCAAAAGCAGATTTACCATTTACTTTTGATCATAAACCAATTTTACAACGTACGATAATTATGCTTGCAGGTCCTCTGGCAAGTATTGTGTTAGCATTTTTTGCTTTCTGGTTGATGTTAGTTATTGGCATTGAAGTGCCAAAACCAATTGTAGGAAAAATCTTACCGAGTTCCCTTGCTCAAATCGCACAAATAAAACCCGGTGACGAAATTGTTGCTGTTGATAAACGAAAAACTAATAATTGGAGAGATGTCGTTGCCGATATAATCATGCGTTTTGGTGATACTGATGTTTTACGTGTTTATACTACTACTTCTCCTTTAGCAACTCCAAAACTGCACCAGATTGATCTGAATAAGATTGTAATTGACGCTTTGCAACCTGATCCATTACATGATTTAGGTATCGTTCCATATAAACCTTATGTGCCTGCAATTATAGGTGAGGTTCAAGCAAATTCTCCTGCTTTTTCTCTGCTCCAATCAGAGGATAAAGTTCTGATGGTTAATCACACAAAAGTTTCTTCCTGGGATGATTTAATAACTTATGTGCAAGCGCATCCTGAAGAAACTTTACAATTAAAAGTTTTACGCCATAAACAACCACTAACTGTTGCAGTTACTTCTTCTTGGAAGTTTGGTAAAGGGTGGAAAAAAGTAGGTTATATTGGGGTAAAGTCTATTCCTGTTGTATGGCCAACGCAGATGTTGCGTAAAATACAGTATCCGTTAATTAAAGCCTTTGTTCCTGCGTGGCAAGAGATTCAAAATCTGTTTGTGTTTAATGGTGTAGTGATTACGAAATTGATCTTAGGAAAAATTTCGTTACAAGTTCTTGGTGGCCCGCTATCTATTTATCAAGCATCCACTCATGCTTTACAACAAGGCATAGAATCTTTCATCGGCTTTATAGCGGTACTTAGTGTTATGTTAGCATTTTTCAATTTAATTCCATTGCCTGGGCTAGATGGTGGTTATTGTCTTTTTCTTCTGATTGAAGGCATTTTGCGTAAGCCTTTATCAGTGCGAGTGCAAATGCTAATTATGCGTATAGGCATAATATTAATTTTGGTACTTTTTTTTCGCGCGATGCTTAATGATGTGCTTAGGCTGTTTTGAAATATATAATTTAATGTGTTGTAGGGGCGGGTTTGTGTTGGAAATACTGTGATTAAATAGAATCCAGATTCGAGAAGGTTAACGCAATTTAGAATATGCCATAAGAAACCCGCCCGATACATTTGTGGCAATTCGCGGGCGGGTTTCTGCAATGTTTAATAAACTGAGGTGAATTTTACATATCTAGATTCTATCAAACCGTGTTACTTCCAACACAAACCCGCCCCTACAACGCAATATGCGAATATTTGCCATAAATGAAGAAATGTTCTTGTCTGCTGTCGAATTTTTTGTTTAAAATACAAAATATGCCGGGGTGGCGAAACTGGTAGACGCGCCAGACTCAAAATCTGGTAGTGGCGACACTGTGTCGGTTCGATTCCGACCCTCGGTACCAATCTTAGTTTTACATCAACCCAAGAGTTAGTTTTGCTTGGTCCGACATTCTGGATCTATCCCAAGGTGGGTCAAATACCATTTCAATTGTGGCTTCTTTTACTTGTGGCAGTTGTGAAACCTTCTGCTTGGCATCTGCTGCGATAATTGGTCCCATGCCACAAGCAGGTGCAGTAAGCGTCATGCGGATTACAACATTAAACTTATTTTCCTCAGCTGGTGTAATATCAACACCATAAACTAGCCCAAGATCAACTATGTTTACTGGAATTTCTGGATCATAACAGGTGCGAAGTTGTGCCCAAATTTGTTCTTCAAGTGGAACATTAGCATTATTCGCTGTGTTTTCAGTAGCTACTAGTTTATTTAAAGCGTCAGCATTACTACTATCGATGCGAAACATATTATTGTTAGCGATGACAGTATAAGTGCCGCCTAATTCTTGCGTAATCGTAACTTCAGTATTTTTTGGCAGCGTAATTTGATTGCCGAAAGGCACTTGAATTGCTATACAATCACGAGTTAGTTTTATAGTTTCTGGATTTGACATATACCCTTCGCAATGCTCATTTATTACTTTAACCACATTTTTATCGCAATAATTACCAGAAAAACTGCGAAAACTTTTTTTAAAATAGCATCAGGTAAATATTGTGCTAGTGTGCCACCGATCAGCGCACCCAAAAGAATACCTGACGCGATAAATATTGCTGATTTTATATCAACATTTCCAGCTTTCCAATACACATAAGCTGCTAATATTCCAATGGGAGGTACCATGGCGGCAAGACTTGTGCCTTGCGCTAGCTTTTGGCTAAAACCAAAAAATATTACTAGAGCAGGAATAATAAGCGTTCCGCCACCTATGCCTAAAAATCCGCTAAGAATACCACCAATTAGCCCAACTAAAAGTATTCCCCAGTACATACTTACTCCGTAGTAACTTTGTTTGGATCATTAGTTAAAGCTGCTTTTAAAGTATGCCAGGCGAGGGTAGCACATTTTACTCGCATCGGGTATTGCGCAACTCCTGCAAGTACTGCAAGTTTTCCGAGTTTGTTATCTTGTGGTTTTTCACCGGTAGTGAGTAAATGTTGAAATGCTTCGAACAGTTCTGTTGTTTCAGCTATAGTTTTACCTTTTATCATTTCAGACATTAAAGAGGCTGATGCCATAGAGATAGCACAACCGCTGCCTTGAAAACAGACATTTTCGATGATGCCATTCTTGGTGTTTAAATACAGTGTTAATTTGTCACCACAGAGAGGATTATAGCCTTCAGCATTTGAGCTTGGATGTTCAATAACACAAAAATTGCGCGGATGGCGGCTGTGTTCAATTATTACTGCTTGGTAGAGTTCGTTTATGTCTGTCATAGTTATCCTATCTTCGCGCAAAAAATAAATAGTGCAACCATTTTGAACAAAAAATCTTTGATTACGTCGAATTTTAACTAGGTGAAAGTGTAGGGGCGGGTTTGTGTTGGAAATACTACCGTTTGATAGAATCTGAATTTGCAAAATTTATCACAGTTTATTGAATGCCATCAGAAACCCGCCCGTTTAATTTGTGCCACTACTTGGGCGGGTTTCAGATGGCAATTTAATAAGTCCGTCGTTCCGGCGTGTTTTTAGCCGGAATCCAGAGCTGGAGCTTCTGAATTCTGGATCCCGGATAAAGACATTCCGGGATGACGGCATATCGGAAAAATTGTGCAACATAATGTGCGAAATTTGTAATTATTATTATTCTGCTCAAGTTGCGTTTAGATTTGTTGTGTTTGCACGATGTGAGAGATTAGGAGCGCTTGTAATTGCAGAGCTGGCTGTAGCAAGTGGTTGAGGAGCCATTGTCTTTGTTGAAGTAGCTGATTCCTTATCAGTTTTTCCCAGTAATCGATCTAGACTTTCCTCCCGTGCCAATGATGCTCTAGAGCTATCGTACGAAGTGTGTTTATACTCATAAATTGCAAAACCTAAAAAAGCGGCGGTGCCCACGGAAGATGCAATAGAAAAAAAACTAGCGGCTGGTACCCCAAATTGAGAAGAAGGAGCATCGAAATAGATACCAGTGAAAAGAGTCAAAGAAAGAGTTGCAAGAAAAAGTATAGTAGATAAAACCATTGGGAGAATAGAGCGTTCTTTGTGTTTAGATTTGTTACTCTCGGCATAAAGAGAAATTGCTGCCCCTATAGCTAATAAACTTGTAACAGTGAATCCAACGCATGTTAAAATTACAGCAAGGCTGGGTGCGGCGGCGCCAGGAGCAAAAAGCCAAGCAAATGAAGGCAGCCAAAATGCAAACATGTTAACAGCTGCAATTGCCCCAGGTATTAGAAAAATTATTAAGCCGATTCCTTTGAATATCTTAATAAGAAGACTGTCTTCATCTTTATCATATCTAGAAGTAGGTATAGACATAAAAATATCCACTCATATTTATATATTAATATTTAATTATAGCAAGTCTGTACAAGAAAAACAGATAATATTTGCGCATGATACAACATTAATATTGGCATAACCCCGTAAAAAACCCCGTATTGTGCAATTAATTTTTTGTTTTATGCTCGTTCTCAATACTTTGTTGGAGGAGATATGCAAAACAAAAAATTAAATTTTATTGCACTTGTAGTTTTATTTTGTTTCATGCCGATAACTTGGGCGAGCGAAGTTTGCGATTATCTTCCTGGCAAGGTTATTTGTGGAAAAGGAGTCGTCGATAATATTTTACGGCTAGGTTTAGTAATGCTTAATGGTACTACTGTAACAGATTATGTAAATGTAACTGGCTCTCTAATTGCACATCAGGCAGAAATAAAGCGCATCAATTGTTTAGGCAAATTAACTCTTGATGATTCTCTAATAACAGGTTCAGTTGAAGCAATTGGCCCTGCAAAAATTTCAGCATCAAAGCTAGAAAAAACTTTTAAAATTGTTGGGGCGCTTGATGTTACTGATACAACTTTTTCTAACACAATTGATGCGACAGCTCTAGAAATTACTTTGCAAAACACCCAATGCAAAAATATTGATATGCATGGCAATGAAGTGCGCCAACAAAAAATTTATCTCAAAGATTACTCAATTGTTTCCGGCGATATAATTTTTGCTAGCGGTAATGGTCTCGTAATTTTATGCGATGGCTCCGAGGTGTTGGGTAAGGTAATTGGCGGTAGGGTTATTAAATTAAATTAAAAAAATATTTACACAACCTAACACCAAAGGTGTTTTCGATTATAGCCCAGGGTTAATTCGAACGCTTTTTGTTCGAATGCAACCCTGGGAAACATGCATGGAATGGCGCATTAGATGTTTGTGAATAAATTATAATTTGGCAAATGCGCAAATTAATCGGAGGGACGAATCGTCACATTATTTAACGGAAGATTTTCAATGTTACGGACAACAGGGGGTTCGTAGTTCATCAGTTTGGGAGCTATCGGACATGTTATAACACTAATAAAGGTGAAATATGATTGAAATATTAGTGAATGGTTCAAACGACGTTGTAGTAGGCGGTATAGCAGGTTGCGAAGGTAGTTGATTATCACTTGTGTACTTCCCTATGGAGACAAGTGTCAAAGCTTGTCTCCTAAATAATATATTTGAGCGGCGAAGAGAATTTATGGGATTACGTTATTCTAAATTTAATATTGTTAATACTTTTGATGGCAAATTTTGCTCGATGTACAACACTCGAAATGCCAAGCATTTAATATTTAATCTAGAAGACTTGTTGCTTGATTCTAGTGATTTACATAATGACAGCAGAATTGAAAAACTACCGCTATCAATCCAAAATGAGTTAAAAAAGCAAGGTTTTATTCTTGATACTCAAATCGACGAAATTGCTGAACTAAAAAAATCTTGTTTGCAGCAATTAGAAAAATCTTGTTCTGGTTTATATCTAACCATACTACCAACTTTGCAATGTAATTTTTATTGTAATTATTGCTATGAGGATTTAACTCATCCTAATAAATTTATGCAAGCTGCAACTATCGATAATTTATGCAAGTTTGTCGAAGCAAAACTTGTCTCAGGCGTTATCACCTTTTGACATTTGAGATTTAAACTTATCTTCCGCAAGCATGCCTTGCTCAGCCAAAATGGAAAGTGCTTGCACAAAAAAGGGATTATCATTTCCATGATTAGCAATTAATT
>JAMCWR010000047.1:19538-30316 GCA_023480665.1 Gammaproteobacteria bacterium
TTACTTGAGGAAAATCAGTTTTAAGTTTAATTATTGCTATGAGGATTTAACTCATCCTAATAAATTTATGCAAGCTGCAACTATCGATAATTTATGCAAGTTTGTCGAAGCAAAACTTGTCTCAGGCGTTAAAGATGAAATACGGGTTAAATGGTTTGGTGGGGAACCATTATTAGCTAAAGAAATTATTGTTGATTTATCTCTGCGCTTACAAAACCTCGCAGCGCAATATCATGTTAATTATAATGCTGTATTAGTTACCAATGGTTATTTATTAGATCAACTTTCTGCACAAGATATTAGCCAACTCGAATTAAAAACTATTCAAATAACTTTAGATGGTCCGGAGCGAGTGCATAATATTCGCCGTCCCAGGCAAAACTGGGACGGCTCTTATGCGCAAATTGTGGCTAACATTACAACTTTAATGCAGTTTTATTCTGACTTAGTAATCAGAATCAATATTGATAAAAATAATGCGCCTTATATTCACGAATTATTTTTGGATCTCGAGCAGCGTGGTTTGTTAACCAAGTGCAAACATTTTCAATTTGCTTATGTCGATACCCAAATTGGTCGTTACACCAAAGCAGCTGTTTGTGCTGAGGCGAATAATGCAAGTGAAATAGTTCGTTCTTATGCAATTATTACCGCTAATTTAGTTAAGCATGGTTTTGCCAAATATGCACCGGTTAGCTATCCGCGCGTAATTCCTGCTGCTTGTGATGCACAAATAAATAACCATTATGTGATAAATCCTGAAGGCTACATTTTTAAATGTTTAGGTGATGTAACGATGCCCGAACGCGCTTTTTATCATTTGAATTCTGCCAAAGTTATCAATACCAAGCGAGAGTGTGAGTTACAGGCTTTAAACTTATGTATGCATAAACTTTGTAGTGAATGTGCAATGCTACCAATTTGCCATAGTGGTTGCCGAGCGAAATATCTTGATTTAAATGCAACAGGGCCTTTTTGTCGAAGCCATTGCCATACTTTGCGTCAACAACTAATCGCAATGGCACGGAGCAAACTGCAATGATGCTTCCTGTAACTTTTTTGGCCAAAACAGTTTTAGTTCGTGAAGAACAAGAGTTGGTTTATTTGTATAACAGGCAAAATGGAGCAGTGCTACGCATAAAAAGTAGTGATTACCAACAATTAATTGCTAATCATGGAAATGATAATCCCTTTTTTGTGCAAGCACTTTCCATTTTGGCTGAGCAAGGCATGCTTGCGGAAGATAAGTTTAAATCTCAAATGTCAAAAGGTGATAACGCTATTTCGGGGCAACATGCAACAATTTTTGGCTTACAAAGTACTGCTAATCCTTTTACCGTTTTATGGGCATTAACCGCGTGCTGTAACTTAAATTGTAGCTATTGCTTTCCTGCAGCAAACACAGTGCAGCCTAAACACACAGCTTTATCTTATGCTGAACTTGAGCAAATAGCCACGCAGCTTATAGCAGCTAAAGTTATGCAAATTACTTTTAGTGGTGGTGAAGCACTACTTGAAAAAAATATTTGGCAAATTATTGCTAAGCTTTATCCGTATAATGCCAAACTAGTATTAATTACTAATGGTACAGTTCTTACTGATGCAATTATTGAGCATTTAAGACAATATGAAATAATTACTGCAGTTAGTTTAGATGTACATAACGAAGCAATTAATGCCAAGACTCGTGGCGCAAATATTTTAGCGCAAACTATAGAAGGGATTTATAAACTTAAAGCTGCCAAAATTCCTTTAGTGATTTTGGTAACGGTAACCCGATTTAACTTCGATGTTTTATACCAACATGTAAAATTTATTGTTGAACAACTTAAAATTCCACACATAACACTACAAGATTTGCGGCCATTTGGCACGGTCGATGCATATAACAACTTGCGGTTGCATAAAGAGCAAGAACAAAAGCTGCCTGAGCTAATAATTAAACTTAAAACTGATTTTCCTCAAGTAAATTTCAATTTTACTGAACTTGCGATTTTTCCAATTATGCCAAATAAAACCATAAAAACCGGAAAAATTATGCAATGTCCAGCTGGCTATAACATTGCTTATATCGATTTTTTTGGTGATTTGTATCCTTGTACACATCTGCCATCTATGAAATTAGGCAATTTATTACATGATGGCGCGCTTACTGAGTTATGGCGTAATGCAGAAAAAATGCGCAGGCTTCGTGAACTAAAAGACAAACATCTTACAATTTTATCGCATTGCCAAGATTGTGAACTGCAAATTTATTGTGATGGAGGTTGTCGCGGCGATGCAATTTTTTATCAGCAAAACCTTTATGGTTTGGCTTCGCGTTGCCCTCTTGCAATGGGTATATCATGTTAGCAAATTCATCATTAGGGGAAAATTTTTGGTATTTACGCTTAGCCCAGATTCTCTCTTTGCTTGGTGATCAGCTAGTTTTAATTGTACTACCATTTTATTTATTACAGTTAACTAATAATGTGACAACTGTCGCTTTGGTTTTAAGTATAAGTAATTTAACAAGTATAGCTGTTACATTGATCATGGGTGTGGTTGCCGATCAAGTAAAGCGAAAAACTTTAATTATCGCTGGTACCTTGTGCAAAGGTTTTTGTTGGTTAGTAATTTTAGTATTGTTTTCTTCAAGGTGTCTCGATATCGCCTTGTTAACTAGCATTTATCTTTTGGCAGCATGTTCTGGTGCTATGGTGGCTGCGGGAGTAGCAGGAATATTACCTGAAGTGATTACGAGCCAATTTTTTAGTAAAGGTATTGCGGTAGTGTTTTCTTCGAATGCCTTGATAAAAATAACTGCAGGTTTATTAGGAGCGTTAGTATTAAGTAATTTTTCTTTAGCATTTTTAGTTAGCCCTTTTTTATATTTGCTAAGTAATATTTTTCTTTATAAGTTGAAGCTAGTTCATAAAACACACAAAACCGTAGATGTTGCCTCATCTTTATTGCTCCACAAATTTTCTTTTACGGCATGGAAAAATGCATTGTTTGCTGGGGTTCGTTATTTTAGCGTAACATTTGAGTATCGTAGATTATTTATGACGACCTTTTTACTCCAAATGTTTGTGGCGCCACTGCAACTTGTTTTACCGATAGCCATTAAAACTTATTATCCTGATATTACTAATTTTTATGGTTGTCTTATTGCTGGGAATGGGGTAGGTGCAATTATCGCTACACTAGTAATCCCATATTTAATTAATAAACTTAAATCGCACCAAATTATTAACTTTAGTCTTTTGCTAGCTGCATCTACCATGCTGGTTCTAAGTATTTGGATTAATAAATATGGTCTAGTGTTGTGCAGTAGCATTTTTGCCACAGCTATTTTTACTATAACCATCCTGTTGCAAAGTGGCTTATTGCAAACCATGCAAGACCAATTTCGCTCTCGCGCTTTTACACTTATTTTCTTTCTCGAAGGAGTTGCAGCGCAATTTGCAATATTTGCTGCAGGATGGTTTATCGATCATTTTGGATTGCTTAATCTCTTTTTATGCATGAGCTTGGGATTATTTACCCTAACTATTTTAACCGCAAAATTACACATATTTGATTTTTTATGGCGAACACAAAGTCATTTCGAGTATTAATGCAGTGTTTAATTAATTTTGTTAGGCACTGCCAAAGCGGCGTAGGATTTATAAGACAGAGAGACAGATGACAGAAGGCAAAAAAATCAAAAAAATATTTTCACAGCAGGGGCTCTGAAAGAGCCCTATGCTTCACCAGCCCAGTGTGTAGCGAGCATTGCTTTTTATGCGAGCAAACGCTGGGTGGTGTTGGAATTAGCAAATTATTTATTGAGGACAATGTTGAGGACGATATGAGAGTTCATAAGTATTTTCCAGGGGTTGGCAAAAAACAAAATTATTTAAACAATATATTAGTTTTAATAACCATGTTTTTCTTACTGAACATGTATTCATACGCAAGTAGTTGGCAGCCTGAAAATGCTTTACGGATTAAAACCATTGAGTCAATTGCATTATCTGTAAAAGGTGATGAAACTGTTTTTGTAGTCAGTAAAATTGTTCGAGAAATCACTACGAAAAAACTGGTTTGGACTTCGGCGCTATATTACCGTGATGTAAAAGGTAAAACTAAAATTTTATCCGCAAAACAGCAAAATATAGCTTCACCTGCGTGGTCGCCCAAAGCTGCACTAATTGCATATCTAGCAAAAGGTGCAGAGCATCAAGCGATTTGGATTATTAATCCTAAAACGCAAGTTAACTATAAATTGATAGAACTAAATCGCGATATTGCCTCTTTGCAATGGGCTGGAAATGGTAAATCTATCGCTTTTGTAACAAATAGTTTGGCTAGGTTTGACAATACTAAACACGCAATTGATGTTGCTAAAGATTATGTTAATGCACAACTTTATGTAATTGATGTAAGAGGGTATAGTTGTGAGTCTAAAACTGCAAGGGTATTAACGCCGGCAAATATTAGTATTTTATTTGCTAAAGATTTTAACTGGTCTTCTGACAGCAAAACAATTGTATATGCTTATCAAGAGCGACGTGCTATTCCTTATCCTGTCAAAACCAAATTAGCATTAGTCGATGTTGGCTCCGGAAAAATTTGTAATTTTAATTTGCCAGTAGATCAAAATATATATCACCCAGTATTTTCACCTAATGGAAAATGGATCGCGTTTGGTTCAAATTTGTTTTCTAATAAAAAGCAAGCAACTGCATTTGCTCTTGATGCCAACGTTAATAGTAGAATTTGCTTGTTAAATAGCAAAGGCAAAATAAGTTTTCTAGCCAATACTTATAACACCAATCCAATGCCCATTGGATGGAATAGTACTAGTGATAAAGTATTAGTTTATGATGCATATAAAACCAATGGTCCGCAGATATATTCGATTGATATTGCCGGAAATTCTAGTACAAAAAAGATCTCAAATATTAATGGCTATCTTGATCCTGCAACTTTTGCTTTGAGTCATGATGGTAAAGTTTTAGCTTTTACTCTCGAGACGGGCCAAAAACCTGCAGAAATTTTTCGCACTAGTATAAATGATTTTCATCCTCTACAAATAAGTCAAATACAACCATCACCTCACATAGTAAAAAGTACAATTAAGGTGATTAGCTGGAAATCCAGCAATAAAACTATCGAAGGAATATTAAACTTACCGCCTGATTATACTCCTCACAAAAAATATCCGTTATTAGTTGCGGTGCATGGTGGTCCGATTGAGAATTGGTCAGTGCGTTATCTAGGTGGCAATTGGCATAATGGTAAAAAGCAATTGCCATTTTGTCTTGAAGATTTTTTGGATCGCGGTTTTGTGGTTTTGCAGCCTAATCCTAGTTGCAGTAGTGGTTATGGGTTAGCAATGCGGCGAGAAGTGGAGGTTGGATTTGCTCGTGCGGATTATCAAGATATTATGCAGGGAGTAACCTATCTTGAACAGCAAGGGATAGTTGATGCTAAACGGGAAGCTATTTTTGGCTGGAGTTATGGAGGTTATTTAGCAGCGTGGATTATTACGCAAACGCATAAGTTTAAAGCAGCAGTAATCGGTGCTGGTTATACTAATCTTATTTCTTATATGGGCACCACAGATATTCCTGAATTATTAGTCGAATTTCTTGGTAAGCCTTATTGGTTAGATGCTCATAATTATAATCAACTTTCCCCGCTATTTTTTGCTAAAAATATTACGAGTAGAGTTTTAATTGTACACGGCGATGCAGATCAACGGATTCCTATTGCGCAGGGCTATGAATTTTTTACGGAATTAAATGCACTGCATAAAACCGTAAAAATGTTGCGTTTACCAAGTGAGGGACATTTACCAGAAGACCCAAATTTAATTTTGTCTACGATGGCTCAAATCGAAGTTTGGCTTAGAGTATGAATTTTACTGCAATATTTATTCACCGCCCAGTTTTAGCCATAGTCTTAAATCTTTTTATTTTATTTTTTGGAGTAATTGCATACTTGCATTTACCGACGCGGTTATATCCAAAAGCTGATACTGCAGTCATTAGCATTACCACAAGTTTTCCAGGTGCAGATGCAACGCTAATCGAAAGTTCTATTACCACACCAATTGAATCTGTTTTGCACGGTATTGATAATCTTGACTATGTTACAGCAAATAACCGCACAGGTATTTCTTATATTGTGCTGCATTTTAAAGTTGGTGTAGATATAAATAGTGTTCTGCATGACGTTAATAACTTAATTGCCCAAGTTCGATCTCAGTTACCAAAAGCAAGTAAGGACCCTGTTGTTGCTAAAGATGATGCAGCAGCACGTCCTCTTATGTACCTCAATTTTTCAAGTAATGTTTTAGCGCCGGAGCAAGTTAGCGATTATTTACGTCATGTTGTAAAACCACAACTGCAAATTGTATCTGGGGTTAGCGATGCTAAAATTCTTGGTGCAGAATATGCGATGCGGATTTGGCTTAATCCACAGCTTATGGCTGCTTATGCTGTAACAGCCGCAGATCTAAGTGCTATTTTTTCCAGTGATAATATTGCTATTGCTGGTGGACAACTCATAGCTAAAGAGCATTTGACTAATGTAAAGACACTCGCCGAATTATCAAGTAGTGAAGAATTTGCAAACATAATCTTAAAAAATGCACACGATCATTTAGTTCGTTTGCAGGATATTGGCCAAGTTAGACTTGGGACTAGCAAACAAAATCTTTCAGTTGTTGCAAATGGCCAGAATACTACTCTTATTGCTATTATGCCTTCGGCAACTTCTAATGCTTTGGAAGTGGCACAAGCTGTGCAAGAGGTTTTTACCAGTATTAAGCATAAATTACCTCGTGAGATCCAAGCGAGTATTTTTTGGGATAATTCGAAAGTTATTTATGCTGCAATCGCAGAGGTAAAAAAGAGCATAGTTTTTGCACTATTTTGTGTGATCACTATAGTTTTTATTTTTGTTGGAACTTGGCGGATGATGCTGCTTCCTCTAGTTACTATTCCTCTAGCTTTACTTGGTGTTGCAATAGGTATGTACCTTATGCATTTTAGTTTAAATACTCTTACTATGCTTGCGTTAGTATTAGCGGTTGGTTTAGTAATAGATGATGCTATTGTAATTGCTGAAAATATTGCGCGGCACATGCGGCGTGGTTTAGATGCTTTGCAAGCTGCAGTTGTAGGTGTAAAAGAAGTGCAAAATGCTGTGATTAGTATGACTTTAACTTTAGCTGCGGTTTATCTTCCGCTTGGTTTAATGGGAGGTGTGGTTGGATCTTTATTCAAAGAATTTGCTTTCGTGTTGGCTCTAAGCGTAATTGTTTCGGGAGTTATTGCGCTAACTTTATCGCCTTTTATGTGTTCGAAACTATTACAAAAAAACACCAAGATCACCAGTTTAGATAAAATATCGAGCAATTATCAAAAGCTTTTAGAGCAATTGTTACAGCATAAAAAATTAGTTATTGTCAGTGTTTTGTCCTTGGCTTTGATGTGTATAACTCTTTATCTGCTGCTACCAAAAGAATTAGCGCCCAAAGAAGATCTTGGTACCATTATGATTGAAGCGCGCGCGCCTACTGCAGCCAATCTTAGTTATACTGAAAAATATACCAAACAATTTATACCAATTTTTCAGCAGATTCCTGAGATAGCTAATTATGTAATTGTTAACGGTGATGCTGCTAGTCCCAATTTAGCTTTTGCCATACTTGATTTAAAACCATGGTCATTACGCAAAAGAAACTCTAGTGAAATAATCAACGCTCTTAATTCAAAGCTCGATGCAATTCCTGGCGTAGTTGCTGAAGCTTTTAATCCGATAGTATTTCCTGGTGTTGATGTATGGCATGGTGCAATCGAAATGCATTTGGAAACTTCAGGAGATTATGCAGAGTTGAGTAAGAAGTTAATGCTATTGCAAGATGCGATTAAAACCTATCCTGGTTTAACTAATGTAAATTCTAGCCTTAAATTTGATCAAGAGCAGTGCGATGTTGAGGTCGATCGTGATAAAGCGGGTAACATGGGAATTGCGGCAGATGAAATTGCTTCTGCTATTAATTTAGCTTTAGGCCAACCACAAGTTGCAGAGTTTGCTCGTGCAGGACTTAACTATCCTGTTATCCCAGAATTAGAACAAGAGTTTTGTGATGGAGCTTCTTTGCTTAATAATTTGCAATTACGCACTTCAAGTGGCCAAATGGTAACGCTTGCAAATCTAGTTAAGATTAAAAACACTACTGTTGCTGCAAATCTAGAGCATTTTCAGCAGATGCGCTCAGCAACACTTTTTGCCAATATTGCACCTGGCTTTTCGTTAGCAGAAGTCATCAAGTTTTTAGAAACTACTAGTAAAAAAATATTACCTGAAAATATGCAAATTGCTTTTGCTGGTGAAGCGCGAGTTTATTTAGAGTCAGGTTTGGAGTTGCAGTTTATTTTTTTGGGTGCATTATTTGTAGTTTTTTTATTTTTTGCAGTGCAGTTTTCCAGTTTTCGTGATCCGCTAGTTATTTTAGTTACAACACCACTTGCAATTTTTGGCGCATTATCGGTTATGCTAATAACTCATACTTCGTTGAACATTTATACAGAAATTGGTTTGGTTACTCTAGTTGGTTTGATCACCAAACATGGCGTGCTTATAGTGACCTTTGCGAAGCAATTGCAAAACAAGGGATATGCGTTAATCGATGCAATAATAATAGCAGCAGGCATTAGGCTTAGGCCAATATTAATGACTACCGCGGCGATGGTTTTAGGTGCAATACCTTTAGTCTGTGCACATGGCGCTTTTGCAGTCAGTAGGCAACATATAGGTATTGTTATAGTTTCTGGAATGCTAATTGGCACATTGTTTACTTTATTTTTATTACCAGCGATTTATGTAATGGTGCATAAATATTGAAGCAATTTGCTTTACCTAAGAGAGCATAAAAGTATTCGCCAAAAAGTTTATATAGTGGCAAAATACAAAGTAAAATAAGTGTTTTTACAACAAATGAATTTAAAACAAATTGAAAAAATTGTAGAGCAGGGTGAATCAACCATTGTCGAATTTAAGAAATCCACAGGGTTATTGCATGCTGCTTTTAATTCTATATGCGCTTTTTTGAATGGTGATGGCGGTATTGTACTTATTGGTGTTACTGATAGTGGCAAAATTATTGGACAAGAGGTTTCTGATAAAACATATCAAGAAATTGCCAATGAAATTTCTAAGCTTGAGCAATCAGCACAAGCGCAAATTTCTATTAATTATGTAACGGTTGTTGATAAAAACAAGGTTATCGTTATTAAAGTTAAGTCTGGGCCACATAAACCATATACTTATGATGGTAGGCCATTTCATCGAGTGCAATCTACCAGCCAAAAGATGCCACAGCATCGTTATGAGCAGTTGATTGTTGAGCGTGGACAATTAAATCATTCGTGGGAAGAGAGAATAGCTGATGGTTATAAGCTTGATGATCTTGACTATGAAGAAATATACAAAACTGTTGCTGATGCGGTGCGTGAGAACCGTATGCCTGCCAGCATGCAAAGAGAAGATGTTACAGAGATTCTTAATCGATTAGATCTTATGTCAGATGATAAATTAAAACGAGCAGCAATTGTGCTTTACTCCAAACAGGAATCTATTGGTTTTAACCAATGCATGGTTAAAATGGCTAGATTTAAAGGTACTAACAAGCTTGGAGATTTTATTGATAATCAACAAATACAAGGAAATGCTTTTCATTTGCTATCAGAGGTTGATGCCTTTTTTAGACGACATTTGCCGATAGCCAGCTTTTTTAAAACCGATCAATTTAAGCGAATTGATAAACCAACTTTACCTGTAATTGCGGTACGTGAAGCATTAATTAATGCAATTTGTCATCGGGATTACTCTGATAGTGGTACTGATATTTCCGTTGCAATATTTGATGACAAAGTTGAGATATGGAATAGTGGCTCGCTTCCTTCAACAATATCGATCAGAGATTTAAAATATAAACATGAATCCGTATTGAGAAATAAGTTAACTGCAAATGTTTTTTATGTAAGAGGCTTAATTGAGAAGTGGGGGATTGGTACGAATAGGATGATTGATTTATGCAAGAAAGATGGAATACCGGAGCCGAAATTTGAAGAACGTACTGGAGGTTTGGCGGTAATTTTTAAATTTAAAGAACCTATTGGTGGTTCGGTTAATAAATTATTGGCAAAACCAGAACTAAATTTGAGACAAGAAACTATTTTAGAAATCATAAAAAAATATAAATTGATCAACATTAAACAAATTTCCTCTGAGCTTACAGAGCAAGTACCTAATAGAACCATTCAGGCGGATTTGGCAAAGTTAAAAGCTATGGGGTTAATAAACTGCAAGGGTAAAGGAAGAGCCATAGTTTGGGTATTACTCGATTGATACATAATTATTAATCGCGCAGAATCGCGCAGAATCGCGCAGAATCGCGCAAGAAAATCATATTGCCTCAAAATAAAGATGTTACCGAAAATTTCTGCTTGCAAATAGGTTTGTAGCATGATTTGTCAACTACTAGAAGGCAAGATGTTTTAGGGGGAAACCAAATTTTATGATATTATTTGTACGAGATGTAATTTTTTGGCCCCAAATATGGGATATCGAATGTGCCATAATTTTGCAGGATTTAATATGAAAACACCTGACTTTCGCAAATCATTTACAACAATAATTTTAATGGTTTGTGGTTTAACTCTATCCTCTTTAAGCTACGCTGAGATTGTTCCGATCAATAGTGCTGAATTTAATACAACAACAGCAACTGCTAGTAA
>JAMCWR010000048.1 GCA_023480665.1 Gammaproteobacteria bacterium
GAGTTACCTTTGCCAAACCAATGTTGGTATTAAAAAGTTTTTCTCAATATGGAGCATTGATTTGGTCAGAGCTTGGCCCAACAGTGCTTGAGGCATCGCTTGGATTTATTTGTAGTTTTATCTTGGGGTCGATTGCGGCTATCATGCTAGTCTACTTTCGACCGGCGAGGTTATGGTTTTTGCCCGTATTGCTTGTTAGTCAAGCACTTCCAACATTTGCTATTGCGCCACTATTTGTGATTTGGTTTGGCTACGGAATTGCTTCCAAAATTGCCACGACAATTTTGATGTTGTTTTTCCCGATAACAAGTGCCTTTTATGATGGTTTGCAACGCACGCCGCAAGGTTATTTAGATTTGGCGAAAACCATGAATGCAAGCAAACTACAGATATTGAAACGCATCCAAATTCCGGCGGCATTACCATCTTTAGCCAGTGGCTTACGCATGGCTGCAACTTTTGCACCAATGGGAGCTGTTATTGGCGAGTGGGTTGGTGCAAGTAGCGGTTTAGGGTTTTTAATTCTCAATGCTAATTCGCGCATGCAGATTGATTTGATGTTTGCAGCGTTGTTGGTGTTAATAGTTTTAACTTTAGGGTTTTATTTTACGATTGATTTACTCTTAAAGAAAATCATTAATTGGAAGTAGATAGAACAATTTTGAATTATAAATTTTGAATTTTGAATGATTGTCGCTTCGCGTAGTTTATAATATAAAACAGTCGCGTTTTTTGCGACACAACCATTCAAAATTCAAAATTTATAATTTCCCTTTTGGTGAGTCATGCTAAAAAAAATCATATTTCTAATTTGTTTGTTTCTATCAACAATTGTATTTGCAGCCCCAGAAAAACCATTAATTGTGGTGCTGGATTGGTTCGCCAATCCAAACCATGCGCCAATTTTTGTTGCAGAACAAGAAGGTTTTTATCAAGCACAAAATCTCACTGTAAAAATAATTGCACCTGCAAATACTGGCGAAGGTGAAAAGATGGTTGCAGCTGGCCAAGCAGATATTGCACTCACCACTTTACCTTGGCTAATCAAAAAAACTAATGCTGGATTACCACTAATCCGTATCGCGACATTAGTTGGCCAGCCATTAGATGCAGTGTTAGTATTAAAAAATAGCACTATACAAGCAATCAAAGACTTAAAAGGTAAGAAAGTAGGGTATAGCACTCCTGGTGGCGATAATATTATGTTCAAAACCATGCTGGAATATAATGGCCTCACAATCAAAGATGTTGAGATGATTTGTGTCCACTATGATTTAACTCAAGCCTTATTGAGTGGGAGAATTGATGCTTTTACTGATGCATCACGTAATTTTGAACCACTTGAGATGGAGTTGGCGGGAAAACCGGTGCGTGAATTTTATCCAGAAAAAAATGGCGTGCCTGCATATGAGGAAATTATTTTGGTAGCCAATAAAACTAAAATTAATGATCCACGCCTGGCGAAATTTCTCATTGCACTGAAGCAGGGAGTTGGCTATATGAAGCAACATCCACAAGAATCTTGGCTGAAATTCGCCAAAATTCATCCTGAGTTAAATAATGAATTAAATAAGCGAGTTTGGTTTCTTACCGTGCCTTTATTTGTTAATGATCCAGTCAAACTTGACAGCAAAAAATACAATGCATTTGCGAAATTCATGTATCAAAATAAAATAATCAATACTTTGCCACTATTAAGTAATATTGCTCGATAGTTGCTACTTAGCAATGGAGCTTTTATTAGGTTCGAAATGGCAGTTCTTGCAGTAAAACCGGCTCTAGTTGTTCAAAAGTTTTTTTGACATCAAGGTTTGAGTTTTGGGCTTGGTCTTTTTTGATAGCTTCCTCGACTCTTTTTTGTGTGGCCGCATACATTTTTGTCAGCCCTTCGTGATCTTGGCAAGCTAACTTATAAAACCGTAGCGCAGCAACTGGATCAGTTTGCTCGTATCGCCTTGCCAGCGAAATTGCTGCGACACGCGATTCGTCGCTGTGTAAAACTTCTGTTCTTAGGGTAAACTCATGGCCTTGTGCTAATTCATAATATTTTATGGCCATCAATGGATCCTGAAGTTCGTTCTTGTAAATATTGCCGACATGGCGGAAATAGACTGCTTGCACTTTCGGTTTGCAGTGTTTTAGTTCAGCGAGGATTTTAGAGCAGTAGTTGGCTGTCGCAGTAAGATTATGCTGATTGAAATAAATGCGTGCTAAATTATAATATATCCCTGCGGTTTGTTCATGCCCAATTGATTTGCACTCTAAGGCGGCCAAATAGCAACGTTGTGACTTGGCATCATCTTTGGGATTGGCATTTATGTGATAGAAATTCCCAAGAGTGCTTAACGCAAATCGCGCGTGTAATTGTTCGGCTAGTTTATATAGTTGCTCAAATTTGCTGCTGTCATGTTTATAGCTCTCAACTAACTCTTCTACATAATGTGGATCGGGCAATTCTCGAGCTAGCTTGCATGCCTGCTCAAATTTAGTGCCATCTTGCTTGTAGATTGAAAATAATTTGATTCTTGCATAGTTAGCTATATGTTCAGGTCCTTGCAAGGCATTCTCATAGCAGCTTATGGCATTAACAGTGTCATGGTTCTTCTCATAAACTGTGCCTAATAAATATTGTGCGATTGCATAGTGCGGATGTGTCGGCGGAAAATCGCTGAGAAAATCAATGGTATG
Source organism: Gammaproteobacteria bacterium (assembly GCA_023480665.1). Taxonomy (GTDB): domain Bacteria; phylum Pseudomonadota; class Gammaproteobacteria; order UBA9339; family UBA9339; genus JAMCWR01. Next base: position 2,689 of record JAMCWR010000048.1, read on the forward strand.
ACCTTCTGATGGCATCTTATCAATCATTCGCGAAATGGTTTGATATGCTTCAGCATCAATTTGCGCAAGAAAATTGATGGCGCTAGTGTACTGTATAGTTGAGCAAATACAATATATTCCATATCGATATAATGCTGATCTTTGCCCACCTCGTATAGCTAGGTTTAGATAGTGACCGATCCGGTTATAATCAGGATTTGCTTCTTCATAAAGTAAATCGGAATACAATGCATATATTCTGGGTGGGGGATCTTTTGCTTCTAAAACATGCTCGTAATAACTTTTGGATGTTTTAAGATCTTGATTGTTTATAATTGCTATCTCGCCTAAGTAGATTAGGGCATAAGATATTAATTTTTGGGCAACAGGGTCATTTGAGAATTTATCTGCACTATCAGCGATAATGTGACAATATTTTTCTGCTGCTTTTATATCACGTGGAGCTCTAATACCTATATAACTTTCTGAGGCTAATAAGAATAAGGTGTTCAAATGGGATAAAGTTAAATTGGAATAATCTTGAGGTAATAGGCTTTGTTGCTTTTGCAGTCCAGCATAAAGAGCTTTTATTTCATCACTCTTTATATCTAGGAGCTCTGGCATCCAGCTCATTTTCTCAGCAAAAACATCATAATCACTCGGGTCGCAACGATTCTCTAAAATCGCTCGGAATAAATTTGCAATGGTTTTATTTTTATTTGCGGCCACAGCTTTATTCATAGCCGCTATTAGTGCTTGATCTGCATTGTTTGGAAGTTTTGTGTCGGTCATAAGTTAAACATTATTTGGTATCTTATGATGCTGGTAAAGATAGAAATAGCATAAAATATTAAAGTGACAAAGCTTTTCGTATCTTGGTTGCAAAATAAACTTATTCTTTGTATGGTAAATAAATGAATTGATATTTTATGGAACTACCATGTGTGCACAAGATACTAAGCAGCAAAAAAAAGATTCCCTTGATTTAACCAAAGCAGGCAAAGAATATTATGCGCGCTTTCCTGACTTGATGAGAACAATCCAAGTAGGTTTAGCTGATTATCTATATCACGCGCAACAATATACCTCTGCATTACCTCGGGTAAGAACTAGATCTGTTTCTGGCGAGACTGGGAAATTGCGTGCAATTTGTATGCATCGTTGCGTCGCTGCAGTAACTCTTCAGACCTCAGGGTTTCAACAAGCAAAACTGCAAGACCTCGTTTCTGCTTATCTTTTAGCATACGCAATCCTCACTAATAAAAGTGGCAATGAGTGGTATAACTGTGTAAATGCTGCTTTTCAAGAACAGAAAACAAATAACTCAACTTTTCTGATTCAATCGTTGTCTGATTGGACTAATGTTCTTAAATCAACCTGTGTAATTTTACTGCAACAACTTGAAGGCAAAGATATTAGCAGCGCACAAGCGGAGATTGAAAAAAAAGCTGCGGTAATGCAGAAGTTATTTAATTCTGGGGTTGCTGGGCAGGAGGCGCTTTTATATAAAATTCTAGGTGTTCAAGAAGCTTGTGCCAAAATTGCAGGAAATCAGCTGCTGTTAAAAGAAGAATATGATAAAAAAGATGCAGAGAATGTCAAAAAATCTACACATTCAGTTTAAAACCAAAATGATCTTTAATTTAAATAAATATTGCAGCTGACAATTTATTCTAGATCAGCGAAACAATAAAAACATTGCTATGTTATTGTCCTTGATAATTACTCGATTTAAAGTGGCAACAAAATTACCAAACATTATCGCACCTAAGTACTAAAAGAAGATCCGCCAGTTGTTATTGAGGGATTTGCTGGTCTTTCTCCGGTATTGTTCATGTCATTTTCAGTCTGCTTTTGTTCTAAACCGCAAGAGGGTGGTCGCGGCAGCTCTATTTTTGATCTCTTTGGCTTTTTTTGTTCTAAGGAATCTATCTCTTTGAGCTGAGTCTGGAGTTCAAGGGCTGTTTTTGCATTAATTATATTAGCCGGTCCTAGAGCATTAGATAATGAGTTGATTGCATTTGCAAGATCGCCGCCAATTAAAATAAATTTATTACTATCTAATCCACATAGTTCCATTTCTTTCTCGTCCAGTAATTTCCATCCTTCTGTTTTCATCTCCGCGTCACAAAAATTAATGATTTCTTTATGGGTCGCTGTGTCACCAGATGGTATAACTAATAGTAACTGTTCATTAGGCAATTGAAGAAATCTTGGCGTTTGAATAATAGTGTTTTTAGTGTCCATTTATTTTCTCCTTAATAATTTTTGTCTTAAGTTGAAGCTATAGCGTTACTTATTTCTGGTTGAGGTGTTGTTCTAATTGCTTCTGAAAGTTCCTTAACAATTGGTTCGATTGTATCTTCTTCTTGGTAAGGATTGTAGGCCTCAGCTTTAAGCTCAGTTGCTATCCTAATTGCCTCTGCTTGTGCCAAATAAGATCTAGAGCTCGGCACTTTATCATTGCGGTATGCAAAGAACTCATTTATTGGTCGTACTGCCGCTGTATGGGATGAGGGTTTAATATTAGCTTTTCTTAGGGCTTCAGTTATTTTAGTAATGATCTCTACCCAAGGGCGTTTTGGGGTAGCAAAAAAATATAATGTAAGCTGCGAGCCAGTGGAGCTCGGGTCGCTGCTAAAATTTTGTCCTGGTTTTACGACTTTGCTAATTGATACTTCATAATCAATTAGTATTGGCATAATAATATCCCAACCATTGGCAAGATTGGTTCGATCACTGTCATCAATTGCAAGGTGCAATTTAAAGCCAAAGTTGTTTTTTCCATCCGCTACTGATTGCGGGTATGCTAAGTAATGAAGCGGACTAAATTTTATGAATTCAGTGCGAGCCTCATAATAAGCAGCAAATATTTTGTTGTCATCCAAAATAAGTTTTTGCATAGTGTCTGCAAGTGCAGCGAGTTGTTTATAAGAAAAATGAGCTTTTGCTGCGGCTTTGATTTTTGCAATTTCTTCAGGTGTAAGTTTGAGTGCCGTTGTTGTGGTAGTAGCCAAGCCGGAGTGTGACGCAGTTGCGGCAGAGCTAGAAGCTGAGAGGGGTGCAACTGGAGCCGAGGCTTCGAATTTACGTTTGCGGGCTGTTTGAGCTTTATCTTTACTTTCTGGTTTTTTTTCTGGTTGTTTTCCAGTTAAGTCGGTCATATGGTTCTCTTGATTGCTGAGAAAATCTCGTATTTTGGATTATAGCACTTTTAATCTGCTTTGCTATAGAATGCAAGCAAGTACTTGCTATCCCCCCAATGTTTCAATTAATCAATTTAATTAAAAATTCTATTTACCTCAGCTTGCTTAAGGTTATAATGCTGCTTTAATTATATTTGAGGTTATAAAATGTTAATTGTCGTTGCATTAGGCGGGAATGCGTTATTACAACGTGGTGAGCCATTAGAAGCAGAATTACAACATAAAAACGTTAAACACACGGCGCAAGCGCTTGCTGCACTCGCTCGGCAGCATGAACTGGTGATTTGTCATGGTAATGGCCCGCAAGTAGGCTTGTTAGCTTTGCAAAATGAGGCTTATACCAAAGTTAAATCTTATCCACTAGATGTGTTAGATGCTGAATCGCAAGGCATGATTGGTTATTTGATTCAGCAAGAAGTTGGTAACCAATTACCGGGACGTAATGTAGTAACATTGTTAACCCAGATAGTTGTTGATGCTAATGATCCAGCATTTCAAAAACCAACGAAACCAATTGGTCCAGTTTATACTGAAGAGCAAGCCAAAGAATTAGCGGCAACCCGTGGTTGGCAAATTGCACCAGATAATAATCATTTTCGCCGCGTGGTTCCTTCACCGCAGCCAAAAGAAATTGTTGAGCTTGATATGATTAAGGCATTGCTCAAATTGGATTCAATTTTGATTTGTGGTGGTGGCGGTGGTATTCCAGTAGAGCGTCAAGATAATAAACTTATTGGCATTGAAGCCGTAATCGATAAAGATAATACCGCGGCTTTAATTGCTGAAAAACTTGGTGCAGACGCATTACTAATTCTAACCGACGTACCGGCTGTTAGTGAAAATTGGGGGCAGCCGAATGAGAAAAAAATTAAACATGTGACACCAAGTGTGTTAGGTAAAATGAATTTTCCTGGTGGTTCGATGGGGCCGAAAATCACAGCTTCATGCCGCTTTGTTGAACGCAATAAAAAACTTGCAGTTATTGGCAATTTATTTGATGTACAGGATATGTTGGAAGGGAAGGCGGGAACTAGAGTTAGCATGGAAGTCGATGCAATAGAATATTACTAAAGTTTTTATTAAATTATTTTGACTTCGTGCGTGGAATAAATCCACGCACTTCCTTTTGGCTCTTGGTACTCATC
>JAMCWR010000069.1 GCA_023480665.1 Gammaproteobacteria bacterium
AGCATCTTTTTTGGCACGAGTTTGCAAATGAAACAAGGCGTACTCCAACCCGCGGATCAAATCGTTTCACAGCCTTCATCAACCCGATGTTGCCTTCTTGAATTAGATCAGCCTGCGAAAGGCCATAACCCATATAACTTTTTGCGATATGCACCACAAAGCGTAAATGTGATAAGATAAGTTTACGCACTGCCTCTAAATCGCCATAGTCACGAAATTTAATAGCGAGACTCTGCTCTTCCTCGGCAGAAAGAATGGGGATTTGGCCAACCCAATAAATATAAGCATCAACACTGCCTATCGGCGAGGAAATATTTATTGCTTGTAAGCTTTTATTCATAGTTTTTATTTAAATGTGCTTTTAAAATGTATAAGTCTAGCTTAAAACTATAGCCTTTGTAACGGTTTATATATTTTATATTTTAGCACTCTAATGTCAAGAGTGCTAAATGTTATATCAACTAATTGTTTTTTAATAAAATTTTTTATTAGGCGCCTATACATATGAATTCCCATACAATTTATTGGCTCGGAAATGACTTATACCTTAACGTCCATTTGCAAACTCGTGCCAAAAAAGATGCTATAATTGGTCAACATGGAGGTAGTTTAAAAATAACTGTCACTGCACCGCCGATTGAAGGCAAAGCTAACCAACATTTAATAAAATTTTTAGCAAAATATTTTAATGTCACCCAATCACAAGTAAAAATTCAGCAGGGCCTAAAATCAAAAAATAAATTGGTTTTAATTAAAGAGCCAAATAAAACAAGTGCAGCGCTAAAAAATTTTGAACTTGCATTTTCCAAAATAATCGGCTGAAATAGATTAATGAAATTGCTTAGAGCAAATCAATCAGATAAATTAGCAAAAGGAGTGGTAACAAATGAGCGAAAATATAAAAATTGTTTCAGATGCAAGTTTTGACGCAGAGGTTCTAAAATCTAGCATCCCAGTAATCGTTGATTTTTGGGCTGATTGGTGTGGACCATGCAAAATGATTACCCCAATTCTCGAAGAAGTCGCAAAGGAATATGTTGGTAAAGTTAAGTTTACCAAAGTAAACGTGGATGAAAATCACAAAACCCCGACCACTTACGATATTCGTGGCATTCCGACTTTGCTCATATTTAAAGCTGGGAAAATCGTTGCAACTAAAGTTGGTGCGGTTACAAAAACTCAACTCAACGATTTTATCAACGCGAATATTTAAAGCTTAAAGCATTTAAAGTTTGCAGCAAAATAATTTTTATAATTTTAAGATTTTTAAAACCAATGTTACAAAGCCTGAAGTTATTTTTTGTGAAAGACAAAAAAATATAGACAGCAACCTAATAAATATGTTAGTTTATTAAAAACTAGAAACTCAAAGATACCATTCGATATAGCTCTTCCAAAAAATCAGAGCATTTTTACAAACAAAATTCTTTATTTTATTAACTCAAAATTTGGTCAATTACAATGCGAGAAAAAAACATAGTTACTTCGACTACAGCTTCAACCTCTGGCGATGTTAGCCATACCAAAACCGCTGAAAAACCAACTAGGCAAAGACCTAGGGAATCACAAAAATCAAAAGAAACAGCAACACCTAAGGAAATAATAAAACCAAGGGAAATAATAAAACCCAAAGAAGCGGCGCCTGCAGCTGTAACTGCAATAGAACCAGAAACCGAAGATTCTGGCAAACCAGCTAGACAAAAAGCAAAGGAAGCATTAACTGAGGCCGAAATTGAAGAGTATGCGCTGGCAAAAGATCAAGCTAAGGTTGCCGCTAGTGAACGGCAAAAGAAAGTTTCTGCTGAAGTAAAAATTACTAGCCTTACTGAGTTAAAAAAGAAAACCCCAAATGAGCTAATGGATTTAGCCCAAGAACTTGGCATCGAGAATATTACTCGTATGCGAAAGCAGGATATGATTTTTGCTATCCTAAAAGTTCACGCACAAAACAATAAAGATATTTTTGGCGATGGTGTGCTTGAAATTCTTCCCGATGGCTTCGGGTTTTTGCGTTCTGCTGATAGCTCTTATCTTGCCGGGCCTGATGATATTTACGTTTCACCAAGTCAAATTAGGCGCTTTAATTTACGTACTGGCGACTCCTTAGCTGGCAAAATTCGCCCACCCAAAGAAGGCGAGCGCTATTTTGCTTTACTACAAGTTAATGCCATTAATTTTGATGACCCAGAAACTATTTCACATAAGACACTATTTGAAAATTTAACACCACTATTTGCTGATGAAAGATTACACTTAGAACGCGGCGACGGCTCTGATGAAGATATTACTTCGCGAGTTATTGATCTTGTCGCCCCAATTGGTAAAGGTCAACGTGGATTGATTGTATCACCACCAAAAGCCGGTAAAACTATCATGCTGCAACATTTTGCACATGCTATTACTGCGAATCATCCTGAATGTCATTTAATGGTTTTACTGATTGATGAACGTCCAGAAGAAGTCACAGACATGTCACGCTCAGTAAAGGGCGAGGTCATTGCCAGTACTTTTGATGAACCAGCCACGCGACACATTCAAGTTGCGGAAATGGTAATGGAAAAGGCCAAGCGTCTTGTTGAACATAAACGCGACGTGGTAATTCTGCTTGATTCAATAACGCGTCTTGCGCGCGCTTATAACACAGTCAGCCCAGCTTCTGGGAAGGTATTAACTGGTGGTGTCGATGCCAGCGCTTTGCAACGCCCAAAACGCTTTTTTGGTGCTGCGCGAAATATTGAAGAAGGTGGCAGTTTAACTATTATCGCTACTGCTTTAGTTGAAACTGGCTCGAAGATGGACGAAGTAATTTATGAAGAGTTTAAGGGAACTGGCAATATGGAAATCCATTTAGATCGCCGCATCTCTGAAAAACGCGTCTTCCCAGCAATTAATATTAATCGTTCTGGAACGCGTCGTGAAGAATTAATTGTACCGGCAGATGAACTGCAAAAAATGTGGATTTTGCGCAAAATTCTTCACCCCATGGATGAAATTGCTGCAATTGAATTCTTGCTGGATCGCTTAAAAGCCTCGAAAACAAATGAAATCTTTTTTGATGCGATGAAGCGTGCTTAATTTTTAATGCAATTACAATCATAAATTCACATAAAACTCGCTGCGTAAACACCAGGAATACATTGTCCAAAATCACACTTTGGTGTATCTTTATGCTAATTATCTCTTATGCATAGAGTTTTGTGATATTTATAATGATTATTTTAAGTAATGCTGTATACCCACAGTATTTCAAACGTAGGCGAGGCGCGCTTGCAGCGAGCAAGCGGAGTTTACAAATAGTAAATGAGCATTGCGAGCAAGAACGCAACGAAGCATACGTTTGAAAGACGCAGGGTATAAGGATTAAAAATTTAACAAAGAACGAAGAACTAACCTTATGTGCGGAATTATTGGGGCGGCAGCAGAACGAAATGTTGCGGCAATTTTGGTTGAATGTTTACGGCGTCTTGAATATCGTGGTTATGATTCAGCTGGGATTGCAATTTTTAATCAAAAAAAAGGCTTAGAGCGGATTCGCGTTGCTGGCAAAATTGATAAACTGGCGCAAAAAATTAAATCGCACCCAGTTTCTGGAAATATTGGCATCGCGCATACACGCTGGGCAACTCATGGTGCGCCAACTGAAAATAATGCGCATCCGCATATTTCTCATAATTCGATTGCCATTGTGCATAATGGCATTATTGAAAACTTTGAAGAATTACGCGAAAAACTCAAAACTGCCGGTTATAAATTTCAAACTGAAACTGACACCGAAGTAATCGTACATTTAATTCATAAATATACTAAAGCTGGCAATGATTTTATCCACGCTGTACACAAGGCAGTACAAGAACTATCTGGAGCCTTCGCTTTAAACATCCTAAATTGCGCTGAGCCAAATAAAATTATTGCCGTACGCTATGGCAGCCCAATCGTAATCGGTGTTGGCATCGAAGAGAATTTCATTGCTTCTGATGCAATCGCGCTTCTTCCAGTTACTAATCAATTTATCTATTTAGAAGAAGGTGATATTGCTGTCGTAAGTAAAAAAAAGGTGGACATTTTCAATGACGATCTTGAGTCAGTAACTAGACAGATAAAAATTTCAACCTCTTCTCAAGATGCTGCTGACCAAGGTGGTTATCGCCACTTCATGCAAAAAGAAATCTTTGAGCAGCCAAAAGTTATTGCTGACACCTTGGATGAAAGAATTGGTAAAGATCAGGTTTATGTTGAAACTTTTGGCAGTAACGCTAAAAAAATATTTGGCAAAATAAAAAGAATCCAGATTGTGGCTTGTGGTACTAGTTATCATGCTGGATTAGTCGCACAAAACTGGCTGGAACATTATGCAAAATTGCCGTGTCGAGTAGAAATTGCCAGTGAATTTCGTTATCGAAATATTGTCGTTGAGCCGGATTGTCTGTTTGTTACTATTTCGCAATCCGGAGAAACAGCAGATACGCTAGCTGCGCTGAGGATGGCAAAAAAACTTAAGTTTGCTGCGACACTTGCGATATGCAATGCACCTGAAAGCTCTTTGGTACGCGAATCAGATTTAGTATTTATGGTTCGTGCTGGCATTGAAGTCGGAGTTGCATCAACAAAAGCTTTTACTGCACAATTAACCGCATTATTAATGCTAACACTGGCGTTAGCGCAAACTCGGTTCAAAAATAAAGCACTCACTAACTTAGTCAAGCAACTAAAGCATATACCAAAAGCTATCGAAGCTGCACTGCTCTTGGATGAAAAAATATTAGAACTAGCAGAGCGTTTTACTTCTAAACAACATGCATATTTCCTTGGTCGTGGTATTAGCTGTGCGCTTGCGATGGAAGGTGCTCTGAAAATGAAAGAAATTTCCTATATTCATGCTGAAAGCTTTCCAGCCGGTGAATTAAAACATGGGCCACTTGCATTGATCGATAAAAATTCGCTAATAATCGTCATTGCGCCGAATGATGAGCTACTTGAAAAACTAAAATCGAATTTGCATGAAGTGCGTGCCCGCGGTGGCGAATTAATTATAATTGCCGATGAAAATAGTGACTTTGAACAAAAACCAGGTTGGACAATTTTACCCATGCCAACACATGCACTAGAAATTGCACCAATAGTCTATGCTATACCACTGCAATTACTAGCGTATCACGTTGCGGTATTAATGGGCACAGACGTTGATCGCCCACGTAACTTAGCAAAATCAGTAACCGTCGAATAAATGTGAAACTATTATGGAACAACTAATAAAAAAACTAGTTAATAATGCCATTTTAAAGTTGCAACAAGAAAATAAATTCCCTCTACAACTAAAAGCAACAGTTAAAATCGAACCAACTCGTAATAGCGAACATGGTGATTTTGCTACAAACATTGCATTGTTACTGGCAAAAGAAATTGGGACAAAACCACTAGCGATTGCCGAAGCGATTGTTGCTGAAATCACACTCGAGAGTTTTCTTAAAGGTATTGACATTGCTAACCCTGGGTTTATAAATTTTCATTTAGCCGAAAATGCATTTTTCCAAAATGTTGCAGAAATTTTAACTACACAAGATCAATTTGCTCATACCAACATTGGCCACGGAAAAATGGTGATGGTGGAATATGTTTCAGCAAATCCAACTGGGCCGCTACATGTTGGGCATGGCCGTGGCGCAGCTTTTGGCGCAACAATTTCCGATCTATTAACCTGCATGGGATACAAAGTACATCGCGAATATTATGTGAATGACGCAGGCAGACAAATGCATGTGCTTGCTATCAGCATTTGGTTACGTTATTTAGCATTTAGCCATGAATTACCGCATTTTCCGGCGAGTAGTTATAAAGGAAACTATATTATTGAAATTGCAGAAAAGTTAAAAGTAGAATATGGAGAAAAATTTAATCGCCAAATCACTCCGCTCTTTGCAGACCTACCCACGGATGAAAAAGATGGTGGCGATAAAGAATTTTATATCGATGCTTTGGTTAAACGCGCCCAAGCTCAACTGGGAGCAAACGATTATCAAACTATTTTTAATGCTGGCATTGAAACTATACTGGCCGATATCCGCGAAGACCTCGAAGAATTTGGCGTGATCTTTCAACAATGGTTTAATGAAAGTCAATTGATTTTGAATAAAGATGTTGAACGTGGTATTGAAAAATTACGCCAACATGGCCACGTTTATGAAAAAGATGGCGCACTCTGGTTTCGCGCTACTGCATTTGGAGATGGAAAAGATCGAGTATTAGTACGCGCCAATGGCCAAACTACTTATTTTGCCTCAGATGTTGGTTACCATTTAAATAAATTTGAACGCGGCTTTGATAAAATTATTGATGTCTTTGGCTCTGATCATCATGGTTATGCGCCACGAGTCAAGGCATTTCTCACAGCACTCGAATTAACCGCCGAAAAATTAGAAATTCTGCTAGTGCAATTTGCGAATTTATTTCGCGGCAAACAAAGAGTATCGATGTCAACGCGCAGTGGCGAATTTGTCACGCTACGTGAATTACGCCATGAAGTGGGTAACGATGCCGCACGATTTTTTTATATCATGCGCAAAAATGATCAACACTTAGATTTTGATTTGGAACTAGCTAAATCTCAGTCAGCTGATAATCCAATTTATTATATTCAATATGCGCATGCAAGAATTTGCAGCGTATTACGTCAAGCCACTGAAAAAAAACTGCTCATTGATGAGGCAATCGGTTTAAAAAACTTGCATTTATTGAGCGTTGCCGTAGAAAAAAATCTACTCCGGCGTTTATTGCGTTATAAATTATTATTAAAAACTGCGGCTTTGAATTATGAACCACATTTGCTAGCGCATTTTTTACGTGACCTAGCCAATGATCTACATACTTATTATAATGCTGAGCAATTTTTAGTGACGGATGTAAATATGCGCAATGCGCGGCTCTGTTTAATCACAGCTACAAAACAAATTTTAGCTAACGGCCTACGTTTACTTGGTTGTGTTGCACCTGAGGCTATGTAGGTTCTAAGATAAGGAAAGGAGAAAATTATGCGTAAATGGCTTTACAGTTTTATTTCGCTAGCAATTATTCTGCTTGTTATTGGTGTATTTTTACCATACTTCAATGGGAAATTTGTCGAAAATAAATTTCGGAATTTAGTCACTGCAGCAAATAATTTTTCCTGGGTAAATATTAAAATAGTAAATTACGATCGCCACTGGTTTAGCGCTGATGCTTCTTTACAAGTTACACCGAAAGTTCTAAAAGATTCCCCATTACAATACCTGCATAATCCGCAAATCAATCAATTAATGCTAGTTTCGCATATTGCACATGGCCCTATTATTATGGATGCAAAACATTTTAAGCTAGCGCAAGCAACAATTAATACTATTGCTGAACTTGATGCCGAACAAAACACTCTGTTAAAACGTTCTGCAACGGCTGGACCAGTAGCAAACATTGATGTAACTGTTGGCTTAGGCGGCACAAGTCATTTAGAAGCTTCAAGCAAACCCTTAGCATATCAAGACGCAGAAAATAATATCAATTGGCAAGGATTAAACCTAACTGCCAAAATTTCTGCAGCTGTTGATAATATTAGTAGTGATATAGAATTGCCTGGGCTTGATATTACTACCAAAAATTTCCAGTTTAAAATTGCTGCGTTTAAAAGCGAAACAGAATCTGTTAAAAGCGCCGCGGGTTTATGGGTCGACCAAAGCGATTTAACTTTAAAAAATTTTGCAGTAAAAACTCAAACCCAAGACATTGCAGTAGAAAATGTTGCAGCACAATTAGTTGCCACTGATAAGAAAAATATTTTGGATCGCACAACCACAATCACAGCTGACAAATTTACTATTAATGGTGAAACTTATAGCAATAACACTATTTCCTGGAGCGAAAAAAATGTTAATCAAGTTTTGCTCCATGAATTACAGGGACAATTGCAGCAAATAATGCTTACCGAACATCCAACTTTGCAACAACTTGCTACCGCATTCGATAAATTAACTAGCATTATCAGTAAGGGTGTTGAGTTTGATGTAAAACAATTTGACACCAATACTCCCTGGGGGAAATTCTCAGCAACTTTAAAAGCAACATTCGATCCAACTACAAATCAGAACCCCGGGATACTAACTTTACTACTGAATAGCGAAATTGCTTTGGATATTAAATTAGATCAAAAATTAATTTTACATATAATTGAAATTTTTTATAATTCAACTAAACAATCTACACAAACACCGGCCGATATTCAAAATTCTGCGGTACAATTATTAGCAGATTGGCAAAAAACCGGTAAGGTTATTGTTGACGGCAAAAGCTACCTAGTTTACATTGATGTTGATTATAAAAATCGTCAATTATTGCTTAATGAAAAACCAATTTTTTTATCTACAAAATCATGACTCGAGATTACGCAAAAAAACGTCCGCCAGCTAAAGCTCGCAAACGTAAATCAGGTTCACACTTATTGCTGTGGCTATTCACTCTTGTATTATTTGCCGCATTTACTGCAGGATTAGTCTATCTTGGCAAATTTCAGCATCAAGCTCGACTGCATCATGCCCAAAAAATTGCAGCAAAACATGCGGCGCCGAAGCCAACACTAACAAAACCTACTCCGCAGATAAAATCTGCTATCCCAGCGCAATTTGATTTTTATACAATCCTGCCGCAAAAAAAAGCGAATAATGTAATCCCTGAGTATGAGATTGAAATTGCTATTGCAAAAGATTTTGCAACTGCAGATCGCTTAAAGGCTGAGTTATTACTACTTGGGTTTGAGGTCACTGCTGTGCCAGTAAAAGTTTCCGGTAAGCTAAATTATCGCGTCACCGTCGGCCCTTACGACACCAAAGAGGGGGCAAAGGCAGATCAGGTTCGTTTGCAGCAAAATAAATACCACACAATATTAAAAAAAATTAAATAATAAAATGTAAAAAGATTTTATTTTGTTTTGCTTGCTTACACATCATCTCTGGACTTTATTTGTAGATGAAATAATCTCACGATAATAATACCGATTATTGCTGCTGCAATTAAGGCAATTAGTGAAAGTGAGAAGAATAAACGTGAAACAGCGGTAATGTCGCTAACTGGGGTCACAGTTGCCACAAACCATGTTAGCTCACCTTTAAACTCAGGGATACTATCAAAAGTTGCAAGATAATTATGCTTGCCCTCGCTAAAAGTAAAAATTGTTTGCTGGTTTTGTTTATGCAAACTATATGCTGTTTGTAGCCATGGTATTTTTAAATCAGAAATTTTTGGCATACGCATATGAGAGGTTAAATCTATTTTTGCTGCATATGCTGCCATCACTCTATCGCGATCGTCGCAAATCATCACAATAGTATGATCATATAAAGCTAAATGTTTAATAAAATTGGTCAGCTCTGCAAAGCTCGCGGAAGCAGTAAACACGCCATGGAATTTACCATCGCTAGAGTAAGCCGGGGTCATTGATAAAATCCCAAGTTCATCACTGTTAATCCCAATATAGCGCAGCGAAAAAATAAACCAGCTTGATTGCTTTTTTGCCGCCGCTTGTTGATACCACATACTATCTCGCGCATAAAACAAATCTACTTTGCTTTGAGTGCTCGAAAGTAACTTTAATTTTTCATCAAACACACTCTCTATTCTTTTCGCACCATCTGGCGCGGCAACAATATAATTAGCAAGATATTTATTATCACGAGTTCGTAGCATCAGATAAAAATCGCCCACTGTATCAGCATAGCCCACGCCTTCTATGCTTTTTGCATTGACAAGTAAATTATGCAAAAATTCAGTAAAAACTGCGGTGTTGCCTGGAGCCACGGTATTGGAAGCAATTAATGCAGCGCACAGTTTTGTCCGATGCAGCAGTCCACCGAGATAATTTGAGATCTTTTCGCTGGTGATTTTACCAGCATAACTTAATGAATTTTTTGCTAAAATTATTAGAGTGTTATTCAGGGAATAATAGTTAGAGCTAACTATTCCAAGGGGAACAAAAATAAATAACAGTGATAATACACAGATTAAAATGATTTTCTTTAGTTTCACATGCCACTCCCTGCTTGTAATCTATTTTCTCCATTGTACCAATCGTTTAAAGTAAAAACAATTTCTTTTATAATCAAATCATTATAAAATAATACTTGAAAATACTGGTTTTGCCCCCAACTTTAATAAACAGACTTCTTTCAAAAGCAAGTATTTTGTTTTCAGATCAAGGCGCATGGCTTTCGAGGAACGGAGTTTATGCAAGAATAAATGAGTACCGCAGAAAGACATGCAACGCAGAGATGAAACAAAAGACGTAGGTTTTGAAAGAAGTCTATTATCAATACAAAAATTTGGGGGCTTATATCTTGGAACAATTTCATGGCACAACCATTCTGTGCGTCCGCCGCGATCACAAAGTTGCTATTGGCGGTGATGGTCAAGTATCGATGGGCAATACTATTGTAAAAAGTAATGCCAGAAAAATTAGACGCCTTTATCACGAGCAAATCCTCGCTGGGTTTGCTGGTGCAACTGCTGACGCGTTTACGTTATTTGAATTATTTGAGGCAAAATTAGAAAAACACCAAGGTAATTTAACTCGCGCTGCCGTGGAGCTGGCTAAAGATTGGCGCACTGATAAAATTTTACGCCGCCTCGAAGCATTATTAGCCGTAGCAGATAAACATTCTTCGTTAATAATTTCTGGGAATGGTGATGTAATTGAACCTGAGGCAGGAATTATCGCAATTGGTTCTGGCGGCAATTATGCTTTAGCCGCAGCAAAAGCATTGTCACAAAATACAAATTTAAGCGCCAAAGATATCACCGAAAAAAGTTTACAAATTGCTTCGGGAATCTGCATCTATACCAATCAAAATATTCTCATCGACGAAATTCACTCTGAAATATAACTAATAACAAATCGGATCTCACTTTATGTCAACCACACTTACAGATAACAATCTTGCATTAACCCCAGCAGAAATTGTTGGCGAATTAGATAAATATATTATTGGGCAACCAGAAGCAAAAAAAGCTGTGGCAGTTGCGCTGCGAAACCGCTGGCGACGACGTCAAGTAAAAACAGCAGAATTACGCACAGAAATTAAACCAAAAAATATTCTTTTGATCGGGCCAACTGGCGTTGGAAAAACTGAAATTGCCAGACGCTTGGCAGCATTTGCAAATGCGCCTTTCATTAAAGTTGAAGCCACAAAATTTACTGAGGTTGGCTACGTTGGCCGAGATGTTGAATCAATAATTCGTGATCTTACTGAGGTTGCAATTAAAAAAGTTCGTGAACAAGAAATGGCAAAAGTAAAAGATCGCGCACAAAACCTCGCTATTGAGCGCGTATTAGATGTATTATTACCCCCAGCAGAAAGTACTAAATTATTTGACGAACAACCTGATGTTGCCAAAACCGCAAGCTCAACACGCGAAGTTTTTCGCAAAAAATTACTTGCTGGCGAACTAGATGATCGCACAATCGAGATTGAAGTGTCGGCCCAACCAATCGGTGTAGAAATTATGGCGCCACCGGGTATGGAAGAAATGACTAGCCAACTACAATCACTTTTTTCGAACATGGCAGGTGGGCGCACAAAAAAGAAAAAAATGAAGGTAAAAAATGCCTTAAAAATTCTTGCGGATGATGAAGCGGCGAGTTTACTAAATGAAGATGAAATTCGTCACTTTGCATTGCAAGCTGTGGAGCAAGATGGCATTGTGTTTATCGATGAAATTGACAAAATCACCCAACGCGGCAATACCAGCGGCCCAGATATTTCTCGTGAAGGCGTGCAACGCGATCTATTGCCGCTAGTTGAGGGCTCAACCGTATTTACAAAATATGGTATGATTAAAACCGATCACATTTTATTTATTGCTTCAGGCGCTTTTCATTTATCAAAACCTTCTGATCTTATTCCAGAGTTACAAGGACGTCTCCCAATTCGAGTAGAATTAAACGCATTAACTACCGAAGATTTTGTGCGGATTTTAACTGAGCCTAAAGCCTCATTAGTTGAACAATATATGGCGCTACTTGAAACTGAGGGTGTGAAATTACAATTTGCAAAAAGTGGGATTAAGCGCATTGCTGAAATTGCGTTTCAGGTAAACGAAAAAACTGAAAATATTGGCGCACGCAGATTGTACACAATTATGGAACGCCTGCTTGAGGAAATTTCATTTTCGGCGACAAACAATCGAGGCAAAATAATTAACATTGACGCAAAATATGTTAATCAGCAACTAAATAAATTAGTTCAAAACGAAGATCTTACTAGATACATTTTGTAGCAATCTTCTCTCCTCTACGTAATTTTTACGGATAGTAAAATCCAAATTACATCTAAATGGTTAATTTTTTGTATCTATTAATACAGATAAGTCATTTATTTTCAAATAAATTCCGAAAAATTAGCTAAAATCACAATAAAAAACTCTCAAAATTAACAAAAAAATCTGCGTATTTTTTCCGGATATAAAAAATTATGCCATGCAATGATAATTATGCAAAAGGAGAAATAGCATTTTTTTTGGAAAACAGGAGGTTTTGGATTAATTAAAAAATAAGCAACAAAATTTTTCGGAAGAGTTAAAGTGGGTAACTCAATTAATTTTAATTACATCAATACAATTTGCAATGCCAATGACCACACCATGGAAGAGGCTCTGCATCAATATATTAAAGAAAAAGTTCATCCGCTAATCACATCTTTTTCCGGAAAAAAAATAATAGTTCGCGGGAAATACGAAAGAACAGCCAGCTCAATAAATACAAATGAAAAGACAGATAAATTATTTAATTGGAAAAGACCGACCGTAGAAATTTCTCAAGACAAACAAACGCTATTTTTAAACTGCTTCCCCGGTCAAGATTATCTTTATCATTACGCTAGCATACTTTCATCATATTTAAATTTACATGCAATTAAAAATATTAAAGTTAGCGTTGAGCCGCTCGCCGCAAATGCCTGTATCAATGAACTCCTTAAAACCAATATCACTGAAATACCAAAATGCGACACAGTGATTTTAGGTGTAGTGGAAAAACTTCACAGTTTTACTCAATACAACTCATGGCAAGGCGCTGGCGATTTTTGCTGGTCAGAAACCTCCGCACACAGAAAAAAAATTATTTTACTTGGCTGTAAATTTTCGTTTTGGGGGGATATCGCTGGTGATTTAGTAAGTTTACTTGCAAGCAAAAAAATTAAAACGGTTATTTATACTGGTAAACTTGGTGGCTTACAACCAAGCATGCAACCAAATTTAATGTTAGCCACAGGCAATAACAGCATTTTACTTGGCAAAGAAATTAGCTGGAATAATATTTTTTCAAATTCCTTAACCACATCCACGATGAATTCTGGCGCTCATTACACTCTGCCATCTGTATTGTATGAAGATAAAAATTGGTTTAATGGGGTTGGGCGCAAGTATGCTTTTGTGGATCCTGAAATTGGTTGGATGGCTCATGCCGCTAAAACTAGTGATATTAATTTCAGTTACATACATATAATTTCAGATAACTTAGCAAAAGTTCGTAACGAAAATTTAAGCAATGAAAGAAATAAAAATATTCTGCAAAAGCGCCAGTTATCAACGCAAAAAATACTTAACATCATAAGAGCCAATGTTGATCTAATGTAACTTTAATTAAAGGAGTGCCATAACATGACAAAAGTTATTGAAAAAGAAATTAGCACACTTCTGAATTGTATTCAATTTCCAATAATAATATTAAAAACCGACTTTTCAATCCTTGAGATAAATAAGCCTGCATTAAATATTTATGGTTGGCAATATCAAAATTCGATTAATAAAAATATTTTTTCGCTCTGTCAAATCACCAATTGCATGCCTCCGGTAACAATTGAGACACTAACAATTTCATTATCACTAGCAAAGTCAAATATCAGTTTCAAAAACTCCACATTATTTAATCCTGAAGCTCCTGCAAAATGGGATGTATTTTGTTCTGATAATATTATCGATGATGAAAAAGTTTTTGTATTAGGCGCACATGTGTTAAACAATAATTTGCTTGGATTATTTCAAAAAGATAATTTTGAGCATTTGCTTTCACGCAGCATGTTCTCGCTGCTCAGACATACTTCTCTGGCAACAAAAAACGCTGTTTTGCACGAGGGTATGGTAGATTTTCAACAAATATCCTTTAACAGTAACACACTCCTTGACGAGATTATAAAATTACTGCCGGGGGATGTGTACTGGGAAAATCGTGATTTAAAATATTTAGGGTGCAATGATTATTGCGCTGAAGTAATTGGACTTGACTCACCACGCGATATAATTAACAAAGATGATGCATTTGTTAAAAAATTAATGGGTAAAAATTACCCCAAAGAAGGCTATGGGTTATGGCAAAAAACTTCGAGGGCAGTAATGCAAAATAATAAGGCGTTAATCAATATGAAAGATTTTACTTTAAACCATATGGGTACTGGTGAAGCATTGCTTCTTCGTACCAGTAAAGTACCAATTGTTGATAGCTCAGGTGAAGTAGTAGGGATAGTTGGCATGAGTTACGGTCAAAATGTTCCGGAACATATACAACAAGTATTAAAAGCCGATATTGCTTTACAAAAAATAATTGACGCTGATGCCCACAAAAATATTTTAACTACGCTCAGTTCAAGAGAATTTGAATGCGTTGAATACCGCGCCAAAGGTAAACCAGTAAAACAAATAGCCCAAGAACTAAATTTATCACCGCGCACAGTGGAAACCCACTTAAACAATGCTAAACTAAAAACTAATTCTGCAACTTCGGGGCAACTTACCAATTTATACTGGGACTATTGTGGAAATAATACTAACTTAGAAAATGCTTTTTGTTAACTTGGTGCAACAAGTATGACTATGGTCATGAGTAAAAAAGTAAATACATTGTTAAACTGTATTCAGTTCCCGGTGATTATTTTAAAAACAGATTTTTCAATCCTTGGGATAAATCAGGCGGCATTAAATATTTATGGTTGGCATCATCAAAATCCAATTAATAAAAATATTTTTACATTGTGCCATACAACCAATGCGCCACCCCCCGCTACCCCAGAAACATTAAAGATTGCATCATCGCTTGCAAATTCTTCTATTAGCTGCGCTAATATGAAATTGTTTAACCCAGAAGCTTCTGCAAAATGGGATGTATTTTGTTCGGCAAATATAGTAGAGCGTGAAAATGTTTTTGTTTTAGGTGCGCGGCCGTTAAACAATAAGCTACTCGGGTTATTTCAAAAAGATAATTTTGAGCATTTGCTTTCACGCAGCATATTCTCACTGCTCAAACACATTTCCCTGGCAACAAAAAAAGATGCTATAAAAAGCTTGACGTGGGATTTTCAGCAACTTACTTTCAATAGCAATGTACTGCTGAGCGATGTAATTAAATTGCTCCCTGGCGAGGTGTATTGGGAAAACCAAGATCTAAAATATATGGGATGCAATGATTATTGCGCCGAAGTAATTGGGCTTACTTCTCCACGCGATTTAATCAATCAGGATGATTTATTTATCAAAAAGATGATGAGTTCTAATTATCCTGAAGCAGCTTATGAGTTATGGCAAAAAACTGCACGTGATGTAATACAAAATAATATGCCATTAATAAATATGAAAGATTTGACTTACAATCATCCTACCACTGGTGAAACAATAAGTCTTTGCACTAGCAAAATACCAATCATTGATAACACTGGGAATATAGCAGGCTTGCTTGGTATTAGCATTAATCAAAACGATCCAAAACACATGCACCAAATATTACACGCAAATTCAGCCATACATCAGATGCTTGATATAAGCACGCATAAAAGTATTTTAAACTCATTATGCACCAAAGAATTTGAGTGTATTGAACTTAGTGCCGCAGGCAAATCTATAAAACAAATTGCCTTTGAGTTAAATCTACCAATTCAAGTTGTTAAGACTCACTTAAATAATGCTAAACTAAAAACTAAAACTACCTCGATAAATCAGCTGATCGATCTGTATCAGGATTATTGTGGAAATAATACGAATTTAGAGAAAGTTTTTCATTAATTTTGCATTTCAAGTGAAATATCCTGCGCGCAACACCTATCCGCAGCATCCGAAATTTTAACGGATACCCGTAAATACTTTAGTCAAATACAATAGGTGTGTTAGTAATTAATTGGAGTAAATTTATGTTAGTACTCACAAGACGCGTAGGCGAATCAATTATAATTGGTAAAGACAGCAACAAAGTTGTTATAACCGCGATAAGCTCAAGTGGTGGCCAAATAAAATTTGGCATTGAAGCAGCAAAAGATATCCCTGTGCACCGTGAAGAAGTTTATCAACGCATCCAAGAAGATAAAAACGCAACAAAAGAAATGTTAGCTAAATTAAAAATCGCAAAATTTGCAAGTAATTTAGCCGATGCTGTTACAGAATAAGGTTCAATCTCATATTTCTACAAGTCATTCAATAAAGCACCAACAAGCAATCGCTCATCCCTTTCGTCACTACATACCGGAGCTGAGCTTGGATTTGGATTTACCATAGCTGGAGCTGGGGCGGGTAGCGCTATAGTCGCGGCTTGAGTTCCTGGTGCTGCCACCGCTATCGCCACTGCTGTTGTTACGCTTATTGCTGTTGATGCTGATACTGCGGCTTTTAATTCTGTTCCAGATTGCAAAGATTGTGGCGGATTTACTACCGCTGACTCTGATTTTGCAGCTCTTCGATCAGGCATTGCAGGCAATGAAACACTGGCACTACTTGATCCACTATTTGTTGCGCTTCTTGCAGCAATACAAACAACCTGTTGGTGTGCACTTGTTTTTCCTCTGCCTCTGCCACCAAAAAATCTTGGGTCATAATCACCACGACTACTACGACCTCTTTGAGTTTGTGCATGTGAATGTAGATGTTGGCATTTTAATTCTGCAGCAATCGGTTGAGGTCGAGTATCTATACTTGCAGGTTTTTTTACTGCTAATCGCGCTTGCGGCAAAGCGTGTGTTTGCGATTTGCTTTCTTCCACTTTATTATCTATTTGCGTTCGCTCACTTGCTTGTGCTTTCGCTTCATCCTTTTTTTTGCCCCTGAGCCCCTTTTTCCCAGCATGCGTTCTAGATTTTTTCTTCTTACTTTTGGTTGGATGTGGCTGTGCTGGCATAGCAGCCGCTACACTTTCTTGCTTAGATTCATCTTGCGTTAAAACACTTGCGCTCTTACTTGCAGGTTTTTTTTGCTCTTTGGCTTTTTCCGCCTCTTTCTTTTTGCTTTCTTCTTCTGCAGTTTCTTTGCGAAATTTTTCGGCAAGTTCCTGGTCTTTTCTTTGCTTAAGTTTTTGTTCTCTCCTTTCTGCTGCTGCCTTGGCTTCCTTTTCCGCCCTTTCTGCTTTTTCTCTTTTTTTTGCCTCCGCTGCTTCAGCTAATGCTTTAATTCTAGCCTGTTTATCAGCTTCTGCTTTGGCCTTTCTCTCAGCTTCTTCTGCAGCTAAAAGTTTACATCTTTCATCTGACATTGCTCTGGCTGCAGAAACAACAACACTACTACTATCACTACCGCCACTACCGCTGCTAAATGCTGATGATGAAAGTGGTGAAACCGATTGATGTAATGCGGGGGTGAGCGCTGCCTCATGTGGCCTACTCTTTTCTTCAGCGCTTTTCTGCATAGATTCCGCATTGCTAATAATATACCCCAAAATTTCCTCTAAGTTAGACTGCACATAATCAACGATACGGCCGCGAACAATAAGCGTATTTAAAACTCTCCAAAAAATAATTACTTGTCGCTCTAAATCTGATAGACCTTCATCACCAATTTTTATCTGAAATTTATCGAGCAGAATATCGCTTATAAAAAAGTAAGTTATAATGCTTTTTATTTTTTCTTTTTGTGTAGAGCCATTTCGAACCTTTTCATAAAGAACATCAACCAATTCTTTGAGTTTTTTCAGAGCCAGCTCTTTATTGCTTCTATCTGTTCGATTAAGACAAGTTTTAACGACCTCATCTCGATCGCAATAACGCGGGTCGCACATAATGCTAAATGCAAGTTTAACTTGTTCCGCTGAAACCATCTCACTTGAAAATTGACTGGCAAATAATTGGCCAGAAGATGCTGACATAATTTTCTCTTATTTTTATTTACAATAAATAAATTCTATAACAGTATTATTAAAAAATTATTAACTGGGCTTTAATTCTAAATATTAATTATAAAAATATTCGCCATAAATTTTACAATTGGTCTTAAAAATTTTCTTTATTAATCAAACAAATACTGCGGAAGGAGAATCCAGAGTTAGCCCTTAATTACAGCGACGGGTTTTAATTTTGCAACTTTTACTGCGATATTTTCTTTGCTGACGACCTCTACCACATTATCGACATCTTTATAAGCTTTGGGTGCTTCTTCAAGCAAACCTCGCACAGAATCACAACGCACAATTACACCATAATCTGCTAATTGTTTATGTAAATCTTTATAGTTACCGATTTTTTTGCTTTGCATACGCGACATAGCACGCCCTGCCCCATGACAAGTTGAACCAAAAGTATCTTGCATTGCAGTTTTTGTACCAGCAAGTACATAAGAATTAGTGCCCATTGATCCGGGAATAAAAACTGGCTGGCCAGTTGCTTGATATTCTTTGGGCAATTCGCGCTCTTTTGGTCCAAAGGCACGCGTCGCACCCTTGCGATGCACAATTACCTGCTTGCGCTGATATTTTTCGAGCTTCGCAATATTATGTGCCACATCATAAACTAATTTTAACCTTTGAGAGCTTGCACCAAAAACTTTTGCCCAAACTTGCCGAATGTTATGTGTAATAACTTGTCTATTGCACCAGGCAAAGTTTGCGGCTGCAGCCATCGCTTGAAAATATTCCTGACCTGCTTTGGAATTAAATGGCGCACATGCAAGTTGACGATCTGCTAAATAAATCCCATATTCTTGCTGATTTTTTAACATGAGCTTGACATAATCGGTGCAAACCTGATGCCCGAGCCCTCTTGAGCCAGTGTGAATCATCACAGTTACTTGGCCAGGAAAAATTCCGAATGCCGCGGCAATTTTTTCCGCATAAACTTCGACTACTTCTTGGATTTCTACAAAATGATTGCCGGCACCGAGCGTCCCAAGTTGGTCTGCGCCACGCTTTTTTGCCGCAGCAGAAACAAATTTTGCCGCAGCAGCTTGATAGCACCCTTGTTCTTCAGTAAACAACAAATCTTCTGCATCCGCCATGCCATGTGCTCTAGCCCAATTTACTCCGGTATCAAGCACACTATCTAACTCGCGTGAATTTAAAATAATATTACCGGAACTACCAACACCAGATGGCACTGCAAAATGCATATGATTAACTAAGGTTTCAATTTTATCTCGAATATCTGTGTAGCGAAAATCACTGGTCAATAAACGCACACCACAATTAATATCATAACCAACTCCACCCGGGGAAATTATACCATCATCAGCGCTAAAAGCTGCGACACCACCAATTGGAAAACCATAACCTTGATGAATATCAGGCATAGCTAAAGCATAGCGCAAAATGCCAGGTAAAGTTGTCATGTTGATTAATTGCTCTACAGCGCGCTCTTTTAAAATATCTACAAGCATTGCGCTGCTTGCGTAAATTCGCGCTGGCACACGCATCCCCGGAAAACTATTTTCTGGGATTTGCCATAAGTTTTCGTGTAGCTGCGTAAAGAGCTTGAAATCAAGCATAATTATATCCTAAACTTTAGCGATGTAATTTAATTTTAAATATCACAACAAAAAGTTGCGATGTATTTACCTTGGCGCTGCTTTATACTTAATTCGTGATACGTTACTGCTTTAATTTCGTCTTGAGCAATTGCTAACCCAGAGCCAATTTCAGCTTTAATTTTTTTAGCATTCATTTCAAGAATTTTGAACTTCTTATAGGCGCGATTATTTATATCAGACAACATCAAAATCTCAGCGAGCCAATTTACTAATAACGATTCGGTATTTTCAGCGTGCACTTCGATTATATCTTTTTTATCGATTTTTATTTTTGCCTCAGCAAATAAAAAATACATCATACCCAAAGCTGAATTGATAAATAGCTCTGGCAAATCTTTGCCATAGGCTTTGATTTTGATATCTGCGGGATGATCTTTAAACTCAAAATGTTTTTTCGGCATATTCTGCGATTAATCCAAAGTTTTACGGAAACGTCCTAAACCAATAATTACCGCACAAACCATAAAAATTAAAATCGGCCACAAATTCGGCCAAATTTCCAAAAAACCATTTCCTTTTAACACAATGCCACGCACAATTCTTAAATAATAAGTGAGTGGCAAAATTGACCCAACATATTGCGCCCACTCCGGCATACCGCGAAATGGAAACATAAAACCTGACAGCAAAATCGAAGGTAAAAAGAAAAACATCGCCATTTGTGCTGCCTGTAATTGCGATTTTGCCAAACTGGAAAAAGTTACTCCCACAGCTAAATTAGAAGCGATAAACGGTAACGATGCTAACACTAATAAAATTACGCTCCCATACATTGGCACCGCAAATAAAAACACGGCTGAAAATAAAATCAATGCTAACTGAATATATCCAACAATAATATATGGTAAAATTTTACCAATCATTACTTCTATAGGTTTCACTGGTGTCGAAAGCAAATGCTCTAAAGTACCTTTTTCACGTTCACGCGTAATTCCCATGCAGGTAATTATAACCAAAGTCATAGTTAAGACCACGCCCACTAATCCCGGGACGATATTATACTGGGTAATATTTTCCGGGTTATAATTAGCATGCGTAATAATATTTACTGGATAATTTGTACTTCTTAAATCATATAAAGCACCGACTAGCAGCGGATTGAAAACAGTTTGCACTAATGCCTGCACTGCGCTCAGCGCGCTTGAAGTCGCAACTGGATCGGTGGCATCGGCTTCAACTAATAATTCTGGCCTTTCGCCATGCAATAATTTTTTTGTAAAATCCACTGGAATGGAAATAATAAATTGAGTTTCACCAATTTCTAACATACGCTTGGCCGCGCTTTCAGATTTTACGTCTTCCCGAATTTTAAAATAATCGGTATTTTTTAATCCATATAAAAAAGCCCGAGTAAATGGACTATAATCTGCAGAAAGTACCACTGTTGGCAGATGTTTTGGGTCGGTATTAATCGCATAGCCAAAGAGAATCAATTGCATTAATGGAATTATCATTACCATAGCAAAGGTAACGCGATCACGCATCATTTGGATAAATTCTTTTACCACAACAGCGTACAACCGCTCTCTTGAGCAGCTAGCGCAGCGCTTAAAAAAATTTACAAAAATTTTACCCAACATCGGCTGTCCCTAAACTAATAAATACATCTTCTAAGCTTGGCGAAATTTGCAAACACTGGTAATTTCCGCCTTTACAAGTGAGCATACTGTCGCAAAGTAATTTGCTATTTCTGCCACTGACATGCAATGCATTCCCAAATGCTGCCACCTGTTCTACTCCTGGCAATTTTTTTATCTCTGGAACTAAATTTGCAACATCATCGCCACGCAATTCCCAAGTAGTTAAATTAGCATGTTTAATGATATCTTCTTTAGTGCCTTGTACTAAAATTCTTCCTTGAAAAATATAACCGAGACGATGGCAACGCTCCGCTTCATCCATATAATGTGTGCTAACAAGAGTTGTAATACCTTGCGTTGAAAGATAATGAATATGGTCCCAAAATTCGCGGCGCGCTTTGGGATCAACGCCCGCGGTTGGTTCATCCAGCAATAATAATTTTGGATTATGTAAAAGCGCGGCAGTTAAAGATAACCTTTGTTTCCAGCCTCCAGATAATGTTCCAGCTAACTGATTTGCGCGCGCGGTTAAACCAAGCTCAGCAATTGCTTTATTAACCACTTCATGGCGATTTGGCACTGCATATAAATGCGCCATAAAATCTAAATTTTCAAAAATAGTTAATTCCTCATATAAGCTAAATGCTTGAGTCATGTAACCAATTTGAAGTTTTATATTTTCGGATTGTTTAATAATATCGAAACCAAGACAATTACCACTGCCGGCATCAGGAGTTAACAAACCGCAGAGCATACGAATGGTTGTGGTTTTGCCGCCGCCATTTGGCCCCAAGAATCCAAATATTTCACCGACCCTCACCTGCAGCGCTGCTTCAATCACAGCTGGTTTGCCATTAAAGCTTTTTGAGAGGCCGCTTACATTTATCGCAAATTGGGAATTATTATCCATAACCCATCGTCACTTTACTTTACCTTACTTTATTTTACTTTCACATCGACTGGTTGCCCAGGATGAAATAGCGCCGCCTCATTTAGTTTTGGGTGAGCTTCAATTCGATAGACAAGTTTGTCGCGGCTATCTTTGCTAAAAATAACTGGCGGTGTATATTCTGGAGCTGGCGCAATATAAGTTACAAATGCTGAATAATATTTTTTGCAACTATCGCAAGAAAACATAACTTCGCTATTTAGTTTTATTTTGCTTAAAGTTCTTTCATGCGCAAAGAAAATAACTTTAATATTTTCTGGTGGCAATAAAACCACCACCGGTTTACCTGCAACAACATATTCACCAACCACATATAAGGTATCAAAAACTTGAGCTATTGTTTTTGCCGAAATACTTTTTTGCAGGAGCGCCCACTCCGCTTGTTTTACTTGAGCCGCAGCAGCTTTAACACTTGCTGCTTGTGCTGAAATTTGATTATCACGTGCACCGAGCTTCGCTTCAGCTATATTTGCTGAGATTTCCTTTACTCGCCCAGACAGCTGTTTATAGTTAGATTCAGCTGCATCAAGGCTTGCTTGATCGATAGCGCCAGTTTTCCGTAATTCGCGATAACGTTTTAAAGTAATATCAGCAAGCTTAAGATTTGCATTTGCTTGGGCTAATTGCGCAACAAGCGCATCAAGTACTGTACTGCGCTGCCCTTTTTCCAAATTCACCAAGGATTCTTGAGCTTGGCTATAATTATGTTTTGCCTGTTCAAGTTGAGAATATTCGGGCTCGGGATCTAAGACAAATAATGGTTGATTGAGAGTTACCTCATCGCCGCGCTTAACCAAAAGGTTAGTTAAATAGCCTGAGACTGCGCTCGAGACATATGCATATTCGCCTTCAATGTATCCTTGAGAATTTTGATTATTATTGCAGCCAGCAAGCAAGATTATCGCTATACACAAAAGCGCCTTGCATAATCTTTCTATCCTTAATAAATTTTGCATAAAATGATTTATTCGCTAACTATTTTTTACGAAATACACCAACAGTGCAATAAAGCCAATTAAAATTAATGCCAATATACCCAGTGTAAAAAAACTGCGCCCAAGATTATCTTTAGAAAACATTTGAGGATTTCTGCGAATAACAGCAAATAATTGCCAAATGATAAAAATAGCTAGAACAATAAACAATATTTTTGAAAGAGTCCCCATAGCTAAATCATAATCTAAGCGCGTGTTTCTTTCAACATATTGAAAAGATGTTGTTGGTTCAATCTACTGCTATGCAATAATGCATTCTTTATCTTGATCTTTTTCTTGCGTTTTCTCTGCTGATGTTGGTGGAGCTTGATTTTGTTGAGTTTGTTGCAATGGTTGCCTGTTCGGATCAGCAAAAAGAGTGAGTGGCGCTGAAGAGATAACTCTAGCCGCATTAGCTACAGCTGGATTAGACTGTGCAAAAAATGCGCTATTTGAGACAACAGCACACGATTCATCAGAAGAAACATGCTCTAAAGATGAAGCTGCAGGTGAAGATGCGGATGATGATGCTGCTGATGATGCCGTACATGAAGCTGCTGATGAAGATGCTACCAACGCCGATACCGGCGCTGCAGCAGCTAACACTAAAATTGAAGAGCCATCTGCGCCTTTAGCTTCAATTAAATGAGGATCATCTTGGTTTGGTGCTAATTGCAAAGGAACAGGATTGCTTGGAGAAGCAGCGATGGCGGGGTTTGAAAGAAACCTCTCTATTAACGACGATAGTTCTTTTAGAAAAGCACCCCTTTGACCTGCTTTGTTTCTAAAATCTTCTAATTTTTGCGAGGCCTCTTTTAGAGTTGCTTGAAGCTGAGCCTCTACTTCTCCATATTCTTTATCAACCGCTTTCAAAAGAACATCTGCAGCGATGCCCATGAGTTTGTTTTCTGCACCTTCAATTACATCAGAAGGTGTTAGCCGGTTTAATTCTGAACGCAACATTACCTGTGTTGCATCATCGTATTGCTGCGGCATAGGCATTTCATCTTTAAATTCTTTTAGACTGGATAATACATTTTTTGCAAAGTTAACTTTTTGAGTAATGTTTTCTGCTGTTAAGGGTAATTTCTCTATTTCTTTTAATTCTTTTTGTGTTCCAGTGATGTGTAATACAAACGAAGAAACAGCCTCTGATCTATATCTTGCTTGATTAATTTCGCCATGACCTGCCTTAATTTCACGCTCATAAGTAGCAATATGTGCGTTAGTGCTACCTAAATCATTTTCAAGATCACAAATTCTTGATTGAATCTTTGCCATGCTATCTTCAACAGCAGACCCAGCTGCATTATCAGGCACCCATGCATATTTAACATCGGCGTCTTTTTGGGATGAGACTTGAACCCATTGGGCAAGACTAGGAAGATCTTTACGTTTATTCTCCAGTGCTTTTCTTAAAAGCTCTAATGCATTTTGTATTCTTATTTTATTTCTATTCAAATCCTGCATTTTTTCTTCACTTTCCTTAATCTTACTTTCCTTTTCTTGTATAAACTTTTCTAATGATTCTAATCTTAGCTGTGCATTACTAATAACAGCATCCATAGCACCATTTATGGGCCCAAAAACCTCATTATTAATATCAACATTTTTACTTTCTTCTATTTGAGCCAAATCAGCGTTTGTTTTTTCAATAGATTGTTCATACTCGGCGCCTGCCTGTGCGCTTTTTTTTATTGCTTCTAAACTACGCTGCGCTGCTTCTAAAGCATTTTCAAATTCGGGGAGATACAAAAGATTGGGTGCACTTGCCATAGAATTTACCTCGTTATATTTAATTATTATTAATAGATATTTTCACAAGCACGATTTTTTAATAATCAAAGCGTGGTACAATGCAAAGATTATATAAACATGTAATATTATAACTCCAACTCTGCGGCATTTCTAGAGCATAATTAGCCCCAAATTGCCTCAAATTAAAAGTAATGGCTTATGTAGCCATAACAACAGCTCTACTAACTCCTTCTCTACCTTCTATCTCCTCCTCGCCTTCTAACCTTTCTCCGTCTACTGTCTTAGCCTCATCTTTTTTTGCTTCTTTGCCATCAGGTGGTGAGGGAAGGTGCTGAATTGCACTTAGCATACCTTCTTCGCTTCCACTGCTAGCATTTTGCTGACTAGCAGCAGATCCCGCAAAAAATGCAGGGCTTAAATTGCTAACAAATAATGATGATGAAGAATTTGCTGCTGGAGGAGCATAAGAAGAATAGGGTGCTGAAGATGAATTTTGAACGGGCGATGAAGCTGAGGCAGCAGATAAAGTCAAAGACATTGCATATGATGCACATTGAACCGGAGCAGCGGCTGGCACAAAAACTTCAACCGGCTTACCATTTTCATCAAAAATTAACCCCGGAACCACCACCTGAACTTGGTCTTTTGCTTCTGTTTCTGGCGCTGATGGCGATGTTACCATCTCAGTCGCTGCCTCCTCTGCTTTTGCTTTTGCTTCTTTTTCTTCATGGGGTATTGCCGGCGCCGACGGTGGTTGTAAACTAGCATTGAGTGTATCTAAATCACTATTAATCTGGCGATATATTTCAACCCCAAGTATTTCATCACCCAATGCTTTCGATATGCGCTTAATTGTAGGCAACGCTCTTTGTATAAGGGCTATAGTGTTACTTTGATTTTGCAGCTTTTCTGTAAGCATTTTTAACGCCGGCCCAACCTCTTGCCACATTGCGGTTGTTAATTCTGCTACTTGGCCTTCTCTTTGGAGTGGAATTATTGAAGATAAGTTGCGCATACCTTCCAAAATTATTTTGGCTAAATCAAACTTTCGCTGATAATTTTCTTCCCCAGCAAAAGCAGAAAAATTTTTGATTAACGTTCCGAGAGTAGTTTTAAATATATGAACTCGATTTAATTGCTCATCAACACTATTTAATTCTTGAGTGACTTGTTTTAACGTTGCTTGAAGCTCTACCACTTCTTTTACGTGTGCTTCATTAATTTCATTCGTAAGAACGTCAATATTTATAGCGGCAAGTGTTTTTTCAATCTGTTCCATTCTTTCAGGGGCTAATAGCTTTATTAACGCTTCACGTAGTCTTCTGGTTTCATCGTTATTTTGCGAATCAGGTAAAATATCTTTGAGTGCTTTTAGTTCTATCAACAAAGCATGTATCAGGTTAAGTTTTGTACCAATATCTGCACTCTCTGCTATCCTTGTCAGTTTGCTTTCTAAAGTAGAGATCTGTTCCTGAAATTGAACAATAAGTAAATGCCTACTTTCTGCTGAATTAATTTCAACTTCTGCTTGCTTAATTTCGTTTTTTAACCGAGCAAACTCGTCGCTTTCGCTGAGAGATTTTTCGAACGCCTGAATTTCTTTCCTAATTTGAGGTATTCTTGCCGAAGCAATTTCCCTGGCTTCATCATCGGATATCCATACCGGTTCATCTGCATCACTTGGCCCATTCTGCCAAGAAGGAACATGTGCGTTGCCTTCACTCCAGTGCCCAGCATTTTTAGAATCACGTTGCGCTTTTTTTAGCTCTGCTTGCCTGTTTCTTAATTTGATATTTAGAGGAAAATTTTCAATAAGCTTACTCTTACCAGCAATCACTGCGGATTTTTCTTTTTTAAACTTTTCTAATTGCGCTTGGCTTAACTGTGCAGACTCAGCTGCTTTTAATTTAACTCCCCTCAAAACTACACTGACTGGCTCAAGAAGCCGCTCATTGGCTTTACTATTTTTGGCCGCTTGTATCGCTAATAAATCTGTATTTGCTTTTGATTTTTTTTGTTCACATTCGCTTTTCTTTTTGGCAACTTCTTGCTCACCTCGCCCCACTTGTGTTTGAATCACACCTAAACTTTCATGCACCTCTTTATATTCTCTAGAAACCGTGACGTTATATGATTGCAAAGAATTGAGCGCTGTTTTTCGCGCTATCTCTGCTTTTTCTCGTTCTGTATTTAGTGCGTGTTGTGCGGCAATAATTAAATTAACTTGCCCGCAAAACCCTGCTTCTTCACTATTACTTTTGAGGGCTGCTTCTAATATAGCTTCGGGCACGGGAAGCTCTGTTGCAAGGAGCGCAAGTTTAGGCAATAACCAATTAATCTCTTTGGTATAGTCTCCTGCTTCTTGATTCAAAATTAGATATTTTAGTACTTCTAATAATTTTTCATAAATACCTTTGGGCAGGTCATTCTGTTCACTACGGCGGCATTTATTAACATACAGCCTAAATTCTTGCATTGCCTTTCGTAAGCTGATTTTACGTTTTCGAAACAAAAGTTCATTGTCCAAAGAATAAAAAAAATCATAAAATGGAGATGCTGTGTCTTCTTGGGGTTTAACAAAACTCATCAATAACCGGATGGTTGTCATTTTAGAAAAAATATGCTGGGGAGCGTTATGTGCTGCTGTTGCTGTTGCCATAAAATTTACCTAATTTAACTGTTTAAAAATATCTCGTGTATAAATTTATATTATTCCAAAAAATTAGAAATCAATTGCCTGCCTTGGGGTATTGAAACGATGCTATGTTTGGCGTTCTACTTTTTCACATTATTTGTATTATTTGCAGAAGCAGCGGCGCTATCGTCTTTTTCTGAATCAAGCAGTTGTTGCCTTTTTGGGGAAGAATAACCGAGTTGTCCGCCGTGACAACAATTGAAAAATCCGCTTTTATCTAGAGATTTGCAAGCATCTACTGTTAAAGTACAAAGAGTTCCTGCTCCACCAATAACAGCTATGTAGCATGGTGATGCGATTAAGTAACAGCCTCTAGCAAGGCAGACACAACACTCAATCTCATCTTCTGCCTCCTCAGCAAGAGCTATTTGCTGGGGAGAAGCGTCACTGCCAACAGATATAGGCCCTTTGCAACACCATATGGTTCTCATATCACTACTGATCCCTCGCCATAACGATTTTGTATTACTACAATCCAATACACATTTTTGATCAGTATCAGGCATATTAATTTCCTCGCGTTTTATTGTTTGTTGTTATTATGCTTGGCGTTCTATTTTTTCTTAATTAGAACCTTGAAAGCTATTATAAGTGGTTCCTACTGAATCGGACATGCTTTGCCTTTCTGGGGGAGGATAACCGAGTTTTCCGCCGTGACAACAATTGAAAAAGCCGCTTTTATTTAGAGAACTGCAAGCATCTGCTGATAAATTAAGAGCAGTTCCTAGCACAGCAATAACAGTCATGTAGACGGGTGATCCAACTAAGGCAAGGCAAAGGCAACACCTACCACCTATGCTCTTTTCTTCCTCAATAGCATTCGCTATTTGATGGGGGGCGGCGTTTTTGCCAACAAATAGAGGCCCTTCACAACACCATATGGTTCTAACTTCTTCACCTACCCATCGCCACAACGATTTTGTATTATTAAGACTACATACACACTTTTGATCAGTATCAGGCATATTAATTTCCTCGCGTTTTATTGTTTGTTGTTATAATGATTTTTTTATTATAGACCATTTTATAAAACTTGCTTGACTTAGGACCAGTAATAGCTTTGTTGAATAATTAATAGTAGGTTCTAGTCAGCGCGTTTTTGCTCAGGACCCAACAAAATAAAAAAATTATTTTTTCAATATGTTGGGTTCGCTCGAGCAAAGCTCGAGCTTAACTAGAACCTACATTTTTACATAAATATGTAATTATTCAACAA
>JAMCWR010000036.1 GCA_023480665.1 Gammaproteobacteria bacterium
AAATTCAGGATGATAACGATCAATAAAACTTTTTAAACTTTTAGCATGGGTAATATTACCTGATTTAACCTCAATTGGAATTAACTTACCATTAACCTCACAAACAAACTCAACTTCAGCATGCCTACCTTGCCAGGCATACAATTTCGCTAATCCAGCGCTTCGTAGCTCTTGAGCAACAAAATTCTCAGCAAAGTAACCTTTAAAAGTTCCATACTCATATTTTATAATCGACGCCGGAGCCAAATTTAGCATTGCGCCTAAAATACCAACATCAAATATAAAAAGCTTAAAAAAACCTTCTTTAGCATAAGCTGCTAGCGGTAAATAAGCATCAGTTATTACACTTGATTTTATAATTATTCCTGCTCCTTCTAACCAATCAATAGCACTTGCAAGGCGACTATAACGATCAATTCCTGGTATCACACCTTTAAAACGAAATCTTGATGAAGTTGCATCTTGCACTTCTGCTAATTGTGTTGCTGCGGCATGCCAAATTCTATCCAAATGCATCGCATTAACTTTTCCTGCGTGCTTAGCCATGTCAGCAAAATATGCTTTTATTAATACTTCTTGTTTGGTTCTAATCTCGTCAAAAATATTCAATAAATTAACTGGTGAGTTTTCTTTTGCAATTGCATCGCGATAATTCACTACTAATTCTGGTAGTCCTCCAACAATAAAAAAATTTTTCAGTTGTTGGCATAAGTGGTCATGTACAATCTCCGGCATGCTTGATTGCGATAAGTTATCTACATATTGCAAAGATTTTTCATCACCAACAGCTTGAAGGAATTCAGAAAATGATAATGGATATAGAGATAACTCTTCTACTTTACCTACCGGATAAGAGTCTGAATTAAGATGTATACCTAAAAGCGAGCCAGCAGAACACAAAGCTAATTCCGGCATCTCTTCGCAGAAATACTTTAGACTTGTTAAAGCGCTTGGGCAGGCTTGAATTTCATCGAAAATTACCAGATCATGCTTGATATCAATAGCTTTGCGCGCATAAAAACTTAATTCGTTAATAATACGCTGTGGATTTAAATCTTGTTGAAAAACTTTTGCTAAATCACGTTGTTTTTCAAAGTCGAAATAATGATAGCTTGAAAATTGCGATTGTCCAAATTCCTTTAACAAATAAGTCTTACCAACTTGTCTAGCTCCTTTTAAAATCAAAGGCTTGCGCCGTGTTTGCTGCTGCCATTTAGATAAAAATGTAACTATTTTACGTTTCATGCATGCATTTTATGTCAATTATAACATTTTTTGCAAGCATTTTATGTAATTTAATAACATTTTTTACTGAATTGGCTCAGGCCCAACCCATACATTATAATAGTTAATAGCATCGATGGTTTATAGATAAAAAGTCGAATAGGCTCATCAGAGCTAGACCCAATAATTCATTATGTTACAATTAATCAGGAGTAAAAACTATGACCACAAAAAAAGCTAAGACTTTCACTTTTGAAACTGCTCTCAAAGAACTTGAGACAGTTGTAACAACAATGGAGCAAGGTAATTTGAGTTTAGAGCAGGCATTAAAACAGTTTGAACAAGGAGTTAAACTCGCGAAACAATGTCAAGAAGCACTCAAACAAGCTGAACAAAAAGTTAAAATTTTGTCAGCAAATGGCGAACTAGAAGATTATTCTATTAGTACAGAGTCAAATTTAGTTTGACTTACACAGCCAAAGCAACACTCTTTGTTATGCTGTTTTCAGTTTACATATTCCTCAATCTTGCTATACTGCTCAACGTTATTATTCATTAATAAGCACATGAAACTATCCAGTATTTTTAAATTTTTTATAGACAAAAAGACTTTGGATCATAATACAATAAAAAGCTTTGTTAGATCACTTTATGATGATATGTCTAGTTCAAATGTGTCTACAAATGCACGCGATAAAAATAAACTCCTCGATGATTCAGTGTTTGTATATGGCGATACAGATCTCGATTCCCTTCAGAGCATGATAAACTATATGCAACCAAAACAGGGACAAGTCTTTTATGACTTAGGATGCGGCGGCGGGCAAGTGGTCTTTTATGCTGCATTGCGTTATGCTTTTGTAAAATGTAGTGGAGTTGAATTCCTGGAAGATCTTTATAATTTTGCGCTAACTAGACACGATAAATTTAAACAAAAATTGCTTGCACTAGCACCAAATGAAAGATCAAACTCAACGATTAGTTTTACCAACCAAGATTTTACTCAAGCCGATCTTTCAGATGCTGATATAATTTATACCTACTCGACGTGCTTTGACCAACCATTAATGGAAGGCTTAGCTCGTAATCTTGAAAAATGTTTGAAACCTGGCACCAAGGTCATTACCGTTACAAAGTCTTTACCTTCAGCACAATTTAAATTGCTAAAACAAGACAGTCATAATATGCCTTGGGGGTTGGCTACCACTTGGTTCTACGAAAAACTTTAATCAATATCTACTCAATTGTTGTTTCACGACCACAAAAAAACCAGGAAGTACTTAACCAAACTGAATAAAAAGTTAAAATTTTATCAACTAACAACGAACTTGAAGACTATTCCAATGAAGACTCTGCATGAAATTTAATAACTACTTATCTTTGCGCGTTAAACGCATTAATGGCAAACTTGAAAAGTTGCTACCCAAAAAACTTGATACCGCACAAAACCTATCTCAAGCAATGCGTTATGCTGTCTTAACTGGCGGCAAGCGGCTACGCCCAATTCTAGTTTACGCGGTAGGTGAAACGTTTGGCGCAACTCTTGCGAAACTTGACGCTGCGGCAGCTGCCATTGAATTAATCCACGCTTCATCTTTAGTACACGATGACCTACCTGCAATGGATAATGATACTTTACGCCGCGGCATGCCAACCTGCCATATAGCTTTTGATGAAGCAACTGCAATTTTAGTTGGTTACGCTTTAATTACTTTGGCTTTTGAACTTCTTCCTTCAACTACATTAGTTAAAGAACTTGCTTTTGCTGCGGGGCCTGAAGGCATGATTTTAGGCCAAGATATCGATATCCATCTTGCAAAAAATTGCATCACAGTTGCAAAGTTAGAAAAAATGCATCAATTAAAAACCGGGGCTTTAATTAAAGCAGCTGTAACCATGGGAGCATTGTGCGCTGGCATTAATGATAAAAAAACTCTCGGTTTACTGCATAATTTTGCATCAAACCTAGGTCTTGCCTTTCAAATTCAAGATGATATTTTTGATGCATTAGATAAACCTAAGCAAAAAGAAATTAATTATGCGTCTCTAATCGGTATTGATAAAGCAAAAAAGAAAGTTGCAAAGCTTTGGCAAAGCGCTAACCATGCGCTTGAACAATTAGATGTAAATACAGATTTACTTCAGTCTCTGCTAAACCATATAATGCAAAGAGAATTTTAAGATGACCATATTTTTCGCTACATGCCCAAAAAACCTTGAAGGACTGCTCGAAGAAGAATTAATTAAGCTTGGCGCAACAAATACTAAGCAAACTGTCGCTGGCGTTAATTTTCAAGGAACGCTTGAAACTGCCTATCGAATTTGTTTATGGTCACGCATAGCAAACCGCATTTTATATCCAATCAAAGTGATTAACGTTAATAGTGCTGAAGATTTATATAAAGGAGTGCACAGCATTGATTGGTTATCACATATGCAATCAGATGCCTCATTACTAGTAGATTTTGCTGGAACTTCTCAAGCAATCAATAATTCGCATTTTGGTGCATTAAAAGTTAAAGATGCAATTGTCGATCAAATCCGTGAAAAAACTGGCAATCGCCCCGAAATCGACAAAGAAAATCCAAAACTAAGAGTAAATGCTTATCTCCACAATGATAGAGTTACGATTAGTATTGATTTATCTGGCAATAGTTTGCATCTTTAACTTTTAATGCACCAAAATGCGAGCGCGGTTATCGTATTGATACTGGAGTTGCTCCACTTAAAGAAAATTTAGCTGCAGCAATTTTATATCGTGCCAATTGGCCAGAACTTGCTAAAATCGGTAAACCCTTGCTTGATCCGATGTGTGGCTCAGGAACAATTTTAATCGAAGCAGCATTAATGGCAGCTGATATCGCACCTGGATTGCTGCATAAAAAATTTGGCTTTGATCACTGGCTGCAACACGAAAAAACCACCTGGCAAAAATTATGGGCTGAAGCAATGGAGCGAAGACGCATTGGCATAGAAGCATTAAATGCAGAAATTCGCGGTTATGATGCTGACCCTCAAGTAATTCGTGCGGCAAGATTTAATATTCAGCGTGCGGGACTTGATGATTGTATTGCAGTCGTAGTAAAAGAATTAAATAATTTTACACCACCCACACATCACGGAAATCAAAAAGGCATCATCGTTACTAATCCGCCTTATGGCGAACGTTTAAAGATTAATGCCTTAAATAATCTCTATAAAAACTTTGGTAATATTTTGCGCGAACGTTTCGCAGATTGGCAAGTTGCCATGTTAACTGGCAATCCAGAGCTAGGTAAAACCATGGGCATTCGCGCACATAAACAATATAATTTTTTTAATGGCCCAATTCCATGTAAATTACTTTTGTTTAGAATTGAAAACCAGTTTTTTGTGAGATCGGTGTAATATAATAGCAACCTGATTTTAAGGGATGTTATAGCACTTCGAAAAAAATACAAGGCAAAAAAAGATACAAGAAATTATCTAAAAAGCGTTACGCAACTTGCGTAACGCAATAGTAATAACAACTATTACGTGTCATGAATGAACATGACTACCGGACCATCTAGCTAACCTTACTCTTAAATAAAGAAGCATAGCTGGGTAATTCTATATCGAAAGCACTTGCCTTAAGCCATCCTCCAAAGCCTCTAAATCTTCTGGCTTTAACTGCCCAGCTGTTTTAACTAGACGACTTTTGTCTACGGCCCTAATTTGATCACAAATAGCAGTAACTGTTTGATCTAAGCAATTAACAGTAATAACCAACGGTGGTCGTGCTCTAGCAGAAGTAGAAAGAGGAACAACAACAACGGTGTGACGTGCTCTATTAATTGCTGTCGCGCTAATAATTACACACGGACGAAGCTTTTTAATTTCTGCGCCTTTGGTTGGTTCTAGATCCACCCAATAAATATCACCACGATTCATGCTTTAGCTCCTCCAATCCATCACCTATGGTTATATCCCATGCTTTCATTTCCTTATTCAAAGCTTCATCGTTTTCTACGCTCAAAGCACAAGCATAAAGATCACTTTCACGTCGATCTATTTCTTCAGCTATTAAATGAGAAATAATTTTGCTACGACTACGTGGAGGAATAACAGCTCGTAAGCGGTAAGCTAGATTATCTGGAATAGAGATTAAAATTTTATGCATATATCCTCGTTTAAAAATATTTTTGTATATCTTATATAAGATATATTATATATGTTTTTTTAAAAAATGCAAAATTACAGCTGATCAATTGAAATAAACATTAAGCCACCGATATCTGGCAGGTTCAAGAAAAACGAAGCAGGAATCGCAACTTTGTGCGCAGCAAGGTAAAAGTTAGAGACGAAATTAAGCAACGTACTTTAAGCGAATATGATTTTAAAAAACCAGACTCTGACGGTTACGAGTATGAAATCACTTCCCCTATCAAAATGACAAATATTCAGACGAAACTATTGATGACAGTTGAGCGAAATAAATAGGACCAACGACTATCAAAACTGTTTTATCGAGGCTGACGTTAGTACAACTTGAGGGAAAAAAATCTTGGTGATAATTGAAATCTCATTTAGTCTCTTATTTTTACTTGATTTTTGTCGAAAGATGCCCCATTTGTTGTTGTATACAACAAATTAGATGAGGAGTGTATAAATGCGAGATTTCAAAAGATTTGCTAATTGTGAGCTTTGCGGAAACCAATTTCAAAATGGCCCTCATCTCTATGAGGGGAAACATAGTAAGTTATTCGATATTTGGACTTGCCCAATTTGTTGGGATGCTAATTGGGACGGTTGGTCGCCTATTTGGGAGGAGAAGTTATTAAGACACTTAGAAAAAAAAGGGTTACCAATTCCCCAAAGAAACACCAAGGAGTTGTTTCCTCGCGGTTAATCATATTATATTTTTCTAAATAACTAATGGTAATTCTAAAGTGTAATTTTTATGAATTAGTTTATCACAAACCTTAGCGTGACTAGATTTGTCTTTTACAGAAGAAAAATTCGTATTATAGATGATACCATAGCAATTTTCGTGTTGCGTGTTATTAAATATTGCACCACCTCTTACTTTTGCAATATTTGGCAACCAATTGTACCAAGATGTATCAATTAAAACTGCGTAAAGTTTTTTTATGTTATCTATAACCATATTTCTTTTATTTTCCTGATACTTTTCATTTTTACCATTATCCCGATATTTTTCTAGCTGTGTCTGTAGTGATGATTGTAAAGAAGAGCATAAGTTGGCTTTTAATAAGCCACTATCAAAAAACACTGATGGTGAAATTAATCGTGGATATTCAGCTATACTTACAGCTAATATTATGTGGTCGT
>JAMCWR010000010.1 GCA_023480665.1 Gammaproteobacteria bacterium
TCAACTTCCATGGATTTGGCATGCTTTTAGCAACTATTGCAACTTTCTTCTTTCCGAATTTGCATAATTTTGCGTTGATTCTGGTGGCAATTTTTATCGGCACGATTGTGGCCTGGATTGCTGCGAAAAAAGTTGCGATGACTGCCATGCCTGAAATGATCGCTGTGTATAATGGTATGGGCGGTGGCGCTGCTGCTGCAATTGCCGCAGTCGAATTGTTTAAGCTAATGTCCGATCCTGCTGCAACAATGTCTACAACCACATTTGTACTCGCGGTTGCTGGCGCATTAATTGGCGCTGTTTCATTTTCAGGAAGCGTCTTAGCTTTCTTTAAATTGCGGGATTGGTTAAAAAATATTTACTTCCCAATGCAACAGCAAATTAATTTAGGCACACTTGCCGCTGCAATTATTTTTGGAGTTTTATTTTATTTCATCCATTCACCAATTATCTTCCTCTTATTCTTCATCGCCAGCTTGGCATATGGCGTATTGATGACAATGAGTATTGGTGGCGCAGATATGCCGGTTGTCATTGCGCTTTATAACGCATTTACTGGTCTTGCTGTTGCCTGTGAAGGTTTCGTCATGAGTAACATGGCAATGAT
This sequence comes from Gammaproteobacteria bacterium, assembly GCA_023480665.1. Taxonomy (GTDB): domain Bacteria; phylum Pseudomonadota; class Gammaproteobacteria; order UBA9339; family UBA9339; genus JAMCWR01. The sequence continues at coordinate 608 of JAMCWR010000010.1, forward strand.
CATTGCCGGTACAATTGTCGGTTCTTCTGGTACCCTGCTCACTTTATTGATGGCCAAAGCCATGAATAGATCGCTTGCAAATATTATATTCGTTAAATTTGGCGGCGGCGCTGGCACAGCAGTTGAAGGCACGATGAAATCCATGGAAGTTGAAGATGCTGCAACCATGTTAAATTATGTTTCAAAAGTAATATTTATTCCTGGTTACGGTATGGCAGTTGCTCAAGCTCAACAAAAAGTTTGGGAATTAGCCTCGCTTCTGATCGAGAAAGGCGTTGACGTAAAATTTGCGATTCATCCAGTTGCAGGAAGAATGCCAGGCCATATGAACGTATTGTTGGCTGAAGCGGGAGTTCCGTACGACTATATTTTTGATATGGAAGACATTAACAATGATTTTGCTAGCACAGATGTAGTAATTGTTCTTGGTGCTAATGACGTTGTTAACCCAGCTGCCAGAACTGACAAAGCCAGCCCAATTTATGGCATGCCAATTCTGAATGCAGATCACGCCAAACAAATTTTTGTAATTAAGCGTGGTAAAGGTAAAGGTTATGCTGGTATTGAAAACTTATTATTCTTTGATGATAAATGCCGCATGGTTTATGGCGACGCAAAACAAGTCATGACCAAATTTATCCAAACATTAAAAGAATAATTTTATTCTCTACAAATTGTAACAAAATAAAAACGGCTTATTTTATATATCAAATAAGCCGTTTCTTTATGCATTTTTATTTATTATCTCAACTCAGACAAAAACTCCAAAACTTTTTCCAAATCTTCCGGCGTATCAACCCCAATGGCTGTTTGCACCTTGGCAACTCCGGCGTATATTTTCGCGCCATAATAAATCATTCTTAATTGTTCAAGCTTTTCCAATGATTCAATTATGCATGGGCGCCAAACAATAAATTTTTTTAAAAACTTCACTCGATAACTATAAATACCCACGTGCTTAAAATAAATATGCGGCGGTAAATATGCATCATCTTTTAGCGGAAAATTATCGCGATCCCACGGAATTGGCGCGCGGCTAAAATAAAGTGCAAAATTATTTTTATCTAAAATTATTTTTGCGATATTAGACGCAAACAGTTGCTCTGCAGTTTCAATCGGTGCACATAAAGTTGCAACTTCAGCGCTTGGGTGTTCAGACAATTCAAAAGCAACCTGTTCAATAATACTCGGTGATATAAGCGGCTCATCGCCCTGCACGTTCACCACAATATCGTTATCGGCGTATCGCAAACTAGAAACAGCTTCAGCTAACCTATCCGTTCCTGTCTGATGCTGGTCTGAAGTCATACAAACCTCTGCACCAAATTTTTTCGCAGCCTGCTCAATTCTTTTGTCATCAGTAGCAATTACTACGCTAGCCGCTCCTTTACATTCTAGCGCTCGTTCGTATACATGTTGAATCATCGGCTTGCCGTTAATATCAGCTAATGCTTTCCCGGGAAATCTAGTTGATTCGTAACGCGCTGGGATTATTATGCGGAATGCTTCCATAAATATTACCCTACCTTTATTTTATATTTTAAATTCTTACAATTTGTCGCCTTGATTGTCATCTAGCGGCATCGCTTCTTTGAATAATAACACGGGGCAACCATCTTTGATTGGATATGCAACTTTATGAAATTTACAAATCAACATTGATTTTTGCCTATCATGATAAAGTTTTCCTTTGCAAACAGGGCAAGCAAGAATATCGAATATTTTTGTATCAAGCTGCATTAGTAATTCCAATTTTTATTCAATACAACAATCAATAATTTTTTGCACTAAGTTTCCGAGCTTTTTCATCAACGGTAACTTTTCGCTATCACGTTTATTTATGGCATTTGCATCAATTTTTTTCACATCAGTAATAGGAATTATTTTCATATTTAACCCCCAAAATAGTGAATACAAATTGTAGGCTTTTTCAAAAAAAGCATAAGCATCAGCTTTATTCCCAAGCTCAAGTTGCTTTGAACCAACTTCCATTAAACGATAACTTGCAGCTAACAAATGCTTTGAAATACACCATACTTCGCCTTCATATTCTTTGATAATGCGCTTAAGTAGATCCTTACGAATATTGCGTACCTCTTGAATCAAATCGTAATATTCTGTCTTGCCAGTTTTTGCACCACTAAAAAAGAAATGCTCTTCAATCCCAACTAAATTCATAATGGCAACGGTTAAATCTTGATCTGAAGATAAATCCATTTTGTCACGCTTTTTCATGCTATCGTATTTTGTAACTAATTCATTTATTTTTGCAGAAATCTCGCTCATATTAGTTCCCTTGATATTTGTTTGGTTAAAATTTATTTAGTTAAATAATAAAAAACTACGCTTAAAATAATCAATGGCGCAATTGGCATAACAACTTTTTGAAACGGAAAATAAGCCTTGTTATCGTGGTGCTTTTTCATTATTTCGTAGCTTTTAGCGCCGATAAAAAACACAATGCTTCCAAGCGCAATGCCTAAAACTAGCTTATCAACTCCCCAGAATTTATTTAAAGCATGGCCGAAGATGTTTGTAAAATAAAGGGGTGCAAAAGTAAAAAAATAATAAAAAAACCATACCAACACATTTCTTCCAGCAAAATTGTAGTTTTTTTTATCTAGCCAACTAATTGTCCAGATAATTACTGATACCGTAAGACCACCAGTCCAAATGCCAGTAATCGTATCATCGATACCAAGCCACTGTGTTAAACCAATCCCAGCACCTACAGCAAAAGTACAAACCGGACAAACTGCAAAAACTGTGCCTGAAAGCACTAACCCAAAAATCAATACAAATAAACGCGTCATCTTTTTCCTAACCTCATGTATTTTTAATATATTTGTTGGCGCTTATTTTATACTAGCCACAAAAAAGCACAAAATATTATTGACATAATGCCTAAAATGGCGCCGGATTTGAACCGGCGATTGCACTGAACTTGAGCCGGTGATCTCACGGATGCATCTTTTAATGGTCGGGACGGCCGGACTTGAACCGGCGACCACTTGCACCCCATGCAAGTGCGCTACCAGACTGCGCTACGCCCCGAAACTTCATACTTCTAATTTTTGACAGCTAATAACCTTCCATGGTGCTCTGTATCCGGCCAAAACCATCCTTGGTTTTGGCGCTCGCCGGCGCGAAACAGTGTTTCGCGAAAACCCCGGCTCGCCCACTTGCACCCCATGCAGCCCCCATATTTGAGTATAAAACATTATTAAGTAGTGGCAATAGCCCCCCCCCTGCCTAAGCGACAGGATTTGCTACTACGACTGATACAACTGCATTTGTTGCCTGCGGAGTATCTTTTGAACCTGGGCCTGGGCCACGTGAAGAATTAATTTGTGAATTATCGTTCGAATCATTTTGGCTGCCTGCAAAAAATAAAGACTGTGGAGCATCACCTTTACTTTCTGCAGCTGGGCTTACCGTTTCAGTTGTAGCAGCTGCGCTCTGATCACAATCACAAGCTTCTTCTTCAAATGTAGCTGTAAAAAACGCACCGCTGTATCCGCTCCTAGCAGCTGAAGAGCTTGCGCTAGCTAAATTCGTTTTTGCGCTAAAAAATTTTTCTTGAATAAACTTTTCTGACAAACTGTTCAAACAATAACAAAATTTTTCCATGAGCAAAAACACATTAAAACTACTTACTTCACGTTGATAATATGCCAACACCAATGACCAAATAATATCTACCGGCACCGCCTCCTTCTCTTAGCAGAAAGCGTTATGCTAACATTTCTCCATCAGAGTAAATCTATCCTGGCTCGATGCAAATAATGATTTTTCATCTTGGCTCAAAAGATAAGCCATTTTCCATTTTGCAGGTAGATCTCCCCTATCGGCTAATGTTTTAAATTCAGCATAACGCTTTCTGCTAAGAGAAGGATCATTAGCTAGCATTATCGCATCCAACTCATCTTTCTCGGATGATAATTTTAGCTCTTCGACTGTATATAAATAAACAGCTAATCCATTAAAAAAAACACTCATTTCACCAGCCAAATATGGATAGGTTATCGCAATCCATTCTGGCAATTTTGTATTTGGGGTGCTAGCTCGCCAACCAGAACAAATAAATTCCAATAGATCATATAAATCTATGTAGTGAAAATAATCACAATGAAGCGACTGCGATTCTGCTGCTGCAAAAATTTCAAAAAATTTTTGGCGACCTTCCTCTGCAGATAAATTGATTTTTTTATCCCGCATATTTTTTACGATCGCAGTGAGCGTTAAACGAAATCTTTCGTTAAATTGATTGATCCAATAATGACCTAAAGACGGATGATATTGCAAATCGGCTAAACTTGAAAGGCGTAATAAAAAATTTGCATTGTCACAAATTTGTCGGTTAATATCTCCAGTCCCAGATAATACACAGACCGGCTCTTGTACAGAACGCGCATCACCTGCGCAAAATTTATGAACTTGTATAGTAGTATTGCGCGGCACTATTTCCGGAACTTTTGGCAACACATATTTAAATCTTTCCGCAACAAAATCCGCATCATCAAAAATTTTGTACAAGATTGCGTCAGCTTCATTATTAAAGCAATGCATATGCCATAATGCAATAATAAACTTATCTGGGTAACTTTCGTGTAGCGGAGCAGTTTGTTTCGCGTATCGTTCTTTAGAGCTAATGTGCAAACCAGGCTCTTGGTGGCATTGGAAGTCAGTTAGTAAAGCTGGGTTAAACTTGAAAGGATACCCCAATGCAGCAATTCTTTTTGCAAGTTCCTTAATGTATGGAAAAAACTCTACACTCTTCGTCTCCCTTGCAGATTTAATATCACTTTGCCAACAGATTCGCCAACTTGCACTAACAACTTCGGTTAACTTGTATACAGATAAACCGTCAATGAGGCCGCGCCATAAACAATCATCGACATCAAACCCATCTCTCTTGCAGGCACAGATTGCTGTACCATCAGCATCAAATGCATTCATTTCCCTGGTGTACGCAGATTTTGGCATAGACATTCGCCAAAATTTTTCTACCGCATCAACTGCAGCTCCACCAGAGTTTCGCGCAAAACATATCTTTTCAATTTCTGCGCTTGCGGCAGAAACATCGACGGTTCCTGGTAAGATTTTTTGGCGGACTTTGCAACCAATCGAAGCTGCAATATAATTTCGCAACACTAAAATGAAATTATCACTTGTATAGCGGCACTGGTAACCAAACGCAACATAAACTTTTTCATCTAAAAATTTTAAACTAGTGATTAGCGGCTCTAGATTCATAAAACCAATATCATTTGCGACCTCAAATCGAGCCAGCATATCATCGATTGTTTCTCGCAGAGTTTCTCTGCGATCGCCAATTAATTTAGAATCAATTTCCGCAAGCCCTAACAACAAACCTTGCAAAGCTACTTGCAGGGCTGCATTATTTTGCTGAATTATTCTAGAGAAAGTTTCATTATTTTGAGGGGCTACAGCTATTGCGACGGATTTTTTTTCGTCTTTTTCTTCCTTGCTATCTTTTCCTGCCGCTTGGGCTGAAGTATTGGACACGCCACACCATATTTTTATTTTTTTAACAACAAAAAAATAATAATGCCATACCAATAGCTTAACAAAAACTTAATTAAATTATAACACGATTAATGATTTAATCAGCAATATTTATGATAGGAAAAAACTGAAGCTAAAAATTAAAAATAGATTTATAACTCAAATTCTAATTCAGTCAAAATGCTTTCGAGTTGAGCCAACAGATTTTGCATTACCTCGTGGCCAACTGTAGGAGTAGCCGCAGCATTTGTCTTTTCTTCTAAAGAAAGTTTTACTCGCGCACCTTCAATAGTGAAACCTTGGTTATAGAGAAGATCTTTAATGTGACGCACTAATATAATTTCTTTGCGTTGATAGTATCTGCGATTACCGCGCCTTTTTGTTGGAGATA
>JAMCWR010000017.1 GCA_023480665.1 Gammaproteobacteria bacterium
TTTGACATTTTATTTCTGATGGTTAGAATATATTATCGAATTAAGTCAAGAAAACAGGGGGGTGTTTTCATATGCTGGATAATAAAACATGGGGTTGTTTTATTAATTTTGGTTGCCAAAATCAAACTAAAATGTCAAACCTACGGATGAATTGAGTTCATAAATTGCTTCACAACTTTGGCGTACTTTTTAGGTTCATCATCTGGAATCATGTGTCCTGAATTTTTGTATGTGTTAGTAACTATGGACAAATGACAATCCAATACCACAAACAACACCCTTGGTTATGACGAAGGTAAAGGTTTTTGTGCTGGAACAATAAAAGATGGATATAAATAAACAATGGCAACATAGATCAAAGCTAAAAAATTAGTTATGGTCAATGTTAAATAAATACAAACATATTGGTGCGTATATAATGCAATAAAGCCACCAATGATTGGCAATAACAAACAATAAAATATATTAGCAATTAGGCTTTTTATGCCCAAGCCGGTTTGTTCAAATATCGTAAATAAAACTATTGATGCTCCCATACCAATATAAGATAAAGATACGAATCTTAAATAGATGGAGCTAGCAAGTAAAATCGCTTCATCATTGGTAATTAAAAGTGATAATTCTCTGCTAAACAAAAACATGCTAACGGCTGCTAATAAATACAAAACAATTGTGTAATTTATACCGACTCTAAAAATTTTTGTAGCGCGCATGTAATCTTTTTTGGCTAAATGTGTATTAATTAAAATAGCCATGGCGTAACCAATCCCAATTGCTGGAAGTATAATAATACTTTGCAGTCTGCATGCGATCCCATATCCGGACAAGATATCTTTATTGAAATGCGAAAGAAATATATTATTAACAAACAGGCTCGAAAAAATCATTAAATAAGATAAAAATACTGGCATGCCTATTGAGTTAATTTGTTTTAATTTTTTCAGACAATAACTAATACTACCGCTTGAGATACGAATAATTACACCATAAAATTTTAAAATAAATATACCTAGAACAATTACAAATGTATGTGTAACAATTATTGCCAACACAAAACTATTTAAGCCAAATGCATAATAGTTACCAAAGATAAATGTTAGCAGTATGGTAACGGCGGCAGAAAATAGGGACAAAACCATTCCAGACGTAGGTCTTTTTAGCGCGCGCAACGTAGATAATAAAATAGAACTAAAACCAATAAGAATATTGGCGGCCATCATAAATAAACTAAAATAGTAAAATGCATCAGCATGCTCTGCTCCGACATGCAAAATTGATACTAAGAATTTTTTACAAATCACTAAGATAAGCATGCTAAAAATAAAAACAAAGATCGTGACAAACAACAGTGCAACGATATTGTTAGCTATAGACTCAGAATCTTTTTCTGGTGTTAGTGGGGATGATAATACAACTATTGCCGCACGTATCGCTTCATTGAGAGACAATATAAAAAAATTTATCGGCAAAAAAAGCGCTAATATATAAAAATTAGTGACATTGATCTTCCCTAAAATTTTGGTAACGATCAACACCGAAAACACGCCGATAGAGAGTGAAATAATAATCGGTATAGCGTTTTTGCTGATTTCCTTTAAAACTGAAGCCTTATCATTTAACATTATTTTTCCAATTACTTGCATACGTTCGAGAAAGAATTATATCAAAAATAATAACCCAATTGATTAATAAAGAAAATTTATTTTAGCAAAATTTTATTTATTTGCTAAAATTAATTGAGTAATACAAAAAACACGAGGTTTTCCACCAATGCGCATTAATTAAAGTCAAATAGTTTTGGGTAATGCTAAACAAATAGCATGCTACTTCACACTAATTTTTCAAGGAGACTTTAATTTATGCAAACTAAATCTTCTATTTTAATTCACAATCTACAATACATTACTAACAATGCTCACGAGATTTTCTCAGAGTTAAATTTAACGTTTACGCAAAAAAAATATGGCATTGTCGGTAAAAATGGCTGCGGCAAATCAACGCTCTTAAAACTAATAATTGGCGAGCTTGCTCCAACCTGTGGCCAAGTTCTTACCAATGCAACCATTGGCTATTGTCCACAAGAGTTTACCTTGGAATGTAATAAAAATGTTGCGGAGTTTTTGTGTGTTGCAGCAAAGTTACAAGCGCTTGAGCGCATACAAGCGGGAAGTATTGCGGCGATCGATTTTGAAACTCTTGCAGACGATTGGCAGATTTTAGAACGCTCGCAAAAATTGTTAGAGAAATTTGGCCTAGCAAATTTAACACTTTCCTACAGTTTAAAAAACTTAAGTGGCGGCGAACTCACACAAATTTATCTCGCAAAAACATTTTTTGCGGATAAAGATTTTATAATATTGGATGAGCCTACAAACAATCTGGATAGCTCAGCAAAACAAAAACTTTTTGCACAAATTCAAGATTGGCAAAAGGGATTGATTGTGGTGAGCCATGATCGCGAACTTTTAGAATTAATGAGCGAGATAGTTGCATTGAATAGCCATGGCGCTGAAATTTACGGTGGAAATTATTCCTTTTATAAAGAACAAAGCGCCCTACAAAAACAGGCAAAATTACAACAATACGAGTTTGCAAAACACGAGCTAAAAAAAACCAAATTACATCTGCAAAAAACTCAGGAAAAACAACAAAAGCGCTGCCAAAAAGGTAAAGCACTGCGCCATACTGGCAGCCAATCTAAATTGATACTAAATGCTATGCGCGAAAATAGCGAACAAAACCAAAAACGCGAATCAATTCGTTCCGCAAGAATGTTGGAACAATCGACAACAAATCTTGATAACGCTCGCAAAAATATTGAAATTGATGAGGAGATTAATTTTATCTTAAAAGATGCGCAAATTCCGCCCGGAAAAATTGTGATCGAAATGCATGACGTTACATTTTCTTATGCAAATTCAGCAACGCTTATTCACAATTTTAATTTAAGAATACTAGGTAGAGAGCGAGTGGCTGTGCTTGGTAAAAATGGCAGTGGTAAAACTACTTTGGTGAAAATAATTTTAGGAATAATAAAACCAGATGCAGGTTCTGTGTTCATCGGAATCGACAACATGCGATATTTAGATCAAACCGCGAGTCTTTTAGATTTAAATTTAACAGTGCTAGATAATTTTAAAAAATTTAATCCACATATTAACGAAACTCAAGCTAGGACTTTGCTTGCAGCATTTTTATTTCGCAATGAAAAAGCGCTGCAATTGGCGGGTAATTTGAGCGGTGGCGAAAAAATTCGCGCGCTACTTGCAGCAGTTTTAATGGCTGAAAAACCAGCGCAATTAATTATTCTTGATGAGCCAACAAACAATCTTGATTTGGATAGCATCTATAGCTTAGAAAAAGCCTTAAATTGCTATCATGGCGCATTATTGGTTATTTCCCATGATCAAAAATTTTTAGAAAATATTTCGGTAACAAAATATTTTGCTTTATGAACTTGATGCATAAAGGTTTGCAACATGTTTTTCACGCTCATGCGATGCTATTTTTGCTTGTAATGCAAAATCTTTAAGATTTCCGTGTTATTTATACGAGCCGAGCTCTCGGTATCTCTTTTGCTGACGCAACATCAACCTGCCATTCTTTTTGTTGTTTCTGATTCTGCTGCCAAAAAGAACAAGCCTCTCTTCCTGATCTTAATTGTGGCTGCAGAAACCTGCTTTCATTAAAGAAAGGCAAATATTGACTAGTGCCGGCATTTTGAATTATATAATTCACACGCAGCTCATCTTTACATGCATGATAAATTACCTCAGCCCTGACTATTTGGTTTGGATGATTTCTTTGTAATGCACACTCTTTCGCTTGCCGTTCTTCTGAAACATTTTCTAGCCGGGCATTAAGATTTTTGATTTGTGTGATATCTGCATTGATTTTTTCAAGACGGGTTTCCCAATTTGCGACTTTTGCACGAGAAACAACTCTTTTTTCAGGTTTATGTCGGATTAACCTTCTTATTTCTCGAAGCAACGAATCAGAATTCCCTAAATCCAGTTCACGCTGGACACGATCAAATTTATCTCTTAAAAATCCACCTTTAATTGCTAACGAATTTTCTAGCCTATCAACTTGTTTGCGTAATTTAATTAAGCTTTCTAACTTCACCTCAAGATCTCGTACCTCAGGATCAGTTAAAACTCTGTTACGATTCCATGGAAAAGTATATGGAAATGATTTGCGAAGTTTTTTAAAAACAATAGCAAACAGCATTAATTGAGAATTGAAATCAGAATTATAACTTGGCCCTGGTGTGGATGTATCTGCATTTGCTGCTTTTCTGTCAGTATTCTCTTTTGCTTTAAATTCTGCAAATTCGCTTGGTGATAAAAGCGGGACCGATTCCAAAGCCTGTGGCGCAGGCGCGGGGGTACTTGTAAACCAAGAACCAACAGCACTTGCGGCAGAATAAACTATTTGCAGCGGCGCCCAATTAAACCATGCAGTAGCGCTTTGTGCGGCGGCACCTGAAGATTCTGGCTCTGACGCTGGAAATACAGGATGCGCTTCGGCTACATTAATTGTTCTTTCTGGCGCTTTTGAATCAACACTTCTACTATCATCCCCACCTTCTTCAACTTCTATTGACAGTTCTGTTCTCTGGGTGGTTTTTGCTTCTCTTTTTGCCTCAGCTTTACTTTCTGCAGAATACTTGTCGTTATGTTGATTATCTAAGTTATCAGCAGAATCTCTTGGCGATTGATTTGCATGCGTGATATTTAGACTTGAGGTATAATTTTCTAACCTCTGCATGACTTGAGTAACAGCAGGATAATCAGGTACCAAAATTTGCCTGTCAGCTAAATACAAAATCATCTCGCTAAATCTTTGAAATTCAGCATAGGTGTCTCCCAAAATATTATGTAGATAATGAATTTCTCCATTATATGCGCGATTAAGATAATTAAGCGCTTCTTGCCTATTTTTTATCAAATAAGGGTTATTCATAAAAAATATGTTTTCAGTGAAAAGCTCGGGAAATGCTAGCGATAATACTCTAAATAGAGCGTTATACCGCAGATTTAAATTTTTTAATAATTTCCCTAAATTGCTTTTTTCATTTTTAGCAGAATTTCCGATTTCGGTATGCAAGTTTTTTCTAAATTCAACTAACTTCGTCGTAATTACTTGATCAATTTCTTTTTCTGACTTAAGTAAATCTTCCTTTAAAACTAATTCGGTGGCTATTTTGGTTAGACTCTTTTGTATTCCGGGCCCAATCCCGGAATTTTCATAAACAGACCCGACGTGAAAAATATCTTTATCGGTAATTTCATCCCCTGTATCATCGCTACCGTATGGAAGGTCATATGGTGTGTTACCCAATTTTGTAAATCTGCCAGGATATAACCCCCATCTGTTAATTTTCCTGCCTTTTTCAACATGAGAAAATGGGCTACCCTCCCATAAGAATAATACTTTTTCATCATCATGATAAAAATTAGCAAACTCACCGTAAAGATTAATACTAGTGCGAGAATTTCGGTTGGCTGGAAAATCAGAGCGAACATCAACTTTTTTATGAGAAAGTAAAATTTCGGTATGAGTATTAGTATTTTTAAAAAATGTTTTAAGAAAAAATTTGTTCTGAGAAAAATCGTAATGATATTTATGCTGAATTTTGCCAATTCCAAGCCATTCAGCAATCAAAAAACTTTCTGGAATATTGAAAGTAGCACTATGCAAGAAAATCTTTAATAAAAATTTTGCAGCTTCTTCGGGCTGTACTAAAATACTTACATAACTAATACCCGGTATTATTTTTCCAAACGACATGTATCTAGAATTTGTAAAGCAGTCGCGTTTTACATCGTTTGCCGCAATAGCTTTTTCTTTTACCTCCTCATACATTTTATTTTTGCTATTTTTATAAGCGGAATTCATAACATCCTTAAGATCTCTATATGAATTTATGAGCTGCCCACATTCATTCCAATTGTCAAGTTCCGATTTGGGAGATCCGCATACAGAAAGCGCACGAAAAATCCATTTAGAAACTTTGTAGACAAAAGGATCGCATCGGCTATTTGAATTCGCACATCTCTTTATTTCTTCCGGATTATATATGCGACCATTGATCTCTACTCCTTGCCATGTCTCATGCATCCCAAACTCTGGCGGCCCTGCATCTCTTAGCGCTTGTTTTTCATCTGACGCAATTTTAACTACTGCTTCTCGGAGCTCAGTAGATTTTTTCTCATCAAAAGTAACGATTTCTGTTTCAACCTGCTTTTGTACTTCAAGCAAAGCTTTTCCGTAATCATCTAATAATTGTTTTAATATAGGGGCACTTCCAATTGCCTGGATAAAAGTTTGAAAATAAGCCCCGGTTTCTCTGATATCTTTGAGGTATATTTGTTCGGTAGAAGAAAATCTTGCGGCTGTTTTGTTGTGATAAAACTGCATCAAAGATAATAAAGCATTAGCGGATGTTGTATAAATTTCCGGGTTTAGTACTGCTTGACGCATAAAAAGTTGGCTTTGTCGCAAAAAAGATTTGTAGTTTTCAAACACATATTTTTTTATTGGCCCAACAAAAAATGGAGTTGGCATAGCAAAGTTGTCACTCTCATCTAACACCTTATCTGAACCAACCGCAATAGCGTCAGTAGAACGAGAGATAGTGGATAAATATAGATCATCCAGCGCTTTATCGTACTGATCTTCAGGTATTTTTTCTTTTTTAAAAATTAAATTCGCCCTATCTAATTCTTCCTTCCTTGATGAAATCCAACCATGAAGACCTTGCAACTCAACAGCTTGCATTATCTTTAAAATGAGATTGATGCCCGATTCTAGTATTGATTCGGTACGAAGCAATGTTGGCTGAATATCCTTAACAAAATCTCTGATATCCTTCAATTGACCGTTTACGTCCTTGAACTGCCTAGAAACTTCGGCAAACCCTCCCAAAAGATTTTGGTTAGTTATCCATAGAATATTTTCTAATCGATCACATCGCTCATTTAATGTTGAATAGATATCAACCATTTGGTCAGACATTTTATATGCTATTTCTAAATATGGATCTTTGGGATCAGAACCAAATAATGTTGAAAATAATGAATATGCAGCGCTAATGGCGATAACATAAGGAGCAAAAACACTAGCCGAAACAGCACCGGCAACACTAAAGATTTTGTTAACGGCGTCATAACCTGACACCGCTGCATTACCGACTGCATGGATTTTTTGAGAGATATCGGGTCTTTTAATAATATCAGATAATAACGCTGCACCCTCAAAACCAGCTGCAATTGTTTCTAATCTACCTTGATATTTAATTTGTAGTTCCTTCCGTTCTTCAGCTATTTTTTTCTCGTTTAATTCTTTATCTTGCAGAGTAACAACCCGCTCAAGCTCTTTAGTTAGTTTAGATAATTCATTACTGCTTTTTTTAAAATTATTTCTTAACTCCTCTGCGTCACCTAATTTTTTCTCAAGCATTTGGTAAAGTTCGCCATTTTTACTATCTGGCTGCATTTTCTTCTGTAAAGCCTCTCTGGCCTCAGTTATTGCATTTTTAAACGCACTAGGATCAAACTGTTGGCTTGCGGCATTGGCAGCAAGGTTTGCATTACTCTTGAGTTGTAAATTTCCGTTAACAACCTCAAAAGAATCAGTAAATTTCTTTTTTAAATAACCGGCATATAATGCCAAATCATCGGATGGAATATCGCTATTTACTAAACCAAGTAAATGACTATTGGTTGCAAGCAAAAACCCTTCATCGATATTCCTAATTTTGCCGGTGCTATAATCATGAATGTTGCTATTAACCTGCCACATTGTGTTACCAACTGTTCGCGAAAAATAATTATTAGAGCTAAAAGCACTTGTTATATAATCACCCACTCCGTCAATAATTCTTGCTGGGGTTCCTAAAACTCTTAGAAAAGAATTGTCCAGTTTTTCTCCATAAATTTTACATATTGAGCTTGCCCCTAAAGCGCATGCGACTGGAAACGCCCCAATTCCGGTGGCGGCAGTTAAGGCTATGGTAGACAACCGATAAAGTCCTGTATCAACGCCATATTCAATGATCGCATTTTTCAAACTTTCCTTTGAAAGAGTCTGACCTTCTTTTTTTTCGAGTCCTTTAACAAAACTCATGAGAAATTGCGGGGAGTTAATTAATAATTTAACGTACCCTGGAACTCCAACTAACCGCGATTCCAATGCTGCATGGTAAACACCTAGCGCAGCATCAGCAGTTGAAAACTCAGGGATATCTTCAAATTTTTCAGGCTTTTCAGGGGTAGACATAAATACTCAGAATTACTATTTTTCCATTTAAAATCAATGAGAAAACATGTATAAAAAATTATTTTTAAAATCAATGTATTACAAAACATGCCGAAATTTTTTACTATAACATTTTGATTAATAACAAATTTTCAAATTTTTGCTTAGTCAAAAAAATTTGTTGAATTATTCAAAAAATCCTAGCCAAAAGATGGGAGTTGTTTGAAGTCTGGATTTTGCGAATAGCCTTCTAAAACTTCTTTGACAATTTGATCGATTACGCCTAGCTTTGATTCTTCATCAATCAAACCACCTCTTTCTTTTATCACAGTTAAGCGATTTTCAATTGCTTTAACTGCACTACCTCCTGGGAATAAAGTTGCGAGCACACGACGCGCTTCAGCTGGGCCAATTTTGAGATAGAGCTGATTTCGAATGTTACTATCTTCAGCAGTGGTGTTAAAAGCCCACAATTCAACTGGGCCAAGAGTAGAAGTTAAAAGCTGAGTATTCATACCTTCTTTGGTAGCAAATTGTGCTAAGAAAGTTGCGCCACCTTCGCGCGGCCCATGCACACTACTACGCAATGCGGTTTGCGCAGTTTCAGAGAGCCCGAAAGTTTCGGTGGTTTTGCGAATAGCTTGTTCTGGGCCTGCATCCATAATAAAAATTGAGGTAGCAAATTCAATCATCACCGAATCAAAATCTTCGATTGACTGCGAAATCAAGGCAACTTGCACCTTCCATTTTCTACCTTCACGCATATCAACAATTACTTGTTCGCGCACAGCGCTAGTTTTTGCGGTGCGATGGAATTCATCAAAAACCAAACGCTTCGGATCTTCTTTAATTTCAGCGATACGCCGCTCATGATAACTGCGATAAGCTGCGGTCATGTCGCTTAAATTTTCATCGGTTAAATAATAATGCCGCGCAAGTGCGTAGCGTGCCAACATATACATTACAGCAGTTTGGCGATTTGCAGCATCACCACCGCTTTTTGCGACTTCATCTAAATCTAAAGAAACAATTTTGGTTTCGCCTAAATCAAAACGTGTTGGTTGGGATAAAATTGGATATTCACGTACCGCTGCAGAAATCATGCGCGAAAATGCATTGATCAATGACTCGCCAGTTGGGGCAATAATTTTCCCATACAAATCCTCCACTGCTGGCGTCCGACAAATTGCAGTCGAATCTGCAATCAGTGGCGACGCATGTCTTTGTGCTAACATTGCTTCGTGCACAAACCCCGCTAAAAATAGCGCATCGGTAACTTCCCACCAAGTTGTATGTATATCTTTCACAAAACCAATCTCTTCTAAAATACCATCAATCATTTCTTCAGTACCAGAAGCATAAGTATTCGGGTTACCATCATCAGCTGAGCGCTTATACAATTCATCAACAATCATACCTGCCATATCCGCAATACCATCATATGGGCGTTCTGCACCAATAGGCGTTGCCAGCAAAGTAATAAAATTAACTAAAAAGCTACGCTCTTGCGGTGTTGGATAACGACAACCAAGTTGCGTATCAAATGGGTTAATTGAATATTCAGGAGTCATGCGCATGCGGTGATATGCAACAAAATGCCGCTGATCATAGGGTAAAGCTTCTTTCAATAATGAAATCAAACCACTGCTCGATGGACCAATATCAACAATTGCGATTCTCGGTAGGCGCTGAATCCCACTAGCTAAACATAAAGCCAAATTAATTGCATTTGACAATACAGATTTACCGGAACCTGGTCGTGCATAAAATAAATCGATCCAGGTAGTTTGTTCGCTTGAACCGGGTTGATATGGCCAAGGTTTGCCATCTGGGGAGCGAAATAAAATTGCTCCATTTTTCCACGGAGATGAAGGCCGAAAAAGCGGCAACATAAAAAGCACACTGGAGAGCGGCGCAACTGTTGCTGTTGCAACACTCGAACAAGATACACCTAAAGATGCAGAAATATAACCACCGAAAGCATCCCCAGAAACTTCAGACACATCACAAGAACCCCAACCTTCAACTGCTTTTGCCAGCTGTGAAGCACGCGTACGCAATGTTCGAATATCGCCTTCTGGCGCCCAGGTAGTAACTGCAACTCGAAGTTTTACCACCGCATCATCTGCATGTAAATTGATATAGCGTAACAAATTAACAGAATCATTGATCAAACGATTTTGCGCTGAAGTCCAACTTAATACTGACGTTAATGCGGATTTTAATTTTAATGCATCGAGCCCACCACCTTCCACTAAAAATGAAATACGCCATGGAATATGCATCGGCAAAATCCGCAAGAGTAAATCGGAAAATGGTTGAATTTCTTTGGGAAAGAGATCGATAAATACACAGGAAAAAATGCGATCGCCAACTCGTACCGTACGTAAATCAAGATTCATTGCGTCGCGGGGAATTATTTGGCGCCCGAGTGATGGCCATAAAATATCCGACACATCCCCAGTATATTTTTTTGGTTCTTTAATAGTAATTCTATCGCCGGGCAGTGCTGGGCGCCAGTTGCGATCAGTAAAATCTGGGTCGATGCTCCGACGCATTTCATAAACTGCTTGGTGTACTTCAAGTAAGCTAACAACTATCCCTAAAGATAACATGTCATTGCGCACAGCTCGGACAAAAGAATCATGCACATCGCGTAAATCATGAATAGCTGCGATTAAATTCTGAGTAAAACGAAATGGTGGGATATGATTTTTTTTGATGGCCTTTTGTTTTTCTTTAACGGCACGATTAAATTGCTCGCCAGTTAATGCATTCGGCCGCGTCCACAGCACTATAAATACATCTTCGCGTGCACAATATTGGGCCAAATAACTCATACGTTCGCTGAATAAATCATCTAAAGAAAGATGCAGCCGTTTTGCAGTTTCCCGTGCTGGTTCAAAAATATTGGCAATTTCTTCGCCCACTTCATCGCGATTATAAGCAAAATACACTTGAATTGCTTGGCCTTGATGCGCCATTGAAGTTTGTAAACTGCGGCGCATACCATCTTGAATTCGATTAAATTCTTCGCGGCCAATTAACGCTTTCACACCTTCGATTTTCAAAACAGAAACCAACGCACCATCATTGCCTACTAAAACAGTCGGGCTATCTGCTGTTTGTAGTTCGCAATAAGATTCGGTCGTCGTCTTTAAGGCACTACTCGCCCATGCCAAAAAGACATCAACTCCATCAAGGATATATTCAACAATATTCGTCATATTATTTCGTAGATAATTCTTCGAGAGCTGCTTTTGCCCACGCTTCGATTTGCTTATTAAATTTTGTATGCGATGGTAACAAACGCAACGGTTTTAATATTTCTTCACCTAAGCGAATGCGCTCTTTTTCTGGAGTATCGAGCAACATCCTGCCAAGTAATGATGGATCGCTCATCCCTTCGCCTAATTGTTTTTCAACAATTTGTGCGCGAAGCTTTAAGCTGCGATAAATATTCTGCGCATCGGTGCGATAGTTAGTGGCATTTGCCATAGCACAAAATAGCACATGACAAAAACCATTTAAATCACCTTGACTAATTTCTGGCAAATAAATAAGTACTCCACCACCATAATCATCCTTGCCAACTGCTTCTAGAAAAAAACACTGGGCACAAAAGCAGCAGGCGGTCACTAAATTTGCTAATTTATTATTACGATAATTTTGATCTAAATTAATAATTTCTTGATACTGTAAAGCTTGAAAACCACATAGCTGACAAGTGTATTGATCACGCTCAAACACCTGGCGACTAAAGCTTTGAAAAGCAGGATCGCTTTTCCGAATCGAAAAAAGTCGCCAAGCATCTGGAATAGCCGTCAATACAATTGGATGCAATGTGGCCATATTTTTTTATTGAGGTAATCCTGTAACACCACCACCAGTAAAACCACCAGGAGTTGCAGAAGCAAAGAGTGTTTGCCCTGCTGGAGTAATAAAGCTCGGTAAAAATATTAAACAAATTCCAACTATTAATAATGCAATTGGTGTTCCCATCGGAATCTGGGTGGGGTTATCTTTATGCTGTTTAAATTTAAAAATTGAAGCGATCGTTAAACCAAAACCTGCCAAATAAGCAGTAGCAGCCATCAATTTACCTACAGCTTGAAATGATTGCGTAACGCGAGTTGCAACTACGCCAATCCCTACCTCATCAGCAAAAGCCAAGCCTGCATAAAAATAAAGCATTCCGATCCAGGTAAAAAGCACGGTCTTTAACAAGTTAAATCTAATTCGCATATTTTTCTCCAATTACTATTAAAAAATCCAAATACAAATTTATTAAAAAATTCGATCCTTATTTTAAACTATTTTTACACAAATTAACAATAAAATGGCAGCAACTAAAGGATAAAGAACAGCCCGTTATCACCAATTTGGCTTATAACCGAATGTGATTTCAATCATTCTGACAGTTTCAACCACGTTGATACAAAAAATCCCGCCAATAATATACATAAATGATTTGCCAACTATTCCTGGTTGGTGTCCACTTGTAGATCCAGTTGCATTTCTGCTAAGCATAACAAAACCGCGCATTACCGAAAAATACCCAACCACTCTAACTAAAATCACGGCTGATTTTATTACTGATGTATAATCTGATTGGCCAGGGTTTACATTTAAAACATTATAAATACTATGCTGCCAAATACTCCAAACTGCAATATCTAAAACAGTAGGTAGATAGAGTAATGCAAGCCCAATTACCAATTTCATTACAGGGCCTGTAAAAGTAAATGATAACGGCATCATCGTACGCTGTTGGCCGTAGATTTTTAGCGCTAATACTGCAGAAAAAATAAACCAAACTCCCATCACATAAGAGGTAGCAATTACAAATTTAATTACTTGTGGTGCATTTTCTTGTAATGCAACTAACATGTCATCAAACCCATAACCAGAAATATCAGCTTGCGCTGCTGCGATGGGCAGAAAACAAAGAGCAATTACAATTAATAGCTGTTTTTTTATCTGCATAAAACCTTAAGCATCATTATTACCATATTGAATGACGGTACCGGTGCTAGTAATCACCATTCCTTGCCGCGGAGAAATCAGCTCGACTGTTCCATAGCCATCCAATCTATCTCCAACACGTAAAGTCACAGTTTGGCCATCATCAGCCTCAAGCCATACTCTACCTGGCACAATAGCTTTTACATGATAAATTTTTGGTCGAGAAAATGGCTTTTTAGTGATTCTTTTTTTGGGTTTTTTCGGGGTTGCTAAATCATGAATATTTTGGGTTAGGCTTTGTATGCTCTCAGTAATTTTTTCAAGATTTTGATTAAGTGTAGCTATTTCTTGCTGGGCTTTATAAACATTATCATTTAATCCAGATATTTGTTCGCGATTATTTTCAGTCTGTTGGGCTAGCGTTTCAAGCTGACGCCGCAATGCATTTTCAGTTTGCAATATTTGATCTGTTGCAACAGCAGCCGGTGCCGGAGTTGGAGAGATCACTGCTGTAATAATTGGTTTAGTACTTTCAATAGGTTTTACTGGAACTGCGGGTTGTGTCTCTGTGGAATCTTTTTTTGTTGAGAAATAATTCAACATGTAATATACGATAAATACTGCTATCACCAAAAATACTGGAATTAAAAGACGTTTCATCGCCGATCGTTTTGTCGGTATTGGTGTTTGCTCCATAGGGGTTTCTTCGCCATATGCTGCTGCACCTTCTTCTTGTAGCTTATAGTCATCACCTGGCGGTGTAAAATTTGATGAAGAAGTCATAATAGATTTCCTTTAGTTAAATTACTTAGCTTTTTGGTACTGATAAATCTGCCATAACTAATAAACCAATCCCACTTCCAGCGCTAACTTCTACCGTTGGCGGAGTATTTACTAATGGCGCTAAAACTGATGAAAGTTTATCACCGGCAGTTCCTAAACCAATAATAAGTTGTTGCATTGTATCAAGCTGTGGCATTGTTACTGTGGTACCAAGCAAAGAACTCTGCACTGTAGTTCCAGAGTTTTGCATTGCTTGTGCTACACCATGAATAAAAGTTGCAGCAAATAAAGTTCCATAACGCAGCATAATGTGGCTATCAACATGCGTAGCTAAAGCAGTTTTTGCAGTATTCGGATCAATCGCTACTGCATTTATGCCAATGCTATTTGTAAGTTTTGGCATGCTAAGCACAGTAAATTGCAATAGTACTTTTTTATCGAGTCTCTGGAAATTCCCCAAAACTTTTCCTCCCTTTAACGGGCCTGAGACAATCGTTGCTAAAATTGGGCTATTTTCATCGCTATTAATTCCAGTATCAAGCGTGGCAAAAATAATTGTTCCCGCTTTATAAACATCTGCATTTGCTGCTTGAGTTTGTTCTGTACTAGCAGCACCTGCAGCAGCTTTGCCTTGAGTAGCTAAAGCACCGCCGCCACCTCCTGCTTGGTCTGTTGGCCCTTGCACAAATTGCTGAGTAGGCATAGGTGTCCAAACAGAAAATAAGTCATTTGCCTGTGCAGACATAATTTGTTGCATCTGCCGCAATTTGTCTTGATATTCCTGAGAAGACATTTGTTGTAATTGTTGCTTGCGTAATGCCTCAAGTTTTTTCTGCCAATCACTATCAGGTTGCACCGGCGCAATACTTGCAATTTGTGAACCACCGGCTGCAGCAGCTGGCCCAACAAAACCAGTAGCTTGAATCGCACCAGTATCAAACCCGGCGGCTTTTAATTCTTCGGCAGTAAAACCTGCGGCACGCATAGCATCTACTGAGCATCCTCGCGCCTTTAAATCAGCTGCGCTAATTCCTTGAGCGCGCGCCTTAGATAAATTATCAACACTGCAAGTACTTTCACCTGCTGCTGTTGTTTGATTAGCGGTTGGCGTAATTGCTATCCCAGCTCGGATTAAATCACCATCGCTAAATCCAGCGGCTTTCAATTCTGCTGGAGAAAAACCAGCGTTATGTAATTCTTCCGCGCTAAAACCAGCATTTTTTAAATCACGTGCGCTAAATCCTGCGTCTTTCAATTCTTTTGCGGAAAATCCTGCGGCCTTTAATTCACCAGCGCTAAATCCTGCATCTTTCAATTCTTTTGCGGAAAATCCTGCATCTTTTAGATCTTTTGCAGAAAAACCTGCGGCACGTAAATCACCTGCACTAAACCCTGCGGCTTTTAATTCACCAGCGCTAAATCCTGCGTCTTTCAATTCTTTTGCGGAAAATCCTGCGGCCTTTAATTCTGCTGCGGTAAATCCCGCTGCGCGTAAAGCAGCTGCACTACAACCAGTCTTTTTTAAAACAGCAGCACTTACACCTTCAGTTCTTGCCGCACGTAGTTTTTCAACACTACATGCACCAGTTGATGAACCGACACCCGCTGCTCCTGCAGCTGCAATTTCAGCATCGGAAAACCCGGCGCTTTTTAATTGCTCAGCGGTATATCCAGCTTGCGCTAACTCTTTTGCAGAAAAACCGGCGGCACGTAAAGCAGCCGCACTAAATCCGGCGTCTTTTAATTCTGCTGCGGTAAATCCAGCATCTTTTAGTTCTTTAGCACTAAAGCCAGCGGCAGCTAATTCTTTGGCGCTAAAACCTGCTTCTTTTAATTCTGCTGCAGTAAATCCAGCGTCTTTTAGTTCTTTGGCACTAAAACCAGCGGCACGTAATTCACCAGCTGTATACCCTGCTGCTTTAAGCGCAGCAAGGCTGCAACCACGACAACGTAACTCTTCTGCTTTTACGCCTGCGCTACGCGCTCGGCGTAGTTCTTCAACACTACAACCTGCAGCAGATGCGGCACCACTTTGCTTGCTAAGATCTGATGAAACTCCGCTTTCTAAATAAGTAGTACGAATTAATGTTGGAAGTGCAGCAGTACCTTTTTTTTCAGCTTCTTTTGCTTTCTCAATATTTTGTTCTTCTTGTAATTTTACATACTCTCGTGGAGGCTCACCTACCCCAGGAATAGAACTAATTTGCGGTGCGCCACTAACTGCAGCGCCACCTGCTCCTGAAGCCGAAAGTTGCCTGAACTTGATATACCCAAGCACAATCACAATTGCGAGCACTGCAAAAATTATTAGAAAAATAACGCGTGATCTTGTATCGCTAAATACTTTTGTGGCATTATCAATTCGCTCACGTAATGTCATTATTCCAATCCCTCAAGGGTTAAGGTCAAAGTTTTATCTTTTCCATGCTGTAAAGCTAATATCACTGGAGCAATTTGTAATTCATATGCATGGGTACCATCAATACTACTCATCACAGCTTGCCAAGCAGGAGACAACACATCCAAAGAAGTACGCAAATAAAGCTTATTGTTAAACACCCAAGCCTGGCAATCACCACCAGAAACTTTAAGTGATTTACTCCCCTTCGGAGGTATACCATTTAGTACATCGAGAAGTATTGGATTTGCAACATCAGGCAAACCATTTTGTACAAACATCGCATTTGGGCCAAGCTGCGGAATTCTTAAATCAACGCGATAATCGACCGCTTCTTGACCAGATAGCAAAGTTAACATCACCGGAGTATTCAAATCTTTTAAAATTACCGCCAAATTACTGCGCTTAAAAAAAGTGGCTGATTGTGTCAGTAAGGTATTGCTTTTTCGGTCCCACTGAATATTAAAAGCAGTTGGATCGCCTAAACTGTACGCTTGAATTGGCCACGGCTGACCAGAAGAATCTACAAATACTAGTGATGTAATATAACCCGCACCCAAGCGAATTACCGGCGGCGCTGCTTGTGGAGATAAATTAACAAGTAAAGATGTAGTCGTTGGCTTTGGCGGTACTCCTGGTGGAGTTGCCGCAGCACGCTGTGCTTCATTAAATACTTCATGTAACTTTGCCACTTGCTCTGGCGTCATTGGTAACATTTGATTAATTACACCTGAAAAAGCTTGCTCATTCATCTGATCAGCTGATGTCTGTAATGATGAAGGCGAAGACACTACCCCAGCATATGCAGCTTGCGCTGGAGTAGCAAGAGCTGCATCAGGGGTTGCTGCTTGCGACGAGCTTTGGTTTTGTGCTTGAGCGATACTTGCAGCAACGCTAGTATTGTCAGATAAGTTAGCTTGCGTAGCATTACTACTAGCAGCTGCCGCTTGTTTTCCCTGAATTTGTTGTTGTAATTGCAATATTTTTTGCTGCAGATCGCTTTGTATACTAGCGTTTTGATCGGCAGCATAAACAGCGCTAAAACAGCACTCAATACAAAATATTATTAATAAACCAAGTATTTTTTTTCTCATGTCCATTAACTTTATTTAAGAAGCCGATACAAAACTGACTATTCCAATACCTTTTGGCATATCTACAGTTGGTACACGACTTACTGTTAATAAAACTGTAACTGGCTGTGAAGTTTGCTCGTTTGGACTCTGATAAGTAACAAGTATCGGTATCTGGATTTTCCATACATAACGACCGTTAACCACCCCTTGATCCAAAACCGTTGGAGTTCCAGTCGCAACTGCTGAAACAACTAATTTTTTTGCCACTACTGTTTCGAGATTCCTAGATGCTTGCTGTGCTTCCATAAAAAATTTCCAGCCATCTGCAGTAAACTCATTTTGCAAATGCTGAAAAGCTTCACGATAATTTACAAAGTTATAAGTATAAGCATCAATTGCTGCGCGATGCGCCCATTGCAAAACCTCGGCTGGATCCCACATCGGTACATCCAATGGATATAGAGGCATAATCCTGCCATCAATTGTGGTAGCAAAATATTTTGGTTCAGGGCGGTGCGTGGCTTGATAAAATATTGTGCCTGCCAAAACAATCACAATAAACAACATCAATAACAATGCTCCAACCAAACGCCGATAATTATCACGATAGAAATTATTGCGTAGTCTTACAAGTTCCGCTGCTTCTTCAACCATATAAAAATTCCTCACAAAAAAATTCAATTTATTAATTTTTTTATTTTAACGTATTTTCTGGATAAAATCCAAAATAATATGTTTTTCAATATGTTGGCAATTTTCGGAAACTGATAATAACACAATTACGTAAAAGATGGCTGTGCAGTCTGGTGTATGAGACTTGATGCGAAACTGCATACATTAAATTTGCATCAATACCCTGGCCCCATAAATATTGCACTACTTTTTGTGCTCTGGCTTCGGCTAAAACCGTATCAATGTTTTCATCAACCCCACGTCCAGCAAACCCAACAACCTCAACTACAGATTTTTCATAAAAAAGCAGTAATTTAATCGTGAGATCGAGCACATTATATGCGCTATAAGTTAAATTTGCCGACTGGTGCACAAACAGTTCTTCTGCAGGAAACTCAATCACCATAGAATCATTATTTTCAAAAATTCTGGTGCCATAACTTTTAAGCTGCCTATTTAATAAACTAATCTGCGCAACATCAATTCTATGCTGCGACATTTTATCAGGGAAAGTAGGCTGTTCATCGCTACAGCTACATAAATTAATTAGCAGTAGTATTACTAAAATAAATCGCACTTGTTTTATCTGTAAAAACATAACTTATCCGTAAATTAAAAACCATCTAGTTATTTAGCAGTCGCTACACCTTCTTGTTTGCGTAGTACGATATGCTGGATTAAAGCATTTGCTACAGTCACAAGCTCTTCAACGCTAACCTGCAATGTAACTTCCGGAGGATAATGGGTAGCAATTTCCATATCCTTAACTAATTCAACTGCCACAGTATTTGCATATTGCTCTGCTTTACCAAGTAAACGCTCAAAATATGCTATCTTTTCACGGGTAGTTGACTTTGCTAATATCGGCGCACCAAATGCGTCAACTTCAGTAACCAAGAGCAACCCACGTAGATAATCAGTAATGTTCAACCGCGTAAAGACATCTAGTTCACCAAGTGGTAACTCAGTTTCTTGTTCCGGAGCAAATAACGGTGAGGTTAAACGTTCATGATAAGATAATAACGTCGTGATACCACGCTCAATCGGAATTGCAGCCGGTTGCTGTTTAAACAGCGCTAAGATATCTTTGGTATCGTCTTCAGGAAGTGTAACATTCGCAAAAACATTTTTAACTGCAACTATTTTTTTAAAGTTTTCAAAACCAGCAACTAAACTTCGTAGCACAGCATCAGTGGGATAATCAATTTTTACAAATTGGTTTAACCTCAATTCTTTTACTGGCTTTGGGTTAGCATAAAACATCGAAGCACGCACAATTCGCGATTTAAAAAACACGTGCGCTTCACCTTCACGTTGTTCTTTTAGATCCAATAAATCAATGCGAGCGCGTTTTTCTAATTGAGCGCTACGAGTATCCATATATTGCCCAGTTACGCTCCGTGCATCTGTTTGAAACCCACCAACGTGCGTCACATAGGATTCGCCGGCGGTTTTCATAAAAAATTCCCAGGTTTCCATTGGGTCTTCTAATTTCATACAGATTTTAATATTGGTGTTAGCACCGATTGTTGCCGCTTCTTCTTTTGATGCTCTTTGTAAAGCTGGCAAATCTTGCCCAGCAAAAACCACAGAAAACCCTAAAGAACGTGCTTGCGCAGGAACAATAGCAAAACCTGCTACAGCATAATATCCGTACTCGTCAAGAATGCATAAAAATGGGTTACGTGCATTTGTGGGCTTACGTTCCACTATCTGGCTATACATACCTTCAATTTCTTCACCAAGCCCAGCCGCCATCATGGTCTTTAATGAAGCAATAATAATTTTACCTAAATTTGAAAGCTCATCTGGCGATTTTTCTAAAGCAGGCAACAGCACCACTAAAATGCGTCGATTTAATACCACATCACGCAAATCTACTTCAGGTAAATTCGTACGCAAAATATGGCCGTAGGTATCAGCAAGAGAGGTAAAAACTCGAGTTAATTGCATGGTAATGTAACCATGTTGTTCATAAACTTGTGATACTTGCTTGCCTTTTTTTTCTTTGTTATAACCTGGGAGCGTTGCCAAGTAATTTATAATAGGCTCTAAAATAACACTTGGGTAACCCTCTAAACTAACTGCCTCCTGATTATCGCGAATAAATAATTTATCGAGCACCATCGATTCAAGACGCTCTAAAGAAAAATAATTTCGAATTGTATTTGCATCTAATAAAATATTTCCCGCATCACGCATAGCCACTAATACACGCATCAATGCTTCGACGAATGCTATCGCGCGGCCTTTCCACATATCAGCATCAGCTTTTTCAGAAGAAGCATCCATTAAACTTACAATCAACTGCGATAACATACTAGAAGAACCGCTAGCAAATGGGTTCATAGTATTTGATAAGCGTTTCTCTTGCGGGCCAATAATATCGCGCGCACCAGTCATGAAGTTAATTAAAAGCAAATCATCTTCGCGACCCATCGCACGCACTAACGAAAAAATCTTTGAAAATACTGTATTATCGCCTTTGCCGTCGACAAAAATAAAACCGCTACCTTGGCACAAGGCATTATAAGCCAAAGAAATCATGCTCTCAGTTTTACCGCTACCGGTTGATCCAAAAATCAACACATGGGTACGCATGTCTTCGTTGGTAAACCACAATTCATCCCCAGTTTTTCGATCATTACCTAAAAAATAAATGCCAGCGGATAACGATGGTTTATTACTGCCAGTTTTGGGGCTATTATAATCCCTAACTCGCGCCCATTTTGGTAAACGAAAAGGCAACATTGGATGATTGGTTTTAGCGATTAAAAATAAAATTATACCAATGACTAAGAGAAAGTCGGCTAAACCTGAAATTATAAACCCACCAATTGCCATCGAAAAAAGCACAATTGAGACTGCTGCAGGGTTTTGAAAAAATTCAGCTACCTTTTGCCCAATAGTACGAACGTCACGAATTATCGCACTTTGTGCCTGTTCCTGTTCTGGTTCTAAGCCGCGTTGTCTCACTGGCATAAAAACAATACCCTAGTCTTCATCTGGTTTATAAATCTGACTGGCAATAGCATTCTCAAGCCCATTGACTGCCTCTTCGACCATTGGCACGACGAGTGGTAAGCCCAATTTTCTTTCAGCTAACCAATGCGCATAAGCGCCAGCAATTTCAGAAAATGCAGTTGGGCGACCCACCGAACTCAACATATACCACATCCTACGATCGACTGGTTTTAACCAAATAAATTCAGCTGAAGCGAGAACCCCAGCTTCACGCGCACCAGATAATAACGATGCCATTGCTGTCGTTACATAACCATGTCGACCAATAATCTTTAAAACCTTTTTTGAGTTATAATTCTTCCGCAGCAGTTCCTCTACCCCAGAAAAATTTAATCTTGAAATACTACGCGCTGATTCAGAAATTTGATCTATTAAAGCATCAGCACTAGTTTTTTCCCCATTAATTCGTGCAGCAAAAATCGCAAATAACGCTTTAATATGCATAGGTAGTGCTTCTACCCCATACCACCTTGGACCAAGTTGCAATGACAAAACCCGGTACGCAGCACCGCGGTGCAATGTTGCCTGGTAACGGCCATCTTTTTGCTCAATTTCGAGTAGATTATTCTTTTTACAAAACAACATTGGCGACATAGTCATCGCCCATGGTCCTTCATCAAGCCCAATACTAATCAAATCTAAATTCATAACTGGAGTAATTTGCGGCCAATCTTTTTGTTCAACCACTTTAAGCGTATCCATACTATAAACATGTCGAAATCGATAAAGCGGGCTTTTAAAATAAAGTAATGCGGCCAAACCAGATAAAATTAACGCAATTGGGTATCTTAGATAATTTCCAGTTGCGGTACACAAATCAGCCAATACATCAAAATCAACTCCTGCGCCATAATTTTTTCTGATAAAAACTAACCACTGGTTTAAGCTGGCAGTATTTGGGATTGGTAAATTAAATAATAAAAGCGGTTTGGTCAAAATAGCAAAAAAATAATTAAGCGCGATAATTTCGTAGTATTTAATCTGAAATATTACACTCGAAATATAGGCTTTACCAAAATACCAGGTAAGAATAATCGCCCCCAGTAATAGCGCCATCATCCATAAAAAATCTAGCGACCCATCCTGAGAAGATTGTTGTGGTTCCGGCGCGCCCTTGGCCATAGTTATCCTCTAAAAAAATTTATACCCTAAAAAATATCACAAAACTCTATAGTACAAGAGATAATTCGCATTAAACAGCAAATTCACCAGCAAAAATTAATTTATTATCCCTGTAAAAATACCGCTTTTTATTTGCATGCACAAATTCCACGATATTCGCAGCTTTAATTACGCCTTCTTTTAACGTAAGTAATTCATGCCCAAAAGAATCGACTGGCGTTTGCTCTAATTGATAAATATCAGCTGGCTTGATATTTGTTACCACGTACGCAAGATGGTTAATATCAGCTTTTGAACGAATAAATTGTTTTACATGTTCCTCATCTTTATACGCTGGCCTGGTAATACTATGCTCGCATAATGATTTTAATACCTGCTCCCATTTTTGCAGATTAGTACCTTCAACCTGATATAACGAAACAAAAACTTGAATATACCCGCTTGGCGGGGTACGTAACTGCACTGCTACCAAACCACCTGTAGCTGCACTTGGAGTATTACCTGCCAAAGCCACTCGCTCAGCTTCTTGTCTCAATTCAATAAGCCGAGCAGCTGACGCACGCAAAAACAACGAGGTTTCCCAATTGCCTTCGACTAATAGCTTATCAATAATAGCAATTAATTTATGACCAATTTCTGGTGGAGTAAGGGGTTTATTTTCATCCATAGACTTATTTTAAAGGTATAACCTAACCCCCCATCTTACTAGAACCAGAATTATCATCTTCTTCCTCTGTCTGTTGAGCACTACTCATACCCAGTGTTGGCCGCGAAACAGCTTGTTTTGCTAAAAGTTGCTGCGCATAGTTGCAAAGTTGTGTCACTTCATCAATTGCTTGTGGCAATATTGTTTGTATTTTTTGTAAATTAGCAATTGCAGCAAGAGCTGTCTGCCCTTCTCGAAACATTAAATCATGCGGGGCTTTTTGTTTTATTTCAATAAATTTACTTAACTTATCTTTCAAGTCATTAAGCTGTGTGCTTGTATCATCACAACATTTTGCCAATTTTTGTAGATTAGCATCACTAATATTAGCCATTCTGTTACCAATTTTTGTTATTGTTATTAAATATTTTAATCATAAGTCAATTCATCCAGAGGAGTTTGTCCGCCTACAGTTGCAGTACGAATAATTTCAGAGATAACATCACAAATACATAGCAGACGCAAGATATTTGGCGTAACTTCATCAAACTGCACTTTCATTTTTAATAGACCTTTTTCAGCTTCAACAAACGTGGCACCAATTCCATACCCTAAACATAACGAACACAATTGATCGGCGCGCCTTGCAATAGCAGGTAAAAGTCCTGTTTCCGAAAAAGCTTCTTCATATGTTATTGGTTTACCATAGAGAGTAAACTTTGCATTCATTGCTTTTACTAAAACACAAATTTTCTTTGAAATATTCATATTTCTTTCAATTGGTTAAGTCATCCACCAAGGAATTGCACTTTTTCT
This sequence comes from Gammaproteobacteria bacterium, assembly GCA_023480665.1. Lineage (GTDB taxonomy): Bacteria > Pseudomonadota > Gammaproteobacteria > UBA9339 > UBA9339 > JAMCWR01. The sequence goes on from JAMCWR010000017.1 coordinate 23,765, forward strand.
TGGGCCAGCAAAGAAAGATCTTGCCCAACGCAAAAACACCATCACACTAAAACCAAACCTATTTAATAAGGTAAAAAATATCGTGGCTACAATTGCTAAAATAAAGGTCCACAATTTAATATGAATCAAAAATAAAAATAACGGGAAGACCGCTTGCGCGTCAAAAATAAAAAACCTAGCTGGGCGAGCTGAATCTCGCCAATGCGCATTCACCGATGGTTCTTGAGCCATAGTTCTTCCAAATCAACTGTTGTTTATTACCGCATTAAAATCTAAATTATATCATTTACTTCCAATCTTACAAAGTATCCGAAGAGTAATTTATAAGGATACTTCATTATATAGACTTCTTTCAAAACCAAGCTTGACAAAAGGCTACCCTTCTTGGTTCAATATCAAAATATGAAAGCAAAAACACTGATTTGTTTTCTCATGGTAACTTTTTTGCAAATTTGCATAAGTGGTTGTGTTAGTGAGCCAAAAGTTACAATTGTAAGCAGCCCAACTGGGACTCGCGCCGCAGAGACTAAATTAGCCGACGCTGCAGACTCAGTAAGCAAATCTCTTCGCGAACTTGCCGAAATCGAGCGCGCCACCCATCCACAAGCAAAATTACCAAGCCCAGTCGAGCCCGATCTAATTGGCATGGGGCAACTTGCTTCTATTGACTGGAGTGGGCCAATTGGGCCTTTGGTGAAGAAGATTGCAGATGCTGCACACTATAAAGTACATGTACTTGGAAGCAACCCAGCAATTCCAATCTTGGTTTCTATTTCAGCTAAAGATACTACACTTGCAGATATTTTGCGTGACGCAGGATTCCAGTGTGGCAACAAAGCTACAATTGTAGTTTACCCTGCAAGTAAAATCATTGAGCTGCGTTATGCAAAATCATAGTTTTGAAAGTAACGACAAATGAAAAAAATATTTCTGCCAATTGTTGTGAGTATGGCTTGCATAATATCCGGCTGCGATAGCAATACTCCGCCGCAAGAATTAAGTAAAATTGCTGCATTAAAATCTCATCAACCCGATAAAATAAATGAAATTCGTCTGGCTGCGCTTACACAAACTGCCAGAGGAATTGGTGCACAAGCAGGTTTAGCTTGGCGATCAAAACAAATTAATGTCACTTTAAATAAACAAAAACGCAATCTCGATCATGTTTTTGATTTTAATTATCTATTGCTCGAACATAACGTGCTGCCACCTGTCTTAATGGAAAGCCGTAATACGTTAAACCTTGCTGATCAAAATACGATTCGTGCAGCAGACCGTACTTACAAAATTGTTTATCCACCACGATTTGTTACAGCCCCGCCAACCTGGCGCGATTACATTTGGATGGCATATAAAAGACCTGAAACACCAAGTAATTCTCTATTACCGCGGGGCCCAGATGAACGCGCCGTATGGAATGAATATACAAACATGGGCTGGAGTGAAGGCATAGCACAAGCAGATGAAATCTTCACCGCAAACATCGCACGTTTATCTCGCGATATCCAAGGAATGATTTTGTATCGTAAATTACTCGCACAAAATATGGTATCAGCGCCTTTTGTTTCACAAGCTGATTTGGGCGTAACCGGCGGTGGTAATGATTTAAATATTAACGATAGAATTTTACGCATCACTACGATCCCAGAGTTAAAAGCAAACCCGAAAGTTTGGAATCCTGTGGTAGCTGGCAAAAAAAATACTGGTGATGAAAATATCCTAACTTCACAATCCAAAAAAACTAAAGATAAAATTTAAACTATGAGCCAAGACTATTTTTTACCTAATGAACCACTACGGTTTGGACCTGACAGCATTGATCAGTTGCTTTTGTTTTGCACAAAGCTCGGCGCATCAGATATTACCATTCAAACTGGCGAACCAGTATTTGTAGAGGTAACTGGCAGATTGATAAAAGTCACCAAACATAAACTTTCCACTCCTGAAGTGGGGGATTTATTAAATTCACTTTATGGTCCAAATGGCACCACACAAATTTTAAGTGGTAAAGATGTCGATACGCATTATGAATTTCGCCCAAGCCGCATGGAACGTTATCGCTTTCGAGTAAATGGCACTGGCTGCCAAGTTGAAGGCCACCATGGGATTCAAATGACTCTGCGTACTATCCCTGGCGAGCCACCAACGCTAGCGCAACTTGAATTACCTCAAGAGATTATTGATGCAATTGCACCGCGTGAAGGAGTGGTATATGTAACCGGGGCAACAGGTTCTGGAAAATCCACTTTACTTGCGGCAATTATTCGCGAAATTGCTGAAGACCCACAATGCAATCGCAAAATTTTAACTTATGAAGCTCCAATTGAATTCGTATTTGATGCAATTGAAAAGCCAACCGCAATTGTTAGCCAATCTGAAATTCCGCGACATTTACCAACATTTGCTGATGGCGTGCGCAATGCTCTACGCAGAAAGCCACGGTTAATTCTAGTGGGCGAAGCAAGAGACCCGGAAACTATTGCAGCCGTAATTGAAGCGGCTTTAACCGGGCACCCTGTCTACACAACTTTGCACACCACCGGTGTGCCAGAAACAATTCGGCGCTTAGTCGGTGCTTTTCCAGCTGATGAACGCCATGGCCGAGCAATCGATATTATTGAAACATTGCGCTTAATTATTTGGCAAAAATTAGTTCCAACTCTTGATGGCAAGCAAGTGGCTTTACGAGAATATTTAGTTTTCAACGAACAAATTCGCGATAAACTTCTTGAATCTGATATCGATCAAGTTACTGCAGTTACTCGCAAATTGATGCAAGAAAAAGGTCAACCGATGGTGGTAGATGCTAAGAAAAAATTTGAAGCTGGGATTATTTCTGAGCGTGAATACAAAATCATCGCTGCTGGCGCAAAGTATAAACAAATATAAACCAATAAACTTCTTTTAAAATAGCAAACCCTGTATCATGTTTTGCGTCAAAATTCATCTTGATGTTTTTGGCGTACATTTCTTGACATTTTTTTGTTTTTGTCGTACATTTCATATAAATATATAGCAAATGGGGTAATTTTTGTTTACACGAATTCAAACATTGTCACAAAAACAAAATTTATTTGTTTTTGGTCCGCGAGGGGTCGGAAAAAGCACGCTTCTGCGAACGCTCTTTCTAACCAATAGCTGTCTATATTTAGACCTGCTCAACCCTGAAATAGAAGATAGGTTAATAAAAAATCCGAGTGATCTTATTAGCATGGTAAAAGCGCTACCAAATGAAACCACTCATATAGTTATTGATGAGATTCAAAAGGTACCAAAATTACTAGATGTAGTGCATTTACTAATCGAACAAAAACAAAAGCTATTTGTGATGTCTGGCTCAAGCGCTCGCAAACTTAAAGGTGGTGCGGCTAATTTATTAGCTGGCAGAGCTATTGTCTATAATTTATACCCTCTTTCAGTTTTTGAACTTGAGGGGAAATTTTGCATCTCTCAAGCCCTTCGTTTTGGTACTTTACCTAAGCTGTATGAGCTTGATGATGAAAAAGAAAAACAACAGTATTTAATGAGCTATACCCACACCTATCTTAAAGAAGAAATTAAAGGTGAACAGTTGGTGCGTAACCTAGAGCCATTTCGGCGTTTTCTTGAAGTAGCGGCTCAGTGTAATGGTAAAATTATCAATTTTGCTAATATTGCTCGAGATGTAGGAACAAGCGAAAATAATGTGAAAGAATATTTCTCTATACTAGAAGATACGCTTTTAGGCTTTTTTCTTGAGCCTTTTATTCATTCATTTCGCAAACGTCTTAGCCATAAACCAAAATTTTATTTGTTTGATACCGGGATTGTTAGATCTTTAACAAATATGCTCAATCTCACT
>JAMCWR010000008.1 GCA_023480665.1 Gammaproteobacteria bacterium
ATCGCTTCTTTGCCACATTGGGGGGCATATATCCAAGAGGACTTTTGCCGATTACTTCTTCGGGTTTGTACCCTAATAATTTTTCAACTCCTGGGCTTATTTCAACAATCTTCCCTGTTTTATCTAACACCCAAATCAAATCAGTGCTGGCGTCAACAATTGATCGATATTTTTCACGGCTTTCGGATAGTTCTTGAGTGCGTAGCGTGACTTTATTTTCCAGCTGATTAGCAAAATTAAGCAACTGTTCTTGATAAACATGGCTTTTAATTGCGCTATTTAAATTTTTGCTTAATAAATTAATAAAAGAAGCGTCAGAAAAACTTGGTATTCTCTCAGTGTAAGCAACATTCCTTTGCGGCGGACAAAGAAATAAAAATAAATGATAGCAATCATTATTTTTATCTTCATTTAAAATAAAAAATAATTCTGACTCAGATTCAAAAACTATTTTTGCATTAAAAGAACGTGTGAAAACATCTCGGGCGAAATCAATAAGTGCATTTTTATTATCTGGCGTAGCTAAAATAATGCCAAAATTTTTAGTGAGGTTTAACGATTGCGAGCTAAGATAATCAAGGTTCAGATTTGTAGGTGTAGGTTTAGATCCTTGCGAGCTTTTTGCTTTTACAATAAGTTTTTTGTTAGCGTTGTCAAAAAGCAAAACCACTGAGTTTTGAAAAACGTAAATCGAAGCAAGTAACTCGAGACTTGCAAGTAAAATCTGATCAAGCGATTGCGCTTTTGAAACACTTAAAATAAAGTCATTTATTAAAGTTATGCGACGTAATTGTTGATCTAAATTAATCTGTGTTTCATAAAGCAAGCGTTCAGATCTTAGCAAACGACCTACTTGTTCCTTGAGCCGTAGGTTTTTTTCAAGATCGACGTCAGTAACTTTTTTTTCCATAAAATTATTACATTTATTTATCAAAAATAATGCCGATTACAGCCGTAAAATTATGATAGAAATTTTTTCCAAATAGTGGCGCTAACTCTCCGAAGGTATGAAACCCAAGCCAAGGAGTGGTTGCGGGAACTAATTTTTGTAGTGGCTCAAAAATTAATTTGTTAAGATTTTTCCCGTAGATAACTAAGCCCCTGCCGGCACAATCAAATTGCAATACTCCTAGGATTTTTTTGTTTTGATTTCGCTGCAACAGATCCTTAAATGCAGTAATAACTTTTTCAGCAATTACCTCAGGGTCACGTCTTGTGATATGGATGTCAGTGCCTTCCGGGATTTCCACAGAAAAAATTAGGCCATCAGTTCCAGGGGCAAGCCCCATGGGGGTTCGTATAAGAAGTTGATCTGGAATAGGCTTATCAAAATGATGAATTTCACCTAGGCAGAAATGAAAAAAATCTTCGGCTTTATATTCCGTGGGGTGGGTCGGAATATATTTTTGCATTACTGCCCAAGCTTTTTCATCATCGATGCTAAGAACACAGTTCTTATCTGCTTTAGTGACGGTATGCTCAACTCCAATTTCTTCGCAGCCATGCGACACTAACCAATCAATTTCGTATTCGCCAACAATAAATGCAGCCGATAGCGCATCCGAATAAACTTTGCCATTATGATATTGATAAGTTTTTTTAAGCTGCATCATATCGCCAGCTGTACCACCTAAGACTAGTGGTTTTGTTTTTGTAGTAGTATCAAATGCTTTAAATAATGCAGTAATATTTACAGTTAAAGAATCTGGAAGCACCAAAATGGTTCCAAATTTATTGGCAGAAGATGAGATTTGTTGATAAAAACTATCGTAAGCTTTTGCCAAGTCTTCACCACATCCGTAAGAATCTTTCTTTAAATTTTGGCAAATATAGTTATGGAAATTTATTTTGTCACCAGCAAAAAGCATGATACCAAGCGAAGTGCTGCTTTCATCAGAGCCGCTTGGGGTAATGATACCCTCGCCAGAGCATCCTGATGATGGGATATCGCCAATTATTTGAGTAATACTTTTTAAGAGCTCTTCTTGATTGTAGCCTGCAGTAGCAAAAATCAGAGCAAACCTTGGGGGAAGATTTTTTAGGCCCGCAAGCGCTTCAGTTGCCGCATCAATCCCTGCTTCTTTCGCATCCCTAAGACAGCTTTTGCCAATACTAATTAAAGTATTTTCCATTGGTTTAATCTCCATTTTTAGATAATTTTAGTAATATTCTAACATAATTTGCTTAAAACACTAAATAACAATCAATGAAATACAATGAATTGCGCTTGATTTATTGCTATGTCCATATTACTATACATATGAACGTATGGTAATAATTATACTTACAGGAAAATATGAAACAAATGAAAATTAAATCAAACAACAAAACTGTACTACCTAGCCTCGATAAATTAGCACAAAAGGAAGATACAATTAAAGTCACATTGTCTCTAACCAAAACCAGCGTTGAATATTTCAAGAATGAGGCCAAAAAACGCGAAGTTTGTTATCAAGTAATGCTACGCAATTTAATTGATGAATATGTAAAGCATTGCTTAAACACAAACGAAGCTTAAAGCAAAACAAACATCATTCTGCATTATCTTGCATTAGGGTATTTCTACCCATAACATCAAATTATTTTTTGCCGTATTATTGTCAGCGTGTTTTGAAGTATCTCATGGAAGAAAAACACCGTGTTTGTAATTATTAATAAAAATAATCGGAGAAACTTCTATGACTGCCAGCACAATAAATAAGCTCAAACAACCGCCTGCATTAAAATTTGCCGCACTTACTGCATTATGTGAACGCTTTGGTTTTTATGTTCTTTCGTACATGCTGGTTTTGTATGCAAAAGCTGAGTATGGGCTTTCTGATACGGCGGCATTCGATATATTTGCAATAATGACAGCATTATCGTATATGTTACCTGCAATTGGAGGTTATTTTTCCGATAATTTTGTTGGGATCAGACGCTGTATAATATTGGGATTAATTATTGAAGGCTCGGGCCTTTGCTTATTAGCAATCCCAAGCCATATTTTATTTCCCATTGCTCTTGCTATGGTGGTGATGGGGGTAGGGCTATTTAAAATTGGGCCAACTAATCTGCTTGGGCGCGCTTATACTGAAAATGATTCACGTATTGATTCTGGTTTCACCTTGTATTATACGTTATTTAATATTGGTGGCTTTGTCTCATCAATTGTCTGCGGAATAATGGAACGCTATTTTGGTTGGCATGTAGCGTTTTTATTTGGTGGCGTTGGGATTTTTATGGGGTTAGTGGCCTATTATTTTACGCGGCACACTGTAGCAAATTTAGATTCGCCTGTTGGTGAAAATAAATTACCTGCGACAACCTGGGCTATTGTAATAATAGTTGTGGCATTGGTAAGCTTATTTTGCGCATTTTTGTTATCACACTTAACAATTAATAACATCATATTTGGAATCGTTGGCATTTCTTTGGCTGGTTACTATGCGTATGAAATTATCAAATCAACCCACTGCGATAAATTGAAAATAATTGCTTGTTTAATGATGATATTTATTGGCATGATATATTTTATTCTATATTTCCAGTCTTTTACTTCGATGGAATTGTTTATACATCGCGTCGTTAACCGTAACTTTTTTGGTTTTAACATTCCAACTGAAGCATATCTTGGGCTTAACTCAGCATGGGTAATTATTCTTGGGCCAATGCTTGCTTTTACCTATAAAGAAATTGCTGCAAAGTATGGCAAGGATTTATCGGTAACAATAAAATTTGGCATAGGACTATTGATGGTTAGCTCTTGTTTTTTTAGCCTGGTTTTTGGTGCTTGGTTTGCTGGTGAAAATGCGCAAGTTTCTTCAATCTGGATTATTATTAGTTTTGGTGTATACACACTTGGCGAAATGTTGATCAGTGCGCTTGGTGTTGCCATGGTTGCAAGCTTAGTACCAAAAAGAATGTACGGCATTACTATGGGCGCTTGGTTTTATGGTTGTTCACTTGCAGCTTTATTATCTGGAAAGTTTGCAGGTTTAGCAAATATTCCAGATGCAATAACCAATGCGCATACAATCCTTACAATTTACACCGGAGCATTCCTTAAAATCGGCATTTGCGGATTAATAGCAACAGCAATAGTATTTGCAATCGGGCCATATATTAAGCGTATGGGGAACTTATCCTAGCGAATTTTTTCTTAACTTAGATGTTCAATCCTCATCGATCGAAACGTCATCTAGTCTTACAACTTTCTGCTTCGGGATTTGTTCTTGTTGTTTATAAAATTGCAGTATTTTGTGCCGAATTGGGTTTGCAGAATTGCCAAGCTGAAAGAGGGTGTAGCATGCAAATTTATTTTTTATGCTAATTATATGTTTTTCAATTGTGCGTTTTGAGGCGTTTAAGATCAAAGCAATTTCAGGAACAGTTTTGCCATTAAATAGCCAGTAGATGCATTCTTTTTCCCGTGAGGTTAGCGAGTCGTATTGAAGATCAGTATTGGTTTTATTTTGGTCTTGTTCAGCCGCAAAACCTAACGCATCATTTAAATGAATTTTCATGATAGATAATTTTAACAGCAAAATAGCTAGCTTACTAACCTTAGCTCTAAACCTTTCTGTCAAAATTAGACTTTGATTCTGATGATGGTAGCGGTGGTGATGGTGATTCTATTTGAAGAGCCTCAATCCTAGCGGCGGGAGGAGATGCGGCTTGCGACCTCCTTGGTGAAATTGGATTTTGATCACCACCTCTACTGCATAGCGCATTTTGTGGAAAAAAGACTAGCTTTCGTTCAGCAGCTGCCGCAGCGCGAATTTTTTCTTTACTTTCTGCATCTTTAATGGCAGCTATTTGTGTTTTAAGCGTAATAATATCGTCTTCAACTGTACGGCATAAGCTTTCTAGTCGCTCCACTTCTGCCGAAGAACTATTAACTTCTCTTTCAAGACTTTTATATAAAGAAAATTCTCTCAGCATACTCCCTTCAACTGAAAACTGTTTTTCTTTAGCTTCTCGCGTTCGAGGACTGTCTTCATCTTTTGCCGACTCTTCTTTCCATTTATTGTATGCTTCACAAAATTGAGCACTAAGTTTTTGATTTTCTTCTGTGCGCTCTTTTAATTTGGCCTGCAGTTTTTCTTCCTCGATTCTTTGTGCGTGCAATCGCAAGTTAAGTTCCGCAGCTAAATTTTGTTGTGCAGCTAACATTTTTTCGCAGAGAATTGGGATGGCGAATCTTCTATGACTTCTTCTTACGTGTATTGCCATTAATTGCATCTTTTCGGCATCATAAGAAAAACCTTTACTGTCATATCTTTCATCAAAATTTGGGAGTTCTGCAACATCTAGGTAATCCTTATTGCTTCTGTCAAAATCGTAGTTAGACCCAAGCATCAATGCATCTAAAAAAGCTGCTTTTTGCGCATCTGTAATAGCTGCTGGGAATTGACCGCGCAAACATTTTTTCCAAAGATCTGTTGCTATGAATGAAATGATTTCCCTGCCAGTTATGTCAACTTCTTTACCTTCAGTAAAAAAACCCAAACTAACCAGTTTTGCGAAAAGCGCATCTTCACGTATGCTATAGTCGCTTCCTTGAAAAAATCCCCCAGAAAAACCTTTGGCTTCAACGACAGTTTCAGTTAGTGCTCTTGCGCTCATAAACATCTCCTTTAGAAATAAATAATTTACTCCAATAAATTCTCATTTATTGTAATTTTTTATTTATTTTATTCTACCAATTATATGACTAATGTTAGACCATTTAAACAAATTTGCAGTAAAAAAATAGCAAAAAAATTCTATTTAATTGATAATTTTTAAGAAATAATTTGTGAATTCTAACGCATTGATTAATAACGAAAAAACATGCATGTTTTGTAACTCTTTGATTTTAAACGTAAATTTTTTTACATGGCAAATTCTAATCTGAAGTGCGACAGTCTCGATGGTTATGTAAAATAACCACTTGAATGTATTAAATAGGGAGACTGCCGCATGGGGTATTATAAGCAATTAAACCACAAAGATCGATGTCGTTTA
>JAMCWR010000049.1:0-12608 GCA_023480665.1 Gammaproteobacteria bacterium
GTGGACGCCGGTTCGATTCCGGCCTCAGCCTCCAGAGAAACAATGAAGAATTAAAAATGAAGAATTAAGAATTTTGGTGTCGCAAAAAACGCGAAGTTTATATTAAAAAATACGCGGAGCGGCAATAATTCTTCATTCTTAATTATTAATTCTTAATTGCCTTTAAGAAGCCCGGGTGGCGGAATAGGTAGACGCAAGGGACTTAAAATCCCTCGATCTTTAACGGTCGTGCCGGTTCGATTCCGGCCCCGGGCACCAATCCTCTAAAAACCACTTGTATACTTGCCTTATTCCAGCTTCGAGCGAAGTTTTATATTTCCACCCTAAATTGTTAATTTTAGTTACATCTAATAGTTTTCTCGGAGTGCCATCAGGTTTAGATAAGTCGTGAGTAATTTTACCTTTGAAACCTACGACTTTTTTAATTAGAGCAGCAAGTTCGATGATCGATATGTCTTCTCCTGTGCCTACATTAATATGCATTGCATCATTATAATTATCCATCAAGAAAATTAATGCTTCAGCTAGGTCATCTACATATAAAAATTCTCTTTTGGGTGTTCCGCTTCCCCAAATTATTACTTCTTTTTCGTCTTTTAATTTCGCCTCATGAAATTTACGAATTAATCCAGGTAAAACATGCGAGTTTTGTAGATCAAAGTTATCATTTACGCCGTATAAGTTAGAAGGCATTGCGGAAATGAAATTACATCTATACTGTTTTTTATAGTGGTTGCATAGTTCAATTCCTGCAATTTTTGCTATTGCATAGGCTTCATTCGTTGGCTCCAAAGAACCTGTTAACAAGTACTCTTCTTTAATTGGTTGTTTGGCAAATTTAGGATAGATACAAGAGCTGCCTAAAAAGAGTAATTTTTTAACCTTATTTAAATAAGCAGCATGGATAATATTTGCTTCGATCATCAGGTTTTGATAAATAAACTCAGCGCCATAAGTATTGTTGGCGACTATGCCACCGACTTTAGCTGCAGCTATAAAAACGTATTCGATGCCTTTGTCGTGAAAGAAATTTTCAACATCAGCTTGTCTAGTTAAATCTAATTTTTGATGGGGTTCTAAAATTAGATTGTTATAGCCTAGTTCAATTAATTTTCTTTGCAGAGCTGATCCAACTAATCCGCGATGGCCAGCAATAAATATTTTAGCGTTTTTGTCCATGCTGAATATAGAAGCATTTAACATTAGTTAAGTCAATTTTGGAGTTCAATAAAATTTGCAGGTAGTTAATTGTCAGACAAATTTAGAGTGCAGCCAAAGCGGCGTATGGTCGGATAAAAATAATGAAGAATTAAAAATTAAGAATGATAGTGTCACACAAAACGTGACGTTTTATATTAAAAAATACGCGAAGCGACAACAATTCTTAATTCTTCATTCTTAATTATTCATTGCTTTTATGTAGACGCAGTGAGACAAAGAGCTACGTCCGAGCCTAAAGCAAGCTTTGGCTGGTGTCATAATTAAACCGACGATGTACTAGTGTTGTAAGTTATGCTAAGTTATATTACATAGTCAAAAAACGGAGTTTTTAGCGATGAAAAAAGCACTAATTACTGGCATTACCGGACAAGATGGTTCTTACTTAGCTGAGTTGCTACTCGAAAAAGGTTATCAAGTGCATGGTATTATCCGGCGCTCTTCTAGTTTTAATACTGGAAGATTAATGCATTTATATGAGGACATTCATGTAAAACATCCGCGTTTAATTTTGCATTATGGCGACATGCTCGATGCCAATCGGCTTGAACAATTAATCGAAATTGTCGATCCATGTGAAATCTATAATCTTGCAGCGCAAAGCCATGTTCGAGTTTCATTTGATGAGCCGGTATATACAGTAGATACTATTGCCATGGGAACTTTGCGTCTTCTTGAAGCCATGCGCCATTCTCTCAAGCATAAAAAACCGATTCGGTTTTATCAAGCCTCAAGTTCAGAAATGTTTGGTTTGGTTCAGGATCAAGTTCAAAATGAAACAACTCCTTTTTATCCGCGTAGTCCATATGGATGTGCGAAAGCTTATGCCTTCAATCAAGTTCGAAATTATCGAGAGGCATACGACTTACATGCGTCAAATGGTATACTTTTTAATCATGAAAGCCCTCGCCGAGGCGAAACTTTTGTTACGCGAAAGATTACTCGAGGTATTGCGAGAATTTTAAACAAAAAAGAGAAAAAAATATATTTAGGTAATTTAGATGCAAAACGTGATTGGGGATATGCTAAAGATTATGTTGAGGCAATGTGGTTAATGTTGCAACAGGATGTTCCTGATGATTATGTTATTGCTACTGGTCAAACCTGGAGGGTTAAGGATTTTCTTGAGCGGGCATTTCAATTAGTGAACCTTGATTGGCAAGATTTTGTTGAAATTGATCAGAGATATTTTCGCCCAACTGAAGTTGATGTGTTAATTGGCGATGCGTCAAAAGCACGCCAGCAATTGCATTGGCAACCTAAAACCAGTTTTGCTGAGTTGGTTAAAATCATGGTCGCGGCTGACCTAGAAAACGAAGGATTACATCTGGAGGATTATAGTAGGTTATAGTTAAATTGACGCCAGGTTAGAATCTCGATTAAGAACACGAGTTTTAGCAGCGATGTAGTTACTATGGGTACTACAAGAATTAATGGCATCGAGAAATAAACCGAAGTTGATATAAAAATTATTTTTTGCATTGCTAATTACTGCTTTATGCAAACATTCCCAATCTTTCTGTAGATTAGGATCTCGAAGAAATTTGGCAAATTCTTGGGTAACTTCCGAAATGGTAATACTATCATTCTCAAAGGTAACTTCGGCATTATAGCGTCGAGTTTTATTGGCGTATTTAATTAACAAGTCAAAATAGTTAAGAATTTCTGTGCCTAATTGTAATGATTCAGCAATTTTCCTTAAACTCATGACCCAACATCTTCTGTCGTCTTGTATCGTAATTATGAAAGGTACACTTCTAGAGCAATATGCTTGTTCTGCACTGTTATCACCAGAAGCGCCAACACCATCTTTGCTGATTTGATACAACAACTTCCAAACCTCATCATTTTTAATTTTGTAAGTGAAGATTCTAATTTTGCATGGGCTAGTGTAGGGGATCTGATCATCCATGTTAGCACAGCCCAGGTTTTCTTTACTCAGAAACTCAATTGCATTCTCATCTATTCCGTATTTTTTCAGTTCATCTTGAATTAACTTTTTTAATTCATCAGTTATCTTTGGAATATGAAAATCGCAGGGTTTATCTAACGTATTATGCGTCAGATACTTCAACACATGAGAAACTATGAAGAGCAAAAGATCATTATTACCTTGGATAAAACCGTAGTTATAGTGGTGAGATTCTAAATAAAGTTTAGCTGCAGCTAAATTAGCACTAGAATTTGTAGTGCTAAAATCGCGGCCAGTTAGTAGTTTAAAAAACCGAGGCTCACTTTGGGCTATCCTAACTAAAATATTAGCTCTAGCATAAAGGTGGTCTTCTGCTACCACCTTGGGTAGTTTTACGCCAAAGCGGCCATCATCCATTCCCATATTAATATTGATAACAGGAAATTGGTCATTAGCTTTCTGAATGGCATGGGCAAATATTCGTGTTTCAATCTTTTGTTGGTTAGCGCAGGCAATAGATACTTCTTTGCAAGGATAGGAAATACTGAAAGCGCCGATAAAATCATCTGCTGTTAAAAGTTTCTCTACATACGCTATGACTTCCTGATTAGGCAAATAGGTACCAATTTCATCTTTGTAAAAAATTGTGTATACAACACATTCTATATTGCGATCATAAAAATCATGTTTTATTTTTTCATATAATAAATGCCGATTTGGATGCTGATAGTCGATGCCGATAAATACATGCATTTTACTTTGCGGGAATTTGTCTAAGAGCAAATGAAAAATATCATGCATATGCGAATAGTCGCCTAGGCTGCAGCCAGGAACTTGAACTCCCACGACCACAACCCCATTGTCTGGTGATTTTGTTAATTTGGGTTTGCTTAAAGGTTTAGTTATTAGTGTTTTTATTGCAGCTAATTGCTTGAGAAAAGATTTAGCGAGAGGTAGATTTGTGGTGCGATTTGCTTTAGTTGAAACTTTCTCTTTTGCCTCAGTGCTGGTTGTTTGTGATATCTGGGATTTTATTGATTCTACAATTTTCTCATCCAAAATATTATACAAATTATCATTGGCGTTGCTGTAATCTTCAAGAAATTTAGCTGTTGAAATATTATAATTACAACTCGCAACAACCATTTGTTGAATGCCATTATTCTTGTTTTTGATAAAATCGATAAATGGCAAGGAATGAATTGATTTTAGGGATTCTCTATCCCAAACCAATATAGTTTTCTTTCCCATGTAAGGCATGACAAAGCTATGTATTGTGTTGTTATAATAGTATTGATTGTTCATTTTTGTTCTGCTTTTTTGTTAAACGGCAATATTACAATTTATAGTACATTTTTTCTAATATTGCAGAATTTTTTTATATACTGTCAAGTCCTAACACCATTTGCTTGATTTAATTATTGTTATTTGCTGTAATTAGCTACTATTTTATCTTGGTACTATAGATTTTTTGGCGCGATATTTGATATGAATTTATTTGATGCAGTGATAGCTAATAATGTAGAAGTTGTGCGTAAGTTACTAGAAAAAGGTGTTGATCCAAATAGTGTTGAAGATGCCGATGGTGTTACTTTATTGCATTTTGCTGCGCAACATAATGCAATTGATGCGGCAAAATTGCTGCTCGCAGCAGGGGCTAAGGTCGATGCTGAAACTATCGAAGGCATTACACCATTAGATATTGCTAAGTTACATAAACACCATAACATGATCGAACTATTGCTTCGGGTAAAAAGTTCTCAATAAGAAATTGCTATGTTCAAACCACTGCCGTTATATATAGGGTTACGCTACACTAGAGCTAAAAGGCGTAATCATTTTATCTCTTTTATTTCTTTGATATCTGTGCTTGGGATTGCACTTGGTGTTACAGTGTTAATCACAGTGTTATCTGTCATGAATGGTTTTGATTTTGAAATCCACAATAAAATCTTTAGTCTTGCGCGTCAAGTCACTATAAGTAATCTTGGCGGAAGCATTTCTAATTGGCGTGATTTAGAAAATAATCTGCGGGGAAAAACTGGTATAGTTGCAGTTGCTCCATACATTTCCACTCAAGCAATGCTTTCAAAAGATGGTTATACGCGCGGAGTACTTTTGAGCGGAATATTACCAGCGGAAGAAGCAAAAGTTTCTTTGCTTAGCAGTTATACCCACCAAGGATCGATGCAAGCGCTTAAACCAGGAAAATATGGCATAGTATTAGGGCAGGATATTGCTAATTATTTAGGGGCAGCAGTTGGAGATAAAATAGTTGTACTTACGCCGCAAGCAAGTATTACCCCATTTGGTGTTGTGCCACGTTACAAACGCTTTACAGTGGTGGGTATTTTTCATGTGGGTGAAGGCTTTGGTTATGATTCTATGACAGCATTTATTCATTTAGATGATGCACAAAGACTTATGCAGATGGGGAATGCTATATCGGGAATAAATGTAAAAGTTTTTGATCTTTATGCAGCGCCTGAACTTGCCTCGAAGCTCTCGCATGAACTTCCTTCAGGATATTTAGTAACTAGTTGGGCTGATGAATATGGTAGTTATTTTAAAGCTATTCGCATGGAAAAAACCATGATTTTTATTCTATTGCTATTTATTGTTGCAGTTGCCACATTTAATTTGGTTTCAAGCTTGGTAATGACTGTAACAGATAAGCAGTCAGATATAGCTATCCTCAAAACTTTAGGTGCTGGCCCAAACACTATTATGCAAATATTTATGGTGCAGGGAGGGATAATCGGTACTTTTGGTATTCTATTAGGAATTATTGGTGGAATATTATTAGCAATAAATGCGCCGGCGTTAGTTAAAATTTTGGAAGGGATACTCCATACACATTTTATTTCTCCTGGAGCATATTTCATTGACTATTTGCCCTCAAAATTGGAATGGAAAGATGTTGTTCATGTTGCCATTATTTCTTTTTTTATGAGCTTAATTGCCACAATTTATCCCGCATGGCGCGCTTCAAAAACTCAACCTGCTGAGGCTTTACGCTATGAATAAATCTCAAGCAGTAATTGCATGTGCTGATTTGGCGAAAACCTATTGTGAAGGTAAACTTTGTGTTGAAGTATTGCATGGAATTAATTTGCAGGTTGATGCTGGCGCAATGGTTGCAATTATTGGACCATCGGGCTCTGGTAAAAGTACCTTACTGCATTTATTAGGTGGGCTGGATAAACCATCAAGTGGTAAAGTTGTTATTTCTGGAACAGATATTAACTCTCTTTCAGAAACTGAAAAAGGCAAGCTACGTAATCAAAATCTTGGGTTTGTTTATCAATTTCACCATTTATTGCCAGAATTTACTGCCTTAGAAAATGTTTGTATGCCACTATTATTAAGGAATGGAGAATTAAGGCAGATAGAACAGGATGCTAAAGATATGTTAGCATTAGTAGGATTAAAACAACGTGTTGAACATCGAGTCGCTGAGTTATCTGGCGGCGAGAGGCAGCGTGTGGCTATAGCTCGGGCGCTTGTTACTAAACCTAAGTGTGTTTTGGCAGATGAGCCAACTGGAAATCTGGATCATAAAACTGCTATGCAAGTATATGATTTAATAACTTCGCTTAATCGAGAATTGCAAACTGCATTTGTTATTGTAACGCATGATTTTAGTATCGCAAAAAAAATGCAGCGTATTTTGAGTTTAGACGATGGTGTTTTAAAGTTATTGTCACAAGAGGTATAACGGTGTCTTCTATTGCTATCGCAGAAAAAATTCTTTTGACTCCAACCGCTCTTGAGATCGCTCAATTACAGAAATTGCTACAACAAACGCTTGGTCCAGGGATTGATTATGCCGATATTTTTTTACAGTATGCTCAGCATGAATCATGGGCACTTGAAGAAAAAATTGTCAAAAAAGCTAATTTTACTCTTGACCAAGGAGTTGGTATACGTGCACTAAGTGGAGAGACCTCTGGTTTAGCTTTTGTTGATGATTTGGAGTTTTCTAGTATTAAGGAAGCAGCAAATTATGCGAAAAAAATAGCTAAAGCAGGCGTAACTGCATCTAGTAAAATTTTAAAACCGGCAAAATCCCATCAGCTTTATCGTCCAGAAAACCCTATTGAAAGTTTGAGCGAGAAACGCAAAGTTGAACTTTTACAAATGGCTGACGATTTTGCGCGCCAAGCTGATTCGCGCGTGATTCAAGTTTCGACAACTCTTACTGGAAGCTACAATGTAATATTATTGTTAACTAGTGATGGAGTGAAGGCTTGCGATGTAAGGCCAATCGTTCATTTTGGGATCTCAGTTATTGTAGAAGAAAATGGGAAACGAGAAAGAGGTAATTTTTCTGGTGGAGCACGTTTAGGATACCAATATTTTATAGACAATAATTTAATGCAAAAATATGCTGCAGAAGCGGTACGTATTGCATTAGTTAATTTGGTTGCCATACCAGCGCCAGCTGGCAAGATGCCGGTTGTGCTTGGGAATGGTTGGCCGGCAGTGATGATCCATGAAGCAGTTGGGCATGGTTTAGAAGCAGATTTTAATCGCAAAAATTTTTCTGTTTATGCAGGGAAAATTGGTCAGAAAGTAGCGTCACCATTATGTACAATTATTGATCAAGGAGACCTTCCAGGAAATAAGCGTGGGTCATTAAATATCGATGATGAAGGAACTCTTACCCAAAAAACTGTACTGATCGAAAATGGAATTTTAGCGGGGTATATGTGTGATAAACATAATGCGCGTTTGATGGGATTATCGCCGACTGGTAATGGACGTCGCGCATCTTATGCTAATACACCTTTGCCGCGAATGACTAATACGTATATGTTATCTGGTGAGAGTGACCCAGAGGAAATTATTGCATCAGTTCATAAAGGTATCTATGCAGTAAATTTTAGCGGTGGACAAGTTGATATAACCTCAGGCCAGTTTGTGTTTTCAACTAGTGAAGCTTATTTGATTGAGCATGGTAAGATTTCTGCGCCAATAAAAAATGCAACTCTGATTGGTAATGGTCCAGAAGTGTTAAATTTGATTACAATGGTAGGAAATGATTTAGCATTTGATTCGGGTATTGGTTTATGTGGCAAAGATGGACAAAGTGTTGCGGTAGGAGTAGGGCAGCCAACTTTAAAGATCTCAGAATTAACCGTTGGAGGTACTTCATAAAAGCCTTGACCAGCCTCGCATCAATTGGTATATATGTATCGTTTTGTGCAGGAGGACGGTCTGCGAGTTCTAGACTATTTTTAACAAAGGTAAACTTATAGAGGATATATGAACAAAAGTGAAATAATTGATGTAATTGCTGATGCGGCTGAAATTTCTAAGGCTGCTGCGGCTAGAGCACTTGATGCCTTTATTGATGGAATAATTGGCGCATTAAGTAAAAATGATACTGTTGCATTAGTTGGCTTTGGAAGTTTTTATGTTGGCAAACGTAAGCAACGTACTGGTCGTAATCCACGCACTGGAAAGGCTATTACTATTCCAGCGGCAAAAGTACCAAGATTTAGAGCTGGTAAAAATTTAAAAGAAAAAGTGAATAAATAACTTTAGTAACTAAGTTTATTACTACACGGGAATAGAGCAATCTGTTCCCGTGTTTTAATAAAGCAATTAAGAATTAAAGATGAATAATTAAGAATGATGGTGTCACACAAAACGTGACATTTTATATTAAAAAATACACGAAGCGGCAACAATATTCTTAATTTTTAGTTATTAATTCTTAATTGTTTTTAGGGTGCTTAGCTCAGCTGGTAGAGCATCGCCTTTACACGGCGGGGGTCGGGGGTTCGAGTCCCTCAGCACCCACCATATAAATTAAATATTTTATGTCACGCTTTTTGTGACACAAATTTACAATGATATTGTGGCAAAGATGTTATCGCTTTGCTGGTTTGTGGTGTGATAAAATTCGGTATTTTTGAAGGCTTCACCAGCCTAGGGTGACGAGCTACGAAGTAGCGAGAAGCCCTAGGAGAATTATGAATTAGCGAATTCGCTATTGAGGAAAGTGTGTTTTAAACTGGAGCGGTAGTTCAGTTGGTTAGAACGCCTGCCTGTCACGTAGGAGGTCGCGGGTTCGAGCCCCGTCCGCTCCGCCAGTTTAGTCTATTCAATGTTATCTCTGAAAATTTTCTAAATCTCAGATATACTATCTACCAATAAAAGCCAGGGGATTATTAGTTGCGTACTGGTTAAATGAAGTAATTTTCGTGAAGTCAAGCAGCTTAAATTGCTGATCGATTATTATTGAATAATAACTTTCCTGATTTGTGGTAAAAGGCTTGATGGGATACATTTGCCATTTGTTTATAGGAAGCTGATAGTCCTCTTCACATAATAAAATTGGCATTTCACGTTTATTATATAAAGCATCTAGTACTTGTGATGAAGCATTGTTATCTTTAGCGATGGCGTGTAGTTCGTCTAGTTCGTTCTTCGTTCGTATAACAAGCCAGGTTGGTTTTCCCTCTGCATCTAACAATAAAATACTGCCTGATTTGTCCAACAAATAAAATTCAATAGCATTTACTGTATTTGCTACTTGTTCGATGAGTTTATAATAATTTTTTGTAGCAAATTGTAGTTGGCCGCGAAGCATGAAACCTAGTAAACCATCTAAACCATAAATATTTTTAAAATAATCTTTTTGCGCTTTAGTTATACAGGAATTTATCTCATGAAAAAAATCTGGCGTACCTTTTATAATAAATTTATCAATTATGCCGTCGTTGAATGCAGCTACAGCTAATTTAAAATCAGACAGAGAAGTAATCATTATTTTACAGATTGTTTTGTCGGTTAATTTACGGCAAAACTCCAGGCCATTCATTTGCGCCATTTGATAATCGATTAAAATAGCCGAGATGCGGTCAAATCGGTTTTTATTATAAATTTCGTTATGCAGTTGCTTCAAATCAACGTTAATTAAACTATTAATAGCGTAGTCAGTGGTGGATAATTCATCGACATCTTCAATTGGTATACTTTTTATTATACTGCTTAACTCAGTATTGAATTTTTTATTATTAATTTTTTGCAAAGCTTCAATTGGATTATTATAGAGTTGGCGCGGTTGTTTTGGATCAAGTTTGTCATTGATCATATCGAGAAAAGAATCACTATCATCAATTATGGCAACATTGGTTGGATAATAACAAAGTAGCTCAGTTGGTATCATGTTCAATTTCCTTAATTAAACTTTCAACCTCCTGAAGCGCTTTTGTTATTTGAGAGCAAAAGCATTTAATCTTACTTGGGTTGATTGCAAGAGTATTATTGTTGATCTCGTTCTCTTCGGATTCAATATAGTTACTAGCTATCAGAAGTATTCCTCTAGCTTTATGCATTTTATCAGCGAGTATAGTTTTTTCCATGATCGTTAATCCTAAACTAATGCCTATAACTACGATATTTAATTATCATTCAGATTGCAATACCGTGATGTGAAAAAAGTTACAGCAATTTAATATTTCGATAAACCCTGGCTACTTTAGCCGCACTAGTAATTTCTATATTATACAAAATTGGGTTACTAACCTTGGTCTGTGGATTGGTGCATACCAGCGTATACTTTCCTGGTTCTGTTCCTAAGCGCAAGTTTCTTAGAAGAATCTGACCATTACTACATTGTACGATGCAATCTTGCCCAACTGCAGACTGGATAGTTGTGCCATACTGTTTAACTCCTGCAACATAATCGCCTTCATTATAAAATGGACTCATGCCATCATCTGCAATTTGCAATGAAATGGCGTCGCTATATTGTTTGCGGAACAAAACTAGCTCGGTAATGGGTTGTTTATTATTGTGGAGGCTATTAATCTCTTGTTCTTTTTTCTTGGAGTCGATTTTTGCTGTAATATAATCTGTTACGACTGTTGGACCAGCTCCAATTTCATGTATTAGCCAATCTAAGGTACATTGCACTCCTTTTTCAGCAACACCAGCAATTATTTTTTCAGCGCCGTCTAGTGGCAGCCCTCCAAAGCGTGCTACTTCCCATCCTATTAGCGTATGTATGTTGATTTTGCATAGTGAGCACAGTTCTTTGCGTGAAAGATTTGCGAGATGTCGAACCATCTTTAGCCGTATGGCTCTCGCGGCTGGAGATGATTTGTCATCAAGTATAGTAATTTTTTTTATGTAGGTTTTTTGTGTGTTCATTTTTTGAACAAAAATACATTATTTATATTAAATTTTGCAATAGCAAAAAATTTTTAATAAAAAACATAGTAAAAAAGTTGACATTTGTTCTTGGCCCGCTAAAATATATAACTGGATATTTAGTAAGTTATAAAAAGTTTAAGGGTAAAAGCCTCCCGCAATTTAATTTTATTGAAGTATACCTAAATTGTGTGAAAGTGCTACTAACCTTTGCTAAAAAGTTAGGTGAATAGGGAATGTTTGACGTTATAATCAAATCTATCAGTTGTCATATAGTAATTACTTTTGCTGCAAACCTCGCATGTTTCCCTGTTTTCCAGAATTTTAACATATTTTTAATTAAGGAGAAAAATTATGTTGATCCTTTCAAGATGTGCGGGTAAATCAATAATAATTGGTAAAGGGGACAATAAAGTTACGCTTATTGTTTTAGGTATTAGAGGCAACCAGGTTCGTGTAGGTATAGATGCGGCAAAAGACATTCCGGTGTATCGGGATGAAGTTTACAAAAAATTGTGTACTGACATACCTGAGCAAACAACCGAACAAGATACTACTGGTACCGGGCATAGTTAATTAGTATAGTTTGCCACCTGGCGGTAATAAGCTCAAATTTGCTTTTAAAACCGCCAGTTTTGATATGAAGGGTATGTTTTGGGTAACTACTAAGAAAATCTTATGCCTTTAGAACAAGCATTTTTACATCGGCTATATCGGCAAATAGGAGAGATATTCTCGCAAATTGCACCAGAGGATCAAATTACCTTCCTAAATGAAGTGAAGGGCATTGTTGAAAACCCTGGTGGATTCCATTTTTTTAGGCTTGTAGCATCAAAAAAAATATGGTTACTTATATATCCACTGTCCCGTAGCTACGCAAACTTAAGTAATCCTGATCGCGAAGAATTATCATCCTTGTTAGCGCAACGTATCCTTACCTCATCATATAACCTTGAGAGACAAATCGCACAAAGTTCGTCAATCGAAGCAAAAGAAGCAAAAACCTCACAATTGGAAATTAAATGTTTGGCGATTGCAAAAGATATTTTGATGATTAAGACCATGTTACGTGACGCCGCTAATACTGCTGTCACAATTATACCAGAAACATTTACCTCACGAGGGCATCCGTTAAGTTTGGTTACTCCTTTTGATCATATAGATAGCGGTATTGATATCAAAATTCTGCTTTTAATTTATCTATTATGGGAATATAAAATTAGAACTTTAAGCTCATGTTCGGGACATGATGATGTGGTGGCTCACATTCAGTTTGATTCTTTGTCTGATTTTACTAATTTTATTGATATTA
>JAMCWR010000049.1:12618-26019 GCA_023480665.1 Gammaproteobacteria bacterium
GTTTTCCTTCAGAATCTCGTGCGATAATATCAATAAAATTAGTAAAATCAGACAAAGAATCAAACTGAATGTGAGCCACCACATCATCATGTCCCGAACATGAGCTTAAAGTTCTAATTTTATTGATATTATCGCACGAGATTCTGAAGGAAAACAATTGTTAGGCCGAAATAGTATAATGCTCTACGTTGAGACTTTTTTCAATGTGGTTGATGGTATCTATGAGATTGAAGCTAAAGATAAGGATCCTGAGATGTGCGAGTTTATATCTAGAGTTTCTTCTCAGGGAGAAATAAAATCTATACCTGATACAACATCCAGGGTAGAACTATACGAAGACTACTGCGACTGTGACGCACAGAATCCTTTTTGTATATGGAGGAGTGAGGCATTGCCGCAACTCATAGCAATTTTTCAACGAGCTTCTAAATCAAAACTTAATCCTAGTGATCATAAAGATATTCCTGTGATGAAAACTGCAGGCCAAGTGTCATTTAAGGCTAATCTACTAGCAATTAAAGGCAATATCTCTGTAATCTATCAATTGCTGCATCCTATATGCAAAGAAATATTTTTAAATCTGCGAAGATTTAATTCGGCTGCAATTCATAGTTTATTTTCTGTGCTACAAGGAAGTAATAGCCCTATATTGCCAGATATGACCATCGATTGCAGATTTGATTTTAGCAAGCTAGATGAAGCTACTTCAAAAGTTCTAAATGAAATTATATCAAGGGTATTGTCGCGTTCTTGCTATAGTCAGTTTTTAGGCGTGGCTCAAGCTGCGAATGAGGCTTCGACCTCAGCTGCTCCTAGTATGACAACTCCTATCGGGACAACTCCACAACCAGCCTCGGTTACCACTCCAATGCCTATTGAGTCTAAAGAAGAAAAAGATAAACCAAGTTTTCATGCTAAGGTATAAAGCCACAATCTCTTTATTTTCTTAATTTTTCCAGTTATCATCTCACAACTAAAATTTTTGGAGCAGATGCTATGTTGCAAAGCATGCGTGAAAAAACTCAAGGGATTATTGCTGGAGCAATTGTTGGTTTGATTGCTATTACTTTTGCTTTGTGGGGAATTCAAAATTATCTCAAAGGCGACAGTGCTACTCGTGAGGTGGCGAAAGTTAATGGTGTTGAAATTACGCAGAATGAACTACATATTGCCTATGAGCGGGCAAAACGCATGCAGATGCTAAATTTAGGCTCTGCATTTTCTCTTGATCAACAAATACAAGCAAGAATAAAACAGGAAGTGCTGCAAGAACTTATTAAATCTACTGTTATTAATTCTGCGGCTCAAAAAATGGGAATGGGTATTGGAGCGTTTCAATTAAATTCTGCGATTGCCGCATTACCTGTATTCCAGAGTAACGGGAAGTTTTCTATGGAGCGGTTTAATGATGCGCTGGCTAATCTTGGATATTCGGAAAAGGATTTTATTGATGAGATGAAGCATTCATTAATTGTAACGCAATTACAAATGGGGATTGTCACCAGTGACTTTATTTTGCCCAATGAGCTTGATTATGCGAAACAGTTGTTAAATCAAAAACGTGATTTTGGCTATTTTATTATTAACCCCAATATTTTCAATCAGCAGGTTACAATTAGTGCTGCAGAGGAACAAAAATATTATCACGATCACATAGCTGATTTTATGAGTCCAGAAAAAATCAGCCTTGTTTATCTCCAATTATCTGCCGATGATTTACAAAAACAAATTAAGCCATCTGAAGCGCAATTAAAACAATATTATCAAGAGCATTTAGATATGTTTTCTTCGCCAAAAAAATGGCAGATCGCAAAAATGGTAATACCTGTACCACAAAACGCAGATGCAGCTACTGTTGCTAAAATTCAAGCCGAACTTAATTCTATAGCTACGCGAGCACGTGCCGGAGAAGACTTTAATAAGTTAGCTGGATCTTCTGGAACTTTATCTTGGATGGTTCGAAATGAAATGTTGGCAGATTTTGCAAGTACTATTGAAAAACTTTCGGTTGGCCAAATTTCTGAGCCTTTTCGCACTAAAGAAGGCATGAACTTAGTTAAGATAATTGCTATTACTCCAGCAAAATCGCAAGAGTACGCACAAATTGCTGACAAAATTAAGAAAACTTATATGCATCAACAGCTCATGCAGTTATTTGCCGAACAGAGTGATAAACTCGCTGATTTAACTTATACTAACTCTGATAGTTTAGTTCCTGCAGCAAATGCTTTAAATCTTGCGGTAAAAACTACGCCGCTTGTTACTAAAGATGGAGCAAAGACAGGGATATTAGCTGATCCCAAAATCATTAAGGCTGCTTTTAGTGATACGGTTTTAAAGCAAAATTATAATAGTAGTCCAATTGAATTACATGCAGGGGAAGTAGTAGTGTTACGTATTAAAGAGCATGTTCCAGCAGCCGCAATTCCTTTTGCTAAAGTAAAAGCTATTGTAGGTAGTCGGTTAAAACAAGCTGCAACAGCGCAAAAAGTCGCCGATCTTGCCAAAGAAATTCAAGGGTTGCTTGAAAGTGGTAAAAGCGTGCATGATTTAAGTGTTAAATATAATTTAGCATGGCATAGTATATCAAGATCAGCTCGTAATGAATCTGGAGTAGAGAATAACATTGCTAAAGCTGCCTTTGCTCTAACACCACCAGAAGATGCTAAAACTGCAATTGTTACCACTGTATTAGCTAATGATGCTTATGCTGTGGTACAGCTTAAACAAGTCTATCGTGATGCAGCAAATACTATGCGAGCAGACCAATTACAGGACGTAGGAAAAGATTTGCAGGTTAGTATGGGTGAGTACACTTATAGTTTGTTTACCCGTGGATTAATGCATAAGGCAAAAGTTAAGATTAATGAAAGCGTAGCGAAAGATGTAGAAGGGCAATAATTCAATTATGGCAAAAATATATACAAAAACTGGGGATTATGGCATTACAGCTACTATTGAAGGGAAGCGTGTTAAGAAAACTTCTGAGTTGATTGAGTTATATGGCTCGCTTGATGAGCTAAATTCGTTTTTAGGTTTTGCTGCTGAATCTTTATGTCGAAGTGATATGCAAGATTTGTTGAAGCAAATCTACTCAATTCAGCGTGGGCTTTTTACCATGGGGTCACATTTGATTTCTGGAAGCAAAGAATCACTAGGTTTTCAGGCTATCTCCCAGTTAGAGGAGTTGATTGATGCATTAAATGCGCAATTACCAGTATTAAAAAAGTTTATTTTACCAGGTGGTGGAGAAAATTCGTCACGTTTGCATTTAGCGCGGAGTGTTTGTCGCAGAGCTGAGCGGGCGGCTTTTCGTTTAATCGAAGCGCATAAAAGCCGTAGTGTTGAATTTATAGCGATTTATTTAAACCGCCTTGGCGATTGGTTGTTTACTGCTGCAAGGTTTTGTGCTTTTAATGAGAATATTGAAGAGATTACTGTTTAATGGTTAACGGGGGGCTGTTGACAATTCGCTTTAGTAGAATTGTCACAGACCCAAATATAAATAATGGAGGTTATAATGCGTAACAAAATATTATTATCTGCAGTTTTACTTGGTTTAATTAGTTTTCAGGCGGTATATGCAGAAGATTCTACTAATCCAAATTCTATGCTTACCCCTTCAGCACCGACAACACAGATACAACCTCAGGCAGGAATTCCAGCACAGAATCCATCTGATGCCGGTGCTGCTTCCATGAATCCGACTGATAATAACGCAGCTGCACTGCCGCCTGCTGCTTCTAGTGAAGGACCATCTTCTGACTCTGCTCCAGCTGATGTTGACACATCAATTCCTGGTCTTAACGATGATAAATCAGGTGCAGCCGATCCTTCGGCAATAATTAGTAGTGAGCCAGATGCTCCGGTTGATGCGGACTAGTATATGCACAAAAATTGCGGTAATTTACTATATACCCTTCGCATTTTGGTTTTCCGCTTTGTTGGCTTCCTCGCTCGCCATCCTCATTTAATACCGCATAAACTCCGGTGGCTCGCTCGTCGCCGCCTCGCGGAATTCCCAAACTGCTCGGGTCTATCTGTGCTACTCTCGAAATCCTGTTTGCGTGTAGTATATTTAGCAAGTTTGTTTGCTCTTTTTGGTTGTAGTACAACGCCTAGTGAATTAGGTATTGCTGCTGGTGAGTGGCATAGTTACAGCCAAGAGAAGCAGCAAGCTATTTTGGATAATTACCGCAAGATTAACGCTGAAAACATTGCTGCAGCGAAGCATGAGAAAAAATCTGATAAGCTAGCGCCAACTTATCTTGTGGTGCAAGTTAGTGATGGGAAAGCTTTGATGGAACCATTTATTAATTGGCAAATTTTTAAACCAGCTGCTTTTAATGTTAACCAAGATGAGTGTACGGAGGTAAAGCTTTTCTCTACAGAGAATGAGAAGAGCATTAACTTGCGTTCTTGCTATAAAGGCAATACTTTATTTATTGATCCAAGCCGTTACGATATGGCAAAAAAACTCGGTTCGGTGACCATCAATTATTCGCCACTATGGCAACAAGGATTTGTTTATAGCGGCATTAATACTTATGGCTATGCGCGATTACAAAATGCAACTTTTGCTATAAAGTTGCAGGAAAGAAAATGAGAAAAAAGACTGTATTTATTGGTATTTTACTCCTTCTAATCGCAGGCTATTGGTTTTTTTTTCATTCAAGCACGCCTAAAGATTTAGCGCTGGTTGCAGTAACAAAGGGTTCTCTTACTTCACATGCTGAAGCAGTTGGTTATATTAAGCCGCTGCACTCTAGTATAGTAAAATCACAAATTAATGGCACGGTTGAGGCTATTTATCATTCCGAAGGCGAGTACGTAAATAAAAATACTCCTTTGCTTAAAGTAAAGCCTGCTCCAGATCCAGCTGATTATGCAGCTACTTATCAAGAGTTAGCAGATGCAACTTTGCTAGAGAAAAACTCTGAGCTTGATTTGGCGCGTTATGAAAAAGCCTTAAAAGCTAGACTAATTACTCCAAATTTTGGTGAATATCTTGCGGTGCAAAAAACCCATAATTCAGCAAGAATTAGACGCATACTTGCCTCACAAAAACTTGCGCTGCTTGATCGTGGTGAAACAAAAGTTGGCGGTAAAAATATTGCTAATATTGTGCTTAGTCCAATTGATGGTTATATTTTGAGCCGTAACGTTGATGTTGGTGATCCGGTAATTTCTATAAGCTCCGCGCAATCTGCTACTGCTTTGCTTTCTATGGCTGACATGCACGATCTAATGTTTCAAGGGTTGGTTGATGAAATGGATGTTTCAAAGATTAAACTTGGATTGCCAGCAGAAATCAAAATTGGTTCAGTGCCTGATAAAATTATTACTGGGACTGTTACGCGAATCGCTCTGCAGTCAGATAAAGAGAATACTGCGCAAGGAGTGGCTAGTTCTTCAGCTACTCTAAGTAGTAATTCTCCATTTAATGTAGGGTTCAAAGTTGAAATTACTGCGCTCCAATTTCCTAAAGATTTAATTCTACGTTCTGGATATTCAGCAACAGCTACCATTAATTTGCAACATGTGGATAATGTGTTGTTACTGCCAATGCGGGTGATTCAATTTAAAAATGACAAACCATATGTCCTGTTACCAGTTAAAGGCAAAAAAGATCCGAAGCAACAACCAGTAGAGATTGGTTTAACCGATAGCATTAATGTCGAAATTAAATCAGGGTTAAAGCTCGGCGATCAAGTTATCGATAAACCTGATACAACAGTTACCACGGAGTTCTAGTGGTTTATTCGCTACTTTATGACATGCTACAACATAAGTTGCGTTCCTTTTTGGCTGTTTCTTGTATTGCTTTTGGTACTTTTGCGGTGGCTTTGTTATTAGCTTTAGGTACTGGATTCCAGAGCGCTAGCATGAAAAATATGATGGATATCACTGACGGTTCTTTTTTTGTTTGGAGTGACAAAACAAGTATCTCTTATCATGGTTATCCTAAAGGTCAACCGATATATTTTGCGATTAATGTAATTAACAATCTACGTCACGTGCTTCCAAGCATTAAATTAATTTCGCCAATGTTAGAAACGGATACTGTTGCAAGTTTTAATGGCAAAGAGCAGAAATTTATTGTTACTGGTGCTACTCCTGATTTTTTAACTTTACGTAAAATCAAACTTGAATCAGGAGGGCGGTTTTTTAATGCCGCTGATGTTACTAACAATGCACATGTGCTAGTGCTTGGTAACAAACTTAAAACCAAATTGTTTCATAATGCGCCAGCTCTTCATAAAACTATATTACTAAATACAGTACCATTTACGGTAGTTGGTATTATTCAGAAGCCACTATCTGGCGGTCATGATGATTATGATGACGCGGCTATTATTCCACATAATGTGTATCTAGCTTTATTTCCTACGAAATATGTTCAGGTGTTTTTTGTGATGCCTAACCCTGAAGTGGATGCAACGCAGTTTGAGCAGACATTACGCAGTTATTTTGCGAACAAATATCATTTTGATAAAAATGACAAGACTGCAATTCAAACATTTAATACTAATAAAGTATTTCAATTTATGCGTTGGTTTTTTATTGCAATTCAGATTTTTTTGGGATTTTGTGGCAGCATGACTTTAGCGGTTGGCAGCATAGGTGTAGCAAATATCATGTTTGTTATTGTAACTGAACGTACTCGTGAAATAGGAGTGCGCAAGGCGATAGGTGCTACTAACTTAGATATATTATTGCAACTTTTATCTGAAGCATTGGTTTTGGTTGCTGTGGGTGGCGGTATTGGAATTATTTTTTCTTATTTGGTAACCATAATACTGCATCAAGTTCACCTGCCTGATTGGCTTGGAAATCCAGTAATCTCTAATGCTTCATTAATTGCGACAGTTTTTATTTTGGCTTTAGTTGGATTAGTTGCGGGATTTTTTCCGGCGCGGCGTGCTGCGCTAATGGACCCTGTTGAAGCATTGACAGAGTGATGTATGATAATTAAGAATTAAGAATTAAGAATAGATTGTTGCGGGAATTAAATGTAGGGGCGGGTTTGTGCTATAAGTATGGAGGTTTAATAGAATCTAGATTTGTAAAATTTAATTCGGTTTATTAGATGCTGCAGAAACCCGCCCGCGCAGTGGCACAAATTAAACGGGCAGGTTTCAGATGAAATTTATAAAATCGCGGTAGTATTTCCAAATCTAGATTCTATTTAATTGCAGTATTTCTAACACAAACCCGCCCACAAGAAAGTATGTTAAAATTTTATGTGTAGGGAAATGATTAATTAGGCAATAAGGCTAATATTTAAAAATAAATAAAAACAATTTACATTCTTAATTCTTCATTTTTAATTATTAATTGGTTTTTATGCAAATACGTGAAATTATTTCAGAACTATTTTACGAGAAAACTAGAATCATTTTAACGATTCTCGCTATTGCTTGGGGTACATTTTCTATTGCCATTATGCTTGCAATTGGTGAAGGGTTACGAGTAAATTTTGCAAAAACTATGGCAAATGCTGGAAATAACTTATTAACAGTATCTGCAGGTTACACGACAAAAAATTATCATGGATTACCTTCCAATACCAAAATTAAATTAACCATGCATGATGTTTTGAGTATAAAAAATATTCCCAATGTAATAAGTGCTTCTGCTCAATATAGTTTTAGCGCCGACATGCGTTATCGCGAGAAAAAAACCACGGCGATGTTATTTGCGGTTACTCCTGATTATGCAACAATTCATAACATTTCTCTCGGTGCAAAAGAAAGATTTATTAATGCGGTAGATGTTCAAAACAAAAGTTCCGTGATTGTTTTAGGCAGTATGACCGCAAAATTATTATTTACTAATCCAGATGAAGCTGTTGGGAAAATAATTACTCTCGGCGATAAATTATTTTTAGTTGTAGGAGTGATGCAAAAAAAGTCAGAGCTTCACACTTCAAGTGCTCCAGATTCACGGCTTAATTGGATTCCAGTAACTACTTATGAACTTCTGACTAATCCACAATATGTGAGTAATATTGCAGTGTATTATGCTAATATTAATTTGCTAGAACAAACTCAAAAACAGATACAGAAGATTATTGCCTTAAATCATGCGGCTGATCCGACAGATGCTGCGGTAGTAAATTTTTCCGATTTAGCAAAAGATCAGCAGCAGGTAAATAAATTTTTTTTCGGTATGCAAATTTTTCTTGGTATTGTGGGCAGCCTTACTTTGTTAATTGCTGGGGTTGGTATTGCAAATGTGATGTATGCTTCCGTGAGCCGTGCAACTCGCGAAATTGGTACGCGTATGGCTTTAGGAGCGACTAAGTGGCAAATTTTGTCGCATTATATAATCGAATCATTAGTAGCAGCTGTAATTGGTGGTAGTATAGGAATAATAATAACGCTACTCGTGATTTATTTAATCCGCTTAATTCCATTGCAGGGTAAACTAATTGATGCAATTGGCAAGCCTGAGCCAGTGCTGTCATTCTCAGTACTTACAGTGGTAATAATAATTTTAGGGTTGGTAGGTTTTTTTGCCGGATTTTTCCCAGCACGTTCTGCCGCAAAAATCGATCCAGCTGAGGCTTTAACCTATGAATAATGCATTGATCCAATTACAAAATATTTGCAAAACATATCATACAGGACAGATTAGTTATGTTGCTTTGCGTGAAATTAATTTACAGATTAAGCGCGGTGAATATAT
Source organism: Gammaproteobacteria bacterium (assembly GCA_023480665.1). Classification (GTDB taxonomy): domain Bacteria; phylum Pseudomonadota; class Gammaproteobacteria; order UBA9339; family UBA9339; genus JAMCWR01. The sequence continues at coordinate 21,310 of JAMCWR010000049.1, forward strand.
TGCTATTCTTGGGCCGTCTGGTTCAGGTAAATCAACTTTAATGCAAATTATCGGTTGCCTTTCTACTCCAAGTTCAGGAAGTTACATACTAAATGGTGCTGAAGTTAGTGGTTTATCAAGTAATGAGTTGGCACGTATTCGTAATCACACTATTGGATTTGTGTTTCAGAAGTTTAATTTATTACCACAACTAAATATTATTGATAATGTTGCCTTGCCTTTGGTTTATCGTGGCACAAGAGAAACTGAACGCAAGCGTTTGGCCCAAGATATTTTAACGCGCCTAGGTTTAGAACATCATTTAAAACATCGTGCCAATGAATTATCTGGGGGGCAACAGCAACGCGTTGCGATAGCACGGGCATTAATTACTGATCCTGAAATTATTCTTGCTGATGAACCAACCGGAAATTTGGATAGTAAATCTGGCGAAGAAGTTGTTAAAATATTTGCTGAGTTACATCAAAAAGGCAAAACCTTAATCATGGTTACACATAATTATAATTTTGCTGCAAATGCCAAACGTATCGTGAAAATTTGTGATGGAATGATTACCGAAGATGTTGAAAATTTTAGCCATTGAAACTTCTACTGATGCATGCTCTGCCGCTTTAATGTTAGGCGATGCTATTTCGTCTTCTTTTGCGCTTGCGCCCAAAGAGCATAGTAAACTTATTTTGCCTATGATAAATTCACTTTTATTAGCGGCGAATTTGCAATTAAAAGATATGAATGCAATTGCATTTGGTTCAGGTCCTGGTAGTTTTACTGGAGTACGTTTGGCTGCTAGTCTCGTGCAAGGATTGGCATATGGTGTAAATTTGCCAGTTATTAAAGTTTCATCGTTACGCGTATTGGCTCAAGGCGCTTGGGAAAAACATGCAGTAAATAAGGCATTTGTAGTGCAAGATGCAAGAGTTAATGAGGTTTATACAGCTCAATATGCTCTTGATGCAGATGGCTTGATGCAAGTGGTGGCACCAGATAGCTTACAAAAACCTGAAGAGCTTTTGTTACCAGAACAACTTGATACCTGGCATAAAATTGGTACGGGTTGGGAAATTTATCATAATATTTTGCAACGTAGGTGTACTTTAGAGAAAATTATCAGCTATAATTATCCAGAAGCACAATTTGTAACAAAGCTTGCTGCTGAAGATTATCGAGCAGGTAAGCTTATTAATCCTGAAGAAGCTTTGCCTTGCTATTTACGCGATGCTATTGCATGGAAAAAACATAATTTAAAAGGTAGTGACCAACAATGACTATAAAAAGACACCCAATTTTTTTGAATTTTTACGAAGTATGCCATCCATTAATACAGCATAAACTTACTGTATTACGTGATCTAAACACTAATAAAAAAGACTTTAAAGCTCTAGTAGGTGAAATAAGCATGTTATTAGCTTATGAAACCACGAAAAATTTACCCATGACTTTACGTGCCATAGAAACCCCATTAGAAAAGTGTGAATGCCCAGTGTTGGCTGGGAAAAAACCAGTTGTACTTGCTGTATTGCGCGCCGGTCTTGGTATGGTAGATGGATTTTTAACCTTAATGCCGTCTGCTCGGGTAGGGCATATTGGACTTTATCGTGACGAAAAAACGTTTAAACCGCATTTATATTATTTTAAAATCCCTTCACATAGTAAAGATCGCCATTTTTTTATTTGTGATCCCATGCTTGCAACCGGTGGCTCAGCAGTTGCTGCGATTGAAAAATTGAAAGAAGCTGGCGTTAAAAAAATTACTTTGGTTTGTCTAGTTGCTGCCCCCGAAGGGGTGAAAAAAGTTTTTAAAACTTATCCAGATGTTCCTATTTATGCTGCAAGTCTTGATCGTGAGCTAAACAAAAAAGCTTATATCTTGCCAGGCGTTGGTGATGCTGGTGACCGTTTGTTTGGCACAAAATAATTTGCCCTTGAAATTATAGAAAATTGCCCCATATATATTTCTATATAAAAATTATTGGAGAAAATATTTATGGCAAAAAATAAAATAATTGGTATTGATTTAGGCACAACTAACTCCTGTGTAGCAGTTTTAGAAGCTAGTGGTAATGTTCGTGTAATCGAAAATAGTGAAGGCCATCGTACCACGCCATCTATTGTTGCTTATACCAAAGACGACGAGATTGTTGTTGGTGAGCCGGCAAAGCGTCAAGCTGTAACCAACCCATTTAATACTTTATATGCGATTAAGCGTTTGATAGGGCGTAAATTTGGCGATGAGATAGTACAGCGCGATGTTAAGATGGTTCCCTACAAAATTGTTAAAGCAGATAATGGCGATGCGTGGGTAGATGTACATGGTAAAAAGCAAGCTCCGCCACAAATATCAGCTGAAGTTTTAATTAAGATGAAGAAAACAGCTGAAAGTTTCTTGGGTGAAGAGGTTAAAGAAGCAGTTATTACCGTTCCAGCATATTTCAACGATTCACAACGTCAAGCCACCAAAGATGCGGGGCGCATTGCAGGCCTTGAAGTAAAACGCATTATCAACGAACCTACCGCCGCAGCGCTTGCTTATGGTATGGATAAGAAAAAGGGAGACACCAAAATCGCAGTTTATGATCTTGGTGGTGGAACTTTTGATATTTCTATTATTGAGATTGCAGAGGTTGATGGTGAGCATCAATTTGAAGTTCTCGCAACCAATGGTGATACTTTCTTAGGTGGCGAAGATTTTGATATGCGCATTATCGATTTTCTAGCGCAAGAATTTAAAAAAGAATCTGGTATCGATTTACATAATGATCCTTTGGCTCTACAGCGCTTAAAAGAAGCGGCAGAAAAAGCTAAGATTGAACTTTCTTCAACCCAACAAACCGATGTTAATTTGCCATATATTACTGCTGATGCTTCAGGGCCAAAACATCTTAATATTCGCTTAACTAGAGCGAAACTTGAATCTTTGGTTGAAGATTTATTAGAACGCACTATTGCACCTTGCAAAACTGCAATTAAAGATTCTGGCGTTAAAGTTGAAGATATTAATGAAGTAATTTTGGTCGGCGGTCAAACACGCATGCCGAAAGTTCAAGATATTGTTAAACAAATTTTTGGTAAAGAGCCACGCCGTGATGTTAACCCAGACGAAGCTGTTGCAATTGGTGCAGCAATTCAAGCTGGAGTTTTAGCTGGAACAGTTAAAGATGTGTTGTTATTAGACGTTACGCCGCTTTCTCTTGGTATCGAAACATTGGGCGGTGTGATGACCAAGTTGATTGAGAAAAATACTACCATTCCGACAAAAACTTCACAGGTATTTTCTACTGCTGCTGATGGCCAAACTGCGGTTACTATTCATGTGTTACAAGGTGAGCGCGAAATGGCATCACAAAATAAATCTTTAGGCAGATTTGATTTAGCAGATATTCCGCCAGCTCCGCGTGGTGTTCCACAAGTCGAAGTTACTTTTGATATCGACGCAAATGGTATCTTGCATGTTTCTGCTAAAGATAAAGCAACTGGCAGAGCGCAATCAATTGTGATTAAAGCTTCAAGCGGTTTGAGTGAAGAAGAAATTAAACGTATGGTGCGTGATGCTGAAGAAAATAAAGAAGCTGATCGCAAATTCCAGGAATTAGTAGCTGCGCGTAATCATGCTGATAGCTTGATTCATGCAACTAATAAAGCTATGCAAGATTTGGGCGGTGAAATTCAAGCTGACGAAAAATCTAAGATTGAAGCTGCAATCGATGCGTTGAAAGATGCATTAAAATCTGATGATAAAGACGCGATTGAAGCTAAGACCAAAGATTTGGTAGATGCTTCTTCTAAAATGGCAGAACGTGTTTATGCTAAGAAGTCGCAAGAGGGGCAGGCAGCACAAGCTGAGCAAACAACTGAGAATAAAACTGAAACCAAAGAACCAGGCAAAGAAAATATAGTTGATGCCGAGTATACTGAGGTTGACGAGGACAAAAGATAATTAAGAATGCGTTGTTGCGTAATTATTTAAATGCTTCCTCTTTGCCGGTTTGTTGTGCGATAATACTCGGTATTTTTGATTGCTTCACCAGCCTAGGTCGACGAGCGACTCCGTCGCGAGGAGGCCTAGGGAAAGAGTCTCACCCAACAATCTAGCTGCAACGCAGCGGCATGCGGTAAACAAATTTTGAACGGCTTGTCGCTACGTTGTAGCTAGGTTTTTTTGTGTGGTGCATTTTTTTACCTAGGGCTCTTCGCTACTTCGTAGCTCATCACCCTAGGCTGGTGAAGCAATTTAAAAATACCGAGTGCTATCGCTCCACATTGCCGGCAAAGAGGAAGCATTTAAATAATTATGCAACAATGCCATTAAAAAATTAAGAATTAAGCTTTTAAAAAACTATGACAAAACAAGACTATTACGAAATTCTCGGGGTTGCTAAAACAGCTTCCGCAGAAGAGATTAAAAAAGCTTTTCGGCGCTTAGCGATGAAGTATCATCCGGATCGCAATCCGAATGATAAAACAGCTGAAGCAAAATTTAAAGAATGCCGCGAAGCTTACGAAATTCTTTCTGATGATAAAAAACGTGCTGCTTATGATCAATTTGGCCACGCAGGTGTTGATCCAAGCATGGGTGGCGGTGCAGGAGGTTTTGACTTTAGTGGTTTTGCTGGAATGGAAGATGTTTTCGGTGATATTTTTGGTGGCATGTTCGGTGGTGGACGTGGGCAAGGGCGTGGTGGCAGAACTCGCGCACAACGCGGCGCGGATCTA
>JAMCWR010000011.1 GCA_023480665.1 Gammaproteobacteria bacterium
ATTTTTAAATAATGCAGCAAAAGATATTATTAATTGTATTTTAGTCAATACCGTAGTAAACATTTCAAAACCGCGCATTGAAGAAAATTTCAATTTCCTTGCAATTTGTTTTTTTCTTACTATAATTCAATCCAGTCAAACTGGATTTACAATTCAATAGAGGATAACGTGTTAAATTTAATGACATTTTTGATAGCTTTGCCCTTTGCAACAGCTTTATCGCTTTTGTTTGTAACCAACAATACTTTAAGAAAAATTGTCGTAGTTTCTTCTTCATTACTTATTGTTGCTGCTTCTCTTTTTCTTACCGTACTTAAATTATCGGGAAAAGATCAATTTTTTAACGCACCAAGTGAGCTATTTGATCAAGTAATTTTTTATGCTGAGCTTTTCTTTGCTGCAGTTATCTTTTGGTTAAGCATCAAGCATCGCAAATATGGAGTTTTAACTTTAGCCGTTATTCAAACTATTTTAATGCTAGTATTTGAAATTCACTACGGTTCTAGCGTCAAAGCAAATCATAATTTATTTATTGATAACTTTTCTTTGGTGATGACATTAATTATAGGCGTTATTGGAACACTTATTTGTGTGCATGCGCTTGGTTATATGAAAGAGTTTCATGAGCATCATCCCGAATTCAAAGATCGTCGTCCTTTTTTCTTTTTTATATTATTTGCGTTCTTATCAGCCATGTTTGGAATCGTATTCGCAAATAATCTTTTGTGGTTATTTTTCTTTTGGGAAATTACTACTTTAAGCTCATTTTTATTGATTGGTTATAAGCGCGATGAAATCTCTATTAACAATTCATTTAAAGCATTATTGATGAACTTATTTGGTGGCTTGTGTTTTGTTTTTGGCATCATTTATCTTTATGCTACTACTGGAGTTATTGAGCTAGATAAAATGCTAATGTTGGATAAAGGACTAATTTTAATTCCTTTAGTAGGGATGAGCCTTGGTGGGCTAACTAAATCTGCACAGTTACCATTTTCTTCTTGGTTAGTAGGTGCTATGGTTGCACCAACTCCTGTTTCAGCACTATTACATTCTAGCGCTATGGTAAAAGCAGGTGTATATCTTTTAATCAAGCTTTCTGCAGTTTATGTAAATTCTTCTGTAGGTCTTGCTGTTGCAACTGTTGGCGGGGTAACTTTTTTAGTTGCTTCCTTTATTTCTATTTCCCAAAGTGATGCAAAGCGTATTTTGGCTTACTCTACTATTGCTAATTTAGGGTTGATTGTACTCTGCGCCGGTATTGGTGGCTATGAAGCTCTATGGGCAGGGATTTTATTAATTGTGTTTCACGCTATTGCGAAAGGATTGTTGTTCCTATGCGTTGGTGTAGTAGAACATAAATCTGGCAGCCGTAATGTTGAATCGATGGATGGGTTAATTCAAGCAATGCCAAATGTCGCTTGGATGATGTTGATTGGTATGGCTGGTATGTTTTTAGCACCATTTGGTATGTTAATAAGCAAATGGGCAGTTATAGTAGCATTAATTAACAGTGTGCCAGGATTCATCGTGTTAATAGTATTTGGTGGTGCCGCAACCTTATTTTTCTGGGTTAAATGGATGGGTAAGATCTTAACTGTGTTAGAGCCCAGAACCAGTATTGAACAACATATTTCAAAATATGAATGGTCTGCACTTTATACTTTAGCTTTTTTAACTATTGCAGTTTGTTTGTTATTCCCAGCGTTTTCTAATTATTTAGTTGAACCATACGTTTTTAATGTTTATGGTGAATTTGGAACGCTCGGTGCAGGAAATATTACTATCATGATTATAATGATGGGTTTAATATTTTTATTTGGTTTCAGTTTGCCATTTGTTAAGCGTTCAAAGCGAGTACATATGGTTGATTCTTATCTTAGCGGAGCAAATGCGGACCAATGCAATACTTTTATAAATTCTTTAGGAGCGACTCAAGAATATACTTTTAGCAACTATTATTTGGAAAACAGTTTTAATGAGACTACCCTTAATCGTTGGGGAATATTCCTATCTTGGTTAACTATTATTTTAATGGCAGTGAGTGTGATTCCATGGCATTCGTTATAAAGGCACTATTATTTATTATTTTGGCTCCAGTTGTAGGTTGTTTAATTACTGGGTTTGATCGCATAATTACTGCGCGCTTGCAAGGCCGTTTTGGTCCGCCATTACTACAACCATTTTACGATGTTATGAAACTCTTTGCCAAAGAGAACCTGGTTGTTAGGCATACACAAAATCTTTATATAATATTTTATCTTATTTTTATGGTTTTTACCGGGGTATTATTTTTTACTGGTGGTGATATTTTACTAACTATTTTTGCCTTTACGCTTGCTGCTATATTTTTTGTTTTAGCTGCATTCAAAGGGAGCTCACCTTTTAGCCATGTTGGTGCACATCGTGAACTGATCCAAATTATGGCTTATGAGCCGATGATATTATTTTGTGTAATTGGTATGGGAGTTGTCGCAAAAAGTTTTTATGTGGCAGATATCGCTAGTTTTCCCAAACCACTATTAATTTATCTTCCAGGAATGTTTATTGGGCTTTTATATGTTTTGACGATCAAACTGCGCAAATCGCCATTTGATTTATCGACATCACATCATGCGCATCAAGAAATTGTTAAAGGTATTACTACTGAGTACTCCGGAAGTGCTATGGCATTAATCGAGATAGCGCATTGGTATGAAACAGTTTTGATTTTAGGTTTAGTGTATTTGTTTTTTGCTACTATTCCTGTAGTTGGAGTTATTATAGCTTTATTAGCATATTTCTTTGAGATTGTAATCGATAATGCTTTTGCGCGCACCAAGTGGTTATATACTTTGAAATCTTCTTGGGTTGTGACTTTGGTTTTTGCTTTTGGTAATTTTCTGATTTTAGAGATGTTTTTACGAGGCTAGCTTATGTCGTTTGTTACTAAATCACCATGGATAATTCATTATGATGCAACCAGTTGTAATGGTTGTGATATAGAAATATTGGCTAGTCTTACTCCTATGTACGATATCGAGCGGTTCGGTATAATTAATACTGGTAACCCGAAGCATGCAGATGTGCTTTTGCTTAGTGGTTCCGTTAACGAACAGTCGAAAAAAGTCATGTTGAATATTTATAATCAGATGCCAAATCCTAAAGTAGTTATTGCAATTGGTGCCTGTGCTTGTACAGGAGGTATTTTCCGTGAATGTTATAATGTTCAGGGTGGCGTAGATAAAATTTTGCCGGTTGACGTTTATATTCCAGGATGCGCGGTCCGCCCTGAGGCGTTGATTGATGGCGTGGTTAAAGCATTAGGAATATTAGAAGAGAAAAGAAAAGCCTATTGCGGCAAATAATATAATTAATAATGAAGAATTAAGAATTAAGAATGAAAAACAAAAACAATTCTTTTTACAATGAAACACCGAAGGTGTTTTCAAAATTATAGCCCAGGGTAAGCATAAATGCGTTTTTTGCATTTATGCGTAACTCTGGGTGGTGTTGGTAATGAAGAATTAGCTATCTGAGAACAAAATACAATTTGGCAGATGTGCAAATTTAAATCGATTAACGAGACGAAATGAAAATGATGAGAGAAAATCAACAAGTTATTCCAATTGAAGCATCTATGTTGCTGTCCAAAGCGAAGGAAATGTTTGATAATGGATATCGCCTAGTGCAAATTGGTTGTACTAAGCTAGAAAATAATGAATTAACGTATGCTTTTGATAAAGACTATAACTTTATCTATTTTAAACTTATTGTTGCTCCAGAAGCACCAAAGCTCCCAAGCATTAGTTCCGTGTACTGGTGTGCTTTTTTATATGAAAATGAAATTCACGATTTATATGGAGTACAATTTTCTGGAATAGCAATTGATTTTCATGGCAATTTTTATCGCACTGCACAAGAAAAAGCTTTTGCTTATTGTGAAAGAGTCGCTACTCCTACTAAAACAGCGAGCGCAGCCGATCAAACATCATCTAGTTCTACAGGTTCAAGCAAATGACGAAACGTACTATTGTTCCTTTTGGTCCACAACATCCAGTTCTTCCCGAACCGATTCACTTAGATTTGGTTTTAGAAGATGAAAAAGTGGTTCAGGCAATTCCATCGATTGGATTTATTCATCGAGGGCTCGAAAAGTTAGTTGAAAAACGTGACTATGTTGAATTTACTTATATTGCAGAACGAATTTGCGGTATTTGCAGTTTTATTCATGGCTTAACTTATTGCCAAGCTGTTGAAACTCTAATGAAGCTTGAAATACCTCCACGTGCTCTTTATTTGCGTACCATTTGGTCGGAAATGTCGCGTATTCATAGCCACTTATTATGGCTAGGACTAATGGCCGATGCTTTTGGCTTTGAAAGTTTATTTATGCATACGTGGCGTGTGCGTGAAAAAATTCTTGATATCATCGAGGAAACTACTGGCGGACGAGTTATTTTTGGTTGTTGCAAAATTGGTGGAGTGCGCCGCGATATTTCTAATGAATCGTTAAAAAATATTTTAGAGCGTTTAGCTGCAGCTGAAAGTAGTTTGAAAAATATCACCGATACTTTCTTGAATGATTTTTCCGTTAAGCAACGTTTGGTAGGTATTGGAGTTCTATCGAAGCAAGACGCATATCAATTAGGTGCTGTTGGGCCAACTTTGCGTGCCAGTGGCATAGTTCAAGATATGCGTAAGCTAGGTTATGCAGCTTTTAATGAACTAGATTTTGAACCTATCATTGAAACGGCAGGCGATAGCTACGCTCGTTGTGTGGTGCGAGTTCGCGAAACTTACCAAAGCTTTGACTTAATTCGGCAGTGTGTGGCGAAAATCCCAGATGGTCCAATTGAGATTAAAGTGCTTGGTAATCCGCCTAAAGATGAGTATTTTGCCCGCACTGAACAACCGCGCGGTGAAGTGATTTATTATATTAAGGGTAATGGCACTAAATTTTTGGATCGATTACGTGTGCGTACCCCAACTTTTGCTAATATCCCGGCACTAGTTAAACTTATCCCTGGATTTGAATTAGCTGATGTCCCGGTTTTGGTTATGACAATAGATCCATGTATTAGTTGTACGGAGAGATAACTTGACTTCAATTTTCACTTTAACTAAAACACTTTTTAGTTATTTATTTAGTAAACCAGCAACTTTAATGTACCCAGTTGTGCCGCGAGAATTCGCTGAAAAGACTCGTGGACATATTGGAATTAATATTGATAAGTGCATATTTTGCGGTTTATGTTCACGCCGGTGTCCTGCTCAAGCACTTAAAGTGAATAAGGAACAAAAATCTTGGGAGATTGACACTTCGCGTTGTGTAATTTGCAATTTTTGCGTAGAAATCTGTCCTACCAAATGCTTGTTTTGCGGCAAAAAATATTCTGCTTCTTATATTCACTCGCCTGAAGCAAAAATGTTTTATCAGCAACAAACTAATAAATAAACTACTGTAGGGGTACAATACTTTGTGCCATTAGTTGTTAGGCTCAATATATTGAACTCCTGCTTATCGATTAATCAAGAGGTATAAAAATGGCTACAAAAAAAATCTTAGATGGTAACGAGGCAGCAGCTAGTGTTGCGTATCGTGTTACTGAAATTAGTGCAATTTAAACCACGCCCACGATGCGC
>JAMCWR010000037.1 GCA_023480665.1 Gammaproteobacteria bacterium
GCTACTATACTATCCAAGCGCCGTAGAAATCATTAATTTATCGGCGACTGGGTCTAAAAATTCGCCAAATTTTGTGGTTTGGTTTAGGTTTCTTGCCAAATACCCATCCAGCCAATCTGTAATTGCAGCTAAAGCAAAAAACAAGGTGGCTAAAATATGGCCAAATTTGCCTGGAAGATAAAAACATATTACAAACGCTGGAATCAAACCAATACGAAAAACTGTTAAAAAATTTGGGATGCTCATTTAGGTTTAACCACTCTCTGCTCTTTATTTGTTCAAAGAAACTGCCGAAATTTTACCCTTTCGCCATGCTACGTCAAGGATTGTTAACAAGGAAACTACTGTGCTGCCCTGAAAAGCAACACTCCATCCGCAAAGCTTTTTGGCAAATGACGTTTGGCAGAAAGTAAAATGATTCAAGAATGAAAATGCCGGTAGATTTGCTCAGCTAAGTGTTTGCTGATGCCCTGCACTTCTGCTAATTCTTCGATGCTGGCATTTTGAATTTCCTGTAACCCACCAAAATATTTTAACAAAAGAGCGCGGCGATTTTTGCCTACGCCAGCAATTCTTTCTAAAACCGACATATTACGGCTCTTTGCTAATTTTTTACGATGAGCGCTAATCGCAAAGCGATGTGCTTCATCACGAATCTGCTGTAAAAAATGCAGTTCCGGCGCATCAGAACGAAAATGCATTGGCTCTTTTTTCCCAGCTAAATAAATCTCTTCGAGGCCCGCTTTGCGCTCTGGCCCCTTTGCAATCGCTAGCAAAAATACATTAGAAATTTGCAGCTGATCTAACACGGATTCTGCTACTTGCAATTGGCCCTTGCCGCCATCAATAATTAACACCTGCGGAATTTTTTCTTTGGTTTTAAATCTGCGCAACAAACTTTCGGTTAACGCAGCATAATCATCACCTGCGGTTGCCTGGCGAATATTGTAACGCCGATAATCTTTTTTGCTTGGCCCAGTTTGCGTAAAAACTACACAAGAACCAACAGTAAATTCGCCTTGCGTATGACTGATATCAAAACATTCAAGTCGAGATGGCGTTTTACTTAAATTAAATGCGGCAGTAAATTTTAATAATTGCTGATAATAAACTTCGGCGCTTGCTAAACGATTTTTAAGTGCATGTTCAGCATTAATTTCTGCCATTTCTACGAGTTTTCTTGATTCACCGCGCACCTGATCAGAGATTTTAATTCGCTGTTTAGTTTTTTCCGTGATAACTTTGCTAAGCCAAGCACGATCTGAAAGTTTTGCATTAACCAAAATTTTTCGTGGCAGAATATCAATTTCATCAGCTAAATAATGCTGGCTAATAAAAGTAGAAAGCACTTCTGCAATATCCGATACAGCAAAACCTTGAGGAAAATAAGTTTTATTACCAATCACTAACCCATGTCGCACAAACAGAATATTTACACAATAATGTTGATGTTTGGTTACGCCCGCAATAACATCAATATCGCCGCGATCTTTTACGATATATTGAGTTTGCTGCACTTTGCGTAATGCCACAATTTGATCGCGATAATAACTCGCCAACTCATAATCAAGATCTTTTGCCGCCTGTTCCATAAGCTTTGTGATCTCTTGAATAATAATCGAACTCTTTCCTTGTAAAAACTGCGCAACAAATTTAACGTTATTTTGATAGGCTGTTTCATCGATATAACCAACACATGGCGCTTCACAACGTTTGATTTGATATTGAATACAAGGGCGAGTGCGATACAAGAAAAAATGGTCAGAGCATTGCCTAAGCTTAAATGTTTTTTGCAATAAATATAAAGTTTCGTGCACTGCTCGCGCATCTGGAAATGGTCCAAAATATTCGCCTTGGGCTTTTTTTGGGCCACGATGAATAATTAATCTTGGGAATTTATGCTTTGATAAAAACAAATAGGGAAATGATTTATCATCTTTAAATAAAATATTATAGTGTGGCTTTAAATTTTTAATTAAATTATTTTCAAGCAACCAAGCAGCATTTTCATTATCGGTGATAATAAATTTAATCTCGGTAACCTGCGCCATCAATGCTGCGGTTTTTGGTTCAACATCTTGTCTGAAATAGCTCGCTACACGTTTTTTTAAACTGCGTGCTTTGCCAACATACAAAACCTGACCATTTTGCGAGAGCATTTGATAAACGCCAGGTTTATTTGGAAGTGTGCGCAAAAAATTTTTTACATTAATCATTTATCTTTAACAATTCCATATTGCATAGCTAAATAGGCAAGCTCCACGTCGCTGCTAGTTTTTATATGTAATTTTTTGAAAATTCGATAACGATAAGTGTTGATAGTCTTTGGACTTAAGTTTAATTTTTTCGCAATAATTGGGGCCTTGATGCCTTGCGTAACCATGGTTACTACTTGCAATTCGCGATTTGAAAGAGCTTCAAAAGGAGATTTATTATCAAGTGATGCTTGGCTCAAAATCATTTTTTGCGCAAGCCTTGGAATAATATATTTGCGCCCATTTGCCACATCTAAAATCCCTTGAACTAATTCCTCTTCTTTCGCGTCTTTAGTCACATATCCTAAAGCGCCAACTTGTAATGCTCGAGCTGGATATAAGTTATCGTCGCAAACTGTAAGAATTAAGACTTTTATCTGCGGCTTAAAATGCAAAATCTTGCGAGTTGTTTCAAGCCCACCAATCCCCGGCATGCGTAAATCCAGTACCACTACATCTGGAGCTATTTTTTGCAATAATTGCAAAGCTTCTTCTCCGGAACTTGCCTCACCGATTACTTTAATTTTCTTCGTTTCATCAATGATTTTTTTGATACCTTTGCGGATCAAATTATGTTCATCAACCAATAAAACAGTAACCAGTTGTTTAATCATTTTCTTTTTCCTTTAAAATTATTTTGATTCTGGATTTTTTAACGCTTTGATTATTAATGATAATTATTTTACATGTCTTGACAATAAATGCAACTCATGGGGATTAGCGACAAACATTATTAATTATTCATTATTAATTATTAATTGCTTTCATCTGGCGGAGAGGGTGAGATTACTCGCAACATCCTGTTGCTCGCCTTCGCAAAAAACGCTCAGGCCGGCTCGTAAAAAGCACTCGCCGTTCAAATTTGTCACTTCCGTGTCAAATTTGTCGAACTCACATAGTGCCTCAATCTGCCAATTTTTACTTATTTACAATTAAATCTTAAATCCGCGTAGCGACAAATATTATTAATTATTCATTATTAATTATTAATTGCTTTTATCTGGCGGAGAGGGTGAGATTCGAACTCACGGAGGGCGAAGCCCTCAACGGTTTTCAAGACCGCCGCTTTCGGCCGCTCAGCCACCTCTCCATTGAATTTTCTAGTGAAATGCCATACTTATGCTAATATAATATATAGTCTTTGGTCAAACTTTATGAATGAGGTTATAGAAAAATGCAACTAAATAATTATACTGATTATGTTGTGGTCAACAAAAGCACGGCCGCATTAACTATTAACTCCGTATTGCGCAAAACCTACCTTTTGCTTAGCGCAACACTTATTTTTACCGCCATAACTGCATTTTTGGCCATGGCCGGAAACGTTAGGTACCCAGGCCCTATGCTTACCATTTTTGGTATGTTTGGCCTACTCTTTTTAACCCAAAGCTTACGCAACAGCAAATGGGGGCTTTTTGCAATCTTTGCCTTTACCGGATTTATGGGCTATACCCTCGCACCACTATTAAATTTCTATTTGCATAGTTTTGCTAATGGCGGCGCAATTGTTATTGCTGCAGCCGGCGGGACTGGCGTAATCTTTCTTGCTTTATCTGCATTCACATTAATTAGCCGCAAAGATTTTAGCTATCTGGGTGGTTTTTTATTTGTAGCGGTTACCGTAGCATTTCTTGCCGGGTTAGCCAGTTTATTTTTAAATTATCCTCTTTTACCAATTATTGTTTCGGCGGCTTTTGTTTTACTCAGCTCTGGGCTAATTTTATTTCATACCAGCCAAATTATTCAGGGCGGCGAAACCAACTACATTATGGCAACAATTTCGCTTTATGTGGCGGTATTTAATTTATTTGTTAGTTTGCTTAATATTATTGGGGTTTTTGGTGGCAGAAGAAATTAACTTAAGGAATTAACTAATGATCAGCAAGTCTTTTTATGGCCAATTATTTTTGACAATAAAAAGTATTTTCAAATATTCGACATTATTTTTTATGGGTTGGTACTGTTTTTTGCAAGATGCAACTGCAGCATTATACCCAATGCCATCTTATGGGAATGACATTATTGGCCATGCATTTGTTACTAGAGTCAGAAGTTATGATAGTGTCACAAAAATTAGGCATCGTTACGACGTTAGTTTAAATGAGCTGGTCGAAGCAAATCCAGATACAAATTTTTATCGTCTGCGGGTCGGTCAAAAAATTATTATTCCTGCGGAATACATCTTACCAAAATATCGCCGCGGTATTGTGATTAATATTCCTGAGTTGCGATTATTTTATTTTACGCCTGATGGCAGATACGTTTACACTTTTCCTGTAGGTCTTGGCCGTGAAAATTGGCGCACCCCAACTGCAGCAGCAAAAGTTATCTACAAAGAAGCCTATCCAAGTTGGCACCCACCAGACACAATTCGTGAATATTATCTTGAAAAAACTGGTGAAGTACTTCCTGATGTAGTACCACCTGGGCCAAAAAATCCTCTCGGCAAATATGCATTATATTTAAGTAAAAATGGTTATTTAATTCACGGCACCAATATTCCAGATAGCGTCGGCACATTTATCAGTTCAGGTTGCATGCGTTTACTTGATGACGCGATCGAAACTTTGTACGCAAATGTTGGCGTTGGCACTCAGGTGCATATTGTACACCATCAAGTTAAAGTCGGCTGGTATGGCGATACTTTGTATCTTGAATCACACACACCAATTGATAGTTATCAAGAATATAACCAAGATTTTGGCCCGCCAGAATTAAATTCCATGGATACTGAAAACGCTATCTACCAAGCAACTGCAGGCCGCCCTGCTTACGTCAATTGGAATTTGGTTAATCAAGCCGTGAGAAATCATGACGGCGTTCCAGAGCCAATTGGCAAAAGATTTTCTTAAAAACTACTGGCAAATTATTTTTAGTTCACAAAAAATATTAATTAGCTTCGATTTATGTTAAAGTGTGGCATAATTTTAACCCCTCATATCATTTATCAATGGAGAAAATTATGGACCACGCAAAAATTAAAAATTTTGTCTCACGTTTTACTGATGAATCTGTAATTCCAACGCTAGCGGAATTTATTAAAATCCCAGCACTCGCTCCAGCATTCGATGCAAATTGGAAAAAAAATCGTAATTTGGATAAAGCGCTGCAATTAATTGGGGATTGGATTAAAAAGCAACGCATTCCTGGTGTAGTAATTCAAAAACTTTCAGCCCCAGGAAAAACTCCATTGCTTTATGTTGATATCCCAGGGTCGATAAAAAAAACCGTCATGAGTTACGGCCACGTCGATAAAATGCCTGGCGGAAGTAATTGGAGCACAGGTCTTGGCCCTTGGAAACCAGTTATTCGCGGCGATAAATTATTTGGTCGTGGCGGCGTCGACGATGGCTACGCAGCACTTTCCGTAATTACGGCAATTAAAGCTTTAGCTGCACAAAATATTCCATATCCACGCAACGTAATTTTACTTGAATCAAATGAAGAGCCGGGCGGCCACGATTTTGAATATTATCTTAAAAAACTGCAACGCAAAATCGGCAAAGTTGATTTGATTTTATGCATTGATAGTGGCGGCAACGATTATGAAAACCTTTGGTCCACTTCATCTCTGCGCGGTAGTATTATTGCAACTTTGGGGATTGAGTTTTTAAAAGGCGGTGTACACTCGGGCGAAGCAGGCGGCGCAGTGCCATCTGTATTTAGAATTGCTTGCGAACTGCTTTCAAGAATTGAGGATGTGCATACAGGTAAAGTAAGCCTGCCTCAAACAAAAACTGCTATTCCAAAATCCGAAATAGCAAATGCAAAATTATTAGCAAAGGTTCTTGGCAAGAAAATTTATACAACCTACCCTTTTCTTAAAGGTTCAGAGCCAACCACGAAAAACTTAAGCGATTTAATTTTAAATTTAAATTGGCGCCCAGTATTAACAGTAATTGGCATTGAAGGTTTACCAAAAATTGCTGACGCTGGAAACGTATTAAATCCATGCCTAAAATTGCAATTGAATGTGCGACTTTCACCACATGCTAAATCTGAACAGGCCTTCAAAGCTTTGAAAAAAACTTTTGAAGCTAAGCCACCATATGGAGCAAAAATTACCTTCAAAAAAGTTGGTACTATTGACGGCTGGTCAGCAGATAGCATTCCACCGCGCGTATTACAACTTTTAAGTGATGCTGCAAAAATATACTTTGCGAAAAAATTTATTGCTAAGGGCATTGGCGCATCAATTGGTACGGTGACTGAATTGCTTAAAATTTACCCAAAAGCAAATATGTTAATTACTGGCGTCAGCTCACCTGCTTGTAATGCTCATACTGCGGATGAATTTGTTTCAATTTCGGCAATAAAAAAATTCACTGGCGCACTTTGTTACATTTTGGCGAATTATTAACTTTAGCTAAAAAAATCTCATGATCTAACCTCTGGGGTGTTATTTTTACTTGCACCCCAGAGATTCTCCTGTTAATCTACAAAAATTGAACTATAATTGTATATGTTGCAGTTAATTTATTATTATATTGATTTTTAACGAATTTTTATTGGAAAAAACGTTTTTTCTTAAGAATCTCTTAATCATTAATAAGATTTCATTAATATTTAGCTGCTATCCTTGAGGCTTGAAAACATAAAATAAACGCGGAGGCAGAGTAATCATGAATAAAATTTTTAGAATTATAATAATAATTTCTAGCTTAGTTATTTCTCAAAACCTTCTTGCTGCTTCAACTATCTCTACTGATGATTTTGTAAACATATTTTGCAAACAAACCGATTCACTTAAGCCAAATGTCGTAAAACTTGCCTTAGAAGCATTTAATAATGCAAAACATTTTGGTATTCACCCAAAAAAACAGTTGCTAACTATTATTGATTACACTTTACCCTCAACTCAAAAGCGCTTTTGGGTGCTTGATCTAACCAGCCAACGCGTTTTATTCTCTTCATTAGTTGCTCACGGCAGAGGGAGTGGCTTAAATTATACCAATCACTTTTCAAATTCTTCGGGTAGCCACGAAACCAGTATCGGTTTATTTTTAACTGAAAACACATATTTTGGTCATGATGGTTATAGCTTAACTTTAAATGGCTTGGATAACGGTTTCAATGATAAAGCAAAATCTCGTAGGATCGTATTACATGGTGCGCCATATGTAAGCAATCAATTTGCTGCAATAGCTCGCAGAATCGGTCGCAGTTGGGGATGCCCTGCTATCCAAAAAGAACTTGCTGAACCTGTAATCAATACCATCAAAGGCGGTACATTGATCTTTGCCTATTATCCTGAGCAGGATTGGCTACAGAAATCTAAATATTTACGAAACTACCCGGTTACATGATTTTTTTACCAATCACAAAGATGCTTGGTTATTAATAATGATGTAAAATATCATTCATGATTGTGCTGAAAAAAAACTTATTTTTGGCTATTGGCATTTCCATCCCAATTTTGATGATTATATTTGTGGCTGGTAGCATTTATATCCCAAACCTTTTTACCCAACCAAAATTTAATTTTTTATATGCAACTGGTGGTGAGTGTTTCTGCTCCCAATATAACCAGCCATATTCCATTCAAAACAGTAAGCTGATAAAAAACAAAACCCCAATAACCCCTAAAACCCCGAATATAAGAAATATTGATTGTGATTTGCCACAAAACACAGCAAAACTATTTATTCATGACACTGTTAAAAATGAAAATGAGCAGATCTCATTAGCAACTGCACAAAAATTAAATCTTGATCCAAATAACAAATCACCAGATGGTTTTGAAATAGCGCGTGGTGGTATGCAAGGCAGTATTTTTTCGATCTTATTTTACGCTGATTCTAGATATTACAAAGGCGGCACCCTCCAAGGTCGCTATGCATCAAAAAAATTCAACACCCAAACCTTAGGGCCTTGCAATAATTTTCGTTTTATTGGCTGGATAAAAAACTAATGCCTAATATCCCGACAAAAGAAGAAGCTCTAAAATACGTTCGCTCACTTGCCGCAGAAAATATTATTACTAAAAATGAGCTCGACACTGCTTTTGCCGCAGGCAGCAGTGAAACCAAAAATAAAGATTCTGTGATCATCGCAAAAAAACTCAACCTCATGGAAGTTTTATGCTATATCGGTGGCGCGATTGTTTTTTTGGGTATTATTATTATACTCACCCAGCATTGGCAAAAACTAAATTCGGTCACCAAAATCCTGGTAACTTTTGGCGCTGGAATTGCTGCGTATATTACCGGGCTAATGTTTAGTAATGATGAAAAAACATTCGCGGTTAGTTCGGCGTTTTATCTTATATCTGCGCTACTATTGCCAACTGGTATTTATGTAATTTTTGATCTTGCTGGATTTAATCTTAACAGTTCTGGCCTTGAGAGCTTTATTTCAATGATGCTTTTTATTGCATATTTCTCCTCTTACTTTTTATTTCGAAAAAATATTTTTCTTTTGTTTAGCGTCATTTTCGCCACATGGTTCTATTATGCTTTTTTGGGGCTTATTATCAGCGAAGGCGTTATCCAAGATAAAATTTTTGAATACTGTACCCTTGCAGCTGGATTAGCATATATTTTTTTGGGATTTGCATTTTCGCATGATGAAAAAAAATCTTTGTCTGGTTTTTTATATAGTTTTGGAATACTTGGCTTTCTTGGCGCCGCGTTTGCGCTTGGCGGCTACGAGCCAAAACAAGATTTAATGTGGGAATTGATTTTTCCTTGTTTAGCTTTCGCTGCATTATTTTTTAGTGTGCAGATTAAAAGCAAAGCGTTTCTTACTTTTGGTACACTCTTTCTGATAATTTATATAGCAAAAATCACTGCTGAATATTTTTCCAAAACTTTAAGCTGGCCGTTTGCTTTAGTTATTGCCGGGCTTGCAATCATCGGCGTCGGTTATTTATCTTTTCGCATCAAAAATACCTAGTACAGCATCAAGTTAATTTTGTCTCTTAACAACGCATGTTCAAAGGATGCGATCCTATAATTTTCCCTCGGATTTTTTCCGGTATTTCACATTTATTATTCTTGATTAAAATATTCACCTATTAATATTCCCCAACACAACAAAAAAATAATCGAGGGTAAAATTATGAAACACAAAATACTTTTTATCAGCTATCTTTCGGTTGCTTTATTTTTCATCTCTCAAACGGTTTTTGCCCTACAATTTTCGATTGAAAATTATTCAGGCTTTGCCACTCTTAGTTACGATTATTCGCTTGATGGCAAAAACTGGAATTGGTGTGGTTATTTGCCTGCAGTTACAGAAAACCCACAAAGTTTTGTGAATTTAAATTTCTTTCGGCACGTGCCAATTTCGTGGCGCCTTGAAGCAACAAGAGGCAAAAAATTGCAGTGCACTGATTATACTACGCACCAACCAACACCAAGCATCGTAACGCTCAAAGATAAATCGCTGGTTGAAAAAGATATGCTGATTTTAGACGTGCTCGGCGAAAATACTCTGGATAAATTTACTGCACAAATTATCGACCTGGACGGCGAAGAAATATATTCAAATACTATTGAATGCACTTACGTAAAATAAATTTTGCACGAAAAGACAAGTGATATGAGGTATGCGCTTGACCAACACACCTAACTACTTATATAATAAAGAAATATTTGGAAGTTACTTAAGGAGAAGGTACTGATGCCAACCACAGATAGAAACATTCAAGCTCAAGCAAAACAACCCTCGACGCCTTATGTTGCTTTTAGTTCTGCTGCTAATGTAACGGCTCATCTAAAACAAAATGCAGATGCAGAGGCTTTGTCTTCATTATTATACTCAACATCGCTTGCAGATGATTATCTGCGTAAATGGGTACTTGCTACTTATGTAAATACTCATCAAAGGCAATTCGACCTTGAGGATTATAGCAGAGACAAAGCTACAACCTTTACTCCCCCTGTAATTAGCTATAGCACTTATTATAAGTCGCTTTCATTCCTAGCTAAAACTAGACGCACATTAAGAAACTTAGTTGGTATGGAGCCAGATGCAAATGAAAGAGAAGAAATGGATGAGCTTACAAATGAATTATTTAGAACGGCAGATAATTTAAGCAGGCACATTAAAAATCGTGCTCTACATGGAACAGTTGAATCATCGAAAATTATTGAGTTTCTTGAGATGGCCGAAAGCCATATTAACAAAATTCGCTTAATCGACCCTGGCTATGCAGCTTGGTTACAAAAAACATTGCAACCAATGCGGCAGTCATTAACCTCATATTTAGATAAAAAGTATGGCGACTACGCTAGAATGTATAGCGAATGGGCGGAGTTAATTAAACGCTATACCGCTGAACTTAAACTCACATTTTTACAATTACTGCGAGGGCTCAATGACAAAAACCCTGAAGCTGCGGCTGCAAAAAAACTCTATCTAAATATATACGATGAAGAAACCTATCACCTCGGTGATTTTACAAAAAACATCGACAGATATTGCGAGGATATTGCGAAAAAACTTGCAGAAAAAATCAGCCTGCTTTCAGAAGCGCAATTAGCTGAAATCAAAAGCGCATTAAGACAGCGGCCAATTAACCAACATAAAATAAACACCCTCCTCGGCTTTGACCCATTAAGAGAGGCCGTACCAACTTTACGTGAAAGGAGTATCGATCAAATTAGTGAAGATGTTAAAGCACGCCTCAATAACCCAAAAGTCAAACTTTCGTTACCAGTTGTCACTAGGTTCACCAGCGTCGCTATTATTAAGCAAAACATTGAGCATCGCATTTTAGATGTAAAACAATTGCTCAGGGGCTTACTTGAAATTAATTTCCCCAGCCTTTCACAAAATGATCGAGCGATGCTCGAAAAAATATTTTTAAAAGAAACCCTGCTTGCCGATCTTATAACTGCTAGCGCCGAGCAAAATACCAGAGTTATGGAATTTTTATTAAAGAGAGCCAACGTAGCATTTGAAGACCAAAGCCTACTGCAGGATATCTTTAAATTCCTTGCAAGCAATAAAGATTACAAAACTTATCACACTTTGATCATGGATTACCTTGAATATTTAAATACTCTCAGCACGCATACTATTACTACAACGGAAGTAAAACCAGCCCCAAGTGTGCGCAGCGCATCTACAATTACCGCTGCACTTGGTGGCGGTGCACAAGCACAAAGCGAACCAAGTGAAATTAATGAAAGTGACTTAAAAACAGCTGTTGAAAAAGAATTGTTGCGCTATTTACATGCCGCAAAAGAAGATTTGCGCGCCTTTCAACTTGAGAAGAGCATCCTGCCTGTTATTCCATATAAGTTATCAATTGCCTTAGAAAAATTAATTCAAGATCAAATTTTAATTTATAGAATTTTGCAGCAAGTGCAAAAAAGGCACGGCACAATAAATAGTAGATTAGAAGATAAAGCAAAAGGGATGATTGTTGATATCAATTTATTAATTAAAGAAAACCCAGCGCTAGTCCCGAGAGATCGCGAAGTTAATGCGAATTTACAAAATGCAAGGGAGCTTGTATCTGTTTTAAAAACTGAAAAATAGCAAATTTAAATTAATTTATGTACTTAATAAACTACTGAGGAAGTATGCAACCAACTACCGAAAAACGTTTGCAATGGAGTTCACAACTCAATTATTTATTAGTCACAACCGGCGCAGTAATTGGCCTTGGTAATATTTTTCGATTCCCATATTTTACGGCAAAATATGGCTGCAAATTTATATTACTCTACATCATATTTGAATTATTAATTAGCATTCCAATTTTTTTAGCAGAAATAATTATCGGCAGGCGCGGTAGACAAAACCCAATCAGCTCAATTAATCTTTTGTCCTTAGAAGCTGGTGCATCATCTCTATGGCGCTTTTGTGGATACTTGAGTATTATTATTGCGATTTGTACTGTTGGTTATTACAGCGTTAATGCTGCTTTTCCTTTGGCGTATTTTGTTAATTCAGCAATAAACATAACTCATCCTGGTACTACTTTAATCGCAATTGATACTCTTTTAACCAATAGCCCGGCAATGTTATTCGGGTTCTTCTTAATATTTGTTATTGGTACTTTGGTTATTACCATTCGCGGCATTAATCGAGGCCTTGAAAGCATTTGTCGCTTTGTTATTCCTGGGGTATTTTTTATCTTTTTGCTGCTTGCGATTTATGCCTGCAGTATCGGCGACGCTAAACAAGCTCTGTTATCATTGATAGATTTTCATGCCGGCAAATTTGACCTTTACCTAGTTTTTGCTGCTTTTGCTTATGCATTTTTCAAGCTAAACGTTGGTACAGGTTGCATGATAGTCTATGGTTCTTATTTGCCAATAACTGTACGCCTTGGGCGCTCAGCATTAATTGTTGCTGGTATGGACGCGGTATTATCATTGCTCGCATACTTTGCAATTGTTCCGCTCATGTATTTAACTTCAACGATAAATAACTTTCATGCACTTGCTTATCATATTATTCCACAAACTTTTGCGGCACTGCCCTTTGGCACAAAATTGGCGTTTTTATTTTTCTTAGCAACTGTTTTAGCTGCCTGGATGCCGATGATTGCTTTTGCAGAAACCATAACAGTGACTCTGATTGAAAAATTTAATTTATCGCGAATCAAAGCCACCTTTATTTTTGCAGTAGTTGTATTACTTTTAGGTATAAGCTTTATTTTAAGTTCATTGGCTAACGCACCGTCTCTTCACCCGCTCCTCACCGCTCAAACAATCATTCAATACATACCAGAAAATATTTTGACGCCAATTTCAGCGCTTTTAATTGCGATATTTGCCGGCTGGGTGATGCAAAAAAGCGTGAGCAAAGGCGAACTAGGCTTTGGGAAAACTACACACTGCGTGTGGCTCGGCCTTATCCGTGTTTTTGTGCCAATTGGCATTTTGCTGCTTTTGGTTGTGAAGTTTTAAAAACGAAAAATTGTTTTTGTATTTTAAGAAGAATTGCAAAAGAAATAATAGCACAGTTTTATTAAGGAAAAATTAAGCGCGTAAAATATTTATTGGCAGAAAATCTACCAATTCGCACTATACTTAATAGTAAGAAATACCTTAAAACAATGCAGTTTAAAACAATTTAAATTCACGAGGTTTTTATGATACCACGACGCGAATTAAAAGCAGTAATAGAAAGTGAAACAAAACACAAAGAAGATGCTGCTAAAGTTATGGCAGAGCGCGCAAGGCTTATGCTCGGAATACTAGGTATTCCATTTGGTGATTTATCCATACCGTCTTTACCTGATGACGCTGATCATAGAGATCAGCAAAATGACCTTGCTTATCTTCAAGAACTATTTTCTATGCTTGGTTTTAGTGTTGAAGAATTAGAAGCGCGCAAAGCTGCTGAAAAAAGAGCAAAGGAATTACGGGAACACAAAGATGCAAAAGAAGAACAAAAAAAGTTAACGGCTGAAGAAGTTGCAAAAGAAGAGCGTAACACGGAAATTTCCACAAACATCATACGTCAGCAAGAACGTTTTCAAGAATGGAATACATATCTGCACGGCAAAAGCCTTGATACCTGGAAAATTGCAGCCTGGGCCCAACAAGGTGGAGAATCTAAAGATATAAATTTTGCTGGCACCCAAGCTTTTTGTGCTGCACTACATGCTACATGCGTAGCTTTGCCAGACGCATTATTCATTGCCTCACCGTTTCAATTAGCAAAAATAAGTGCTGGGCTTCAATCTATATTGCGTTTTATTGCCGCTTGCGAAAATAAAATTAGAACTACCTACAGGGGTAATACTAGAGCTTTTTCCGAATTTTTAGGCCAGGTTAAAGCTAAAATTACTCATTACTTAAGTGAAGAATGTTTATACGTAACACGAAATCTAGCTACACACGCATATGATATACAACCCTTGATAGAATCCTTCAATAGAAGGTGGGAGGACGAAAAACAAAAAGCAGTAAGTCTTTTTATCCCTGATCCTCGCTATACAACACCAGAAATGAAATTAAGCAGTCTAGGTGGTGTCGCTGTTTTAGGGAGAGAATTGGAATGGGACGCCCCAGATGAAAATGATCATTCTGCCGCTGCGGAACAAGCTAGAAAAGAACTTCAAAACCGCATAAAAAAAGTACAAGATAGGAGTGTTGCGATCTTTTTGGGAGATTACTATGCTAACCATATGTTTACGAGAGACCCGGAAAGAAATGCACAGTCCCGCAAAATACTAAATGAATTTGAAAAGCGCTTAGTACAAGAACAAAACGGTAGATCATCTTGCCTACATTCGCCTCCTGCATCTACCATAGATCCTTATGGGGTTCTTGGTTTAAAACCAAATGAAGAAAAAAAAGAAGCAAAGAGAGAGGGGGTCAGAAAAGAACTTGTAAAACCAGGCACTATTGAAAGATACATGAGGCTTGTTCTTAGCAATCCTGCCGCAGTATATGCATATGCTCTTGAGCTTATAGCAATTCATTGGGATTACTATGTCTCGTTTGTGCAAAGATTAGGATTTTCAGCAGAAAGAATGACCGTATTATCAAGCTGCGGTCTTAGATATAATGAACAATCCCATACTTGGAGCGGGCCAGACCTACGAACACCGGATGAAGTTTTAGACTTTCTCTTAAAAGTAATAACCGCCTTAAATAAAAGTAAACGGGGTGAAGAAGCTGGGGTTGAAAGCACACGCATAGAGTACAGTCAGCTAGCTGGTTTACTTGCAAATCTTGCATTATATTTTAGCCGGGCTGGTGGTAGATCACTTATAATGCAAATTACTGCACTACAAGCCACAATCAATGACATTCTAATTAGCACTGCAAAAATGGAATGGCAGGCTCGGTCACTTTCTGGTGGCTTAATTCGAGCAAGTGAAAGCGGAGCTCAAGCAATTGGCTTTCTAAAACTATCAAGCGAACAAACTACGCGATTAAGACAAAGCTTAGATGCACAACAAAAGCTTATCGCTGAAGCAACTGCATTGGATACTGAAACTACAACCAACCTCAATCGAGCTTTTGAAATTGAAGAAAAATCATCCGCTCAAACAATGATTTTGCAAAGAAAAGTGTTTGCATTAGAAGCGGTGGTTGCTCAAATGAAAGAAGATCAAGGAAAATCTAGAATTGAAATGGAGCAGGCATACAATGCATTGCTTAAGCTTGCATCTGATGAGTACAAAGCATCATTAGAGCAAAGAACAGCATTGCTGTCGGATGTGGAAGCGCTTACACAATCATTATCAAAGCTTCAAGAAAATATTAACAAACTCACAGCTCCAGGAGCAGCAGAAGCTGCGGACAATGCATCACAACAAGCAATGCTTAAAGAACTTGGCGATATTCAAGCCAAACTTGCACAAAAAAAAGACCTGCTTAATTCCACACAAAGAAAAATTCTCAAATATGAAGAAACATTAGAACTTGCAGATGATTCTAGAAATAGAGCCAATGCGGCTTTCGATGCTACCGAAACTAATGTAGAAAAACTACTAAGATCTTGCGCAAAACTAGAAGGCAGATTAACTCGCCACCTTGAATCTCAACAGGAACTCCATAAAGTATTAGACACTGTTGATCAAAGCGCTCTACAACAAAGGCGCAAGATTGATGAGATGGCTAAAAAAGCTGCTGAAGCAGAAAAACACGCGGAAGCTGCAGAAAAAGCTCGCGAAGCTGCAGAAATAAAACAGAAGGAGACCCAAGAAAGAATTGACATAGCTAAAAACGAAGCAAAACAGTTAGCAGAAGAACTGAAACAAACATTAGCTAAAGTTGAAGAAGCTAAGCAACAAGCCACAGAACTTAAACTTTCTGCGCTTAATACGCAACATGCAGCAAATATCCTAAGGATGCTTAATTGTGATGACTATCGGCATCTTTTTGATTTTTATCATGATACAATACAACTACAAGGTAGGGCTGACGATCTCAGGCTTCTTGAGCAATTAAACCAACTAGTTCAATTATCAATCACCGGCAGGGTCGGAAACCAAGACCCAAATCTAGAGCTAAAGTTACAAGCTAAAGCAATTATAGAGGTATTACGTTATCAACAAGTTAGAAAAAATCGTTACCACAAAATCGAACCATCGAAACAAACAGAATCTGACAAAAGAGAACTGGCATCAATATTAGAAAAACAAAGAGAGACCACTGCTACTTTTTCAGAATTTAGCTTGGGCACAAGTAGTATTGAAAAGATGGAGACAACACTTAAAGCACATCGGCATGGTGGGCTTCACATTTTTGATGCTACTTCGATATATAAATACAGAGGGGCATTAGGAGAAGCTCGCGAACAGGAGTTAGAGAAAGAAAGGCTTGCTGCTGCTAACAAAGAAATACCTGTAGAAGGTGAACATCGCTAAAGATGTTGGGTCCGCGGCCACGCAAAAAATGCGTGGCCGCTTGACCCAACTTACCTACCTAAACCAAACAACTTAAAAATCGATCTGCGCTAATTACAATAACTTTGCCAAATGATTTACTTTCGATGCGATGAATACCGCTATTTTTTACTACTTGGATGCCGCATGCACATGGCAATTGTTTTAAAAATGTGAGCCAGTTTTCAGATAATTGGTTTTATGCGTTTTACTTTTTTAGCGCCAGACGCTAAAAAAAGCATATCTGTAAATATTCCACTTGCGATATATTTAAGATCTGGTATAAATTTACTTATATAGGTAAAGTTTTTAAAAAATATATTATGCGGCAAGTTATGCAACAAACTAAGAAATTACAGCATCACCGTAGACACCATCAGCTTAGATAGCTTTCTATCTGGGGAGGCTATCATTTGGCCTTCCGGGACTTAAAATTAAAAACCTTGGTCGGCCTCAAAAGTCTTCCAAGGTTTT
Source organism: Gammaproteobacteria bacterium (assembly GCA_023480665.1). Lineage (GTDB taxonomy): Bacteria > Pseudomonadota > Gammaproteobacteria > UBA9339 > UBA9339 > JAMCWR01. Next base: position 17,035 of record JAMCWR010000037.1, read on the forward strand.
TTTTATTTGTATTGTTTTAAAGAAAAATTAGAGGGGAAAGATTATGCAAACCACAATTTATCATCATCGCCATACATTAAGTAGAAAGAGCGGCAACGACAAAAAACTTTTAAAAAAATTAATGTATGGGGGGAATTTTTATGTCAACAATAAATTTAACAACCACAACAGCTAACAATGAAAACCAAAGCAAACCATCTAAAGGCCCTTATGTTATAATCGCAACTGTGGTATGGGAATTTTTTAGTTTCTTTGGCATGTGTGCTTTATTAATCTTATACCTGACCCAATCTTTACACCTTTCCGATAAATATGCTTATTCGCTATATGGAGTATACACATCATTAGTGTACCTAACGCCAATTATTGGCGGCTTTGTTGCAGATCGCTACCTAGGAAATCGCCTGAGCGTAATCATCGGCGCAATTTTAATTATGCTTGGCCACTTCACTTTAGCGATCACCTCAATGTGGAGTTTATATTTTGGCTTGGCATTATTGATTGGCGGCGTCGGCCTGTTTAAAGCCAGCGCAATTTGTTTAATCGGCGAATATTACCCAAACCAAAACGACCGGAATAGCGCGTTTATGCTCTATTACATTGGTGGCAACATCGGGGCTGCAATTGCACCAATTATATGCGGTTATGTCGCGGCGAGATTTGGTTTTGAGTATGGCTTTGCCGCTGCTGGTATTGGTATGTTTTTTGGATTATGTATTTTATTTCGCTATCGCAAATATTTAAAGGGTATGGGGAGCCCGCGAATTTCATTTTATGCAACATCGGGGCGTATCAATTTAAAAATTATCACGATTGGCGGCGCCCTGCTCTGCTTATTTTTGCTCGCAACAAATTTCGTCATCATAGAATTATGGAGCGGCGGCGTAATCATTATTGCAACTGTTGTGGCCATATTTTATAGCAGTAAAATTTATCTTTCGAGCAACAAAAGCGTGCGCAAAGATTTGCGTTTAGGATTTATGCTGACAATTGTTGGTGTGCTGTTTTGGATTTTTGTGCAACAAGGTGGCAGCTCCATTAGCCTATTTATTGAGCGTTTTGTTAATCGCGACCTCAGTTGGTCAATAGGTAGCAAAATAATTAATTACACAATCCCAACCGCCATGTTTCAGGCAATAAATCCTACAAGCATTGTAATCTTTGGCGGCATAATTGCTTTTTTATTGAAAAAAATCGCAAACACTAAATTTGCCCCAAGCAGCACCTTGCAGGTAATTTTTGGTGTGATGCTGCTAACACTTGGCTACATATTTATTACACTTTCTGCTAAAAATGCCGAGTTGAGTAAAGCTTCCATGTGGTGGGTGATTTCGGGGATGACATTATTTAGCGCAGCAGAAATATTCATTGACCCTGTAATTCTTGGCGTGCTAACAAAATCTGCCCCAGCCAATTCTTTAAGCACTTTAACTGCAATTTATTATTTATTTGCTGGAGCAATTGCAAATTACCTCGCAGCCCAAGTTGCCAAACTCACCGCAGCACCAACTGCGCACGCTGTGCTCGCGCTCTATAAAAATACATATACTGAGGTGGTCTACGTTGGCTGCGCTATGTTAATTATTTTGCTTGCAACATACGTCTTAAAAAAATGTCTAATAAACGCAAAATAAATTTTTTCAGGGAAAATCACTCCCAGCCCTTGCGTGAACAAAAACGGTTCACGCTACAGACTTTAGCTAGTAATGCAAATCGCCCGCTCCGCGGGCTCTATTGAAAAAAGATTTATTTTAATTTGTTATGTGTTTCGCCTGGCTATGCTTTGCTGTCTGTTGTCATTCCAGCGCCTGGTCGAGGCGGTAGTGATTGTTGTTGCTGGTGTTGTTGTGATGCTGCAGGTCCTGCAGGTCCAGACACTGATGCAAGCAAAGAAGCGGTGGAATTAGCTACAACCGCAGGTGCTGCGCCGCCACCACCGCTGCCACCATTCAAACTCGAAGAACTTGAAAAAAATGCTACGTGGCTGGCGGCGGCTTGGCTATGGCTTATTACAGCGCTTGCAGCTCCTGCAGAACCAACAGCGGGAGTACGAGGAACAGAAACATTAAACTTCTGCATCATTTGCGCCTTGGCTTCTGCTGCTGTTTTTAACAATACATTGCGTAGCACCTCTATTCGACGTGGCGGAATTGGAGGTGGGGCTGCTTTTGGTTTTGCGGCTATTGAAACTGCGGGTCGCACTTGTACTGATGATACCGCCAAATCCTTGTGTTCAGCTGGAGCAGCAATGCTTTCCTGTTTAGATAAACTGCCTGAAGCCACAACTCTAGCATCAGAAACTGTGCTTGCTGCAGCTGCCGCAGCTAATGATCTAATTCTTTTCCGCTCTTGAAAATCGAGATACTCTTGCAATTGAGTTCTATAGGTATTTAAAGCTCTCATCAATGGAATGGGCACTACCCTAAGAGTTTCATACAATGCTTTCCTCCTAGAGTCAAAATCACTTAAACTTGTAGCGCTGTTGGTTAGTGAATCAAACTGAGTTAAGGCAAGTTTGTATCGTTCTTGATCTTGTGTTTGATTTTCGGCGGCAACTACAGCCCTACTCATTAGGCTTTCCCATTCAGATTGTGCGTCTTCATCAATTTTATGTTCAACAGCCCCAACATTAGGGCAAGCAGACTCAGGAAGCTTAGCATCGGGAAGTTCATCATCAGAAATTTTGCTCTCAGCAAGCCGCTCAGTAAGCTTTTGCATAGCGACAGCTCTATCCCCATGAAACAATTCTTCCCATAATTTATAATATTTGGCCTTATCGCTTCTTTTTGTTCTTGCGTCTTCTTCAAGGTAAAGTTCCTGCGTTTTGCTAAATATTCCAATCATCATGTCGACATAATGCTCGCTAGGAGCCGAGATTTTTTCTCGTTGTGTAGTAAATGTTACTATAATTAAATGCAAGCATCCGACAAGGGTATTTAATATTTCCCGAATCTTTCCTTTTCCAGGTGCAAAGTCTTTACTATCTCCATCTTCATTGCACTCAGCATCATTTTGATTAAATAACCTATCACTAAGATGTTCAAGAGTTATTAAATAACTAGTTATTATATCCAAAGCCCCATCTAATGCTCTTGGGAGATCTTTTGAATCTTTTATTTCGCTTGGAAGTTTGCCGCTATATTTAGTAACTTCAGTATTTAGATCGCAAAGATTTGAATATGTACTGCTCCAAGGAGCGTAATTATCACCAGCATTTGCCATAATTTTAATTCTCGCTTTACTTAAATGTTTTTAAAAAAATGATTTTTATTTTGTTGGGTCCTCTCCTCCTTTAGCAAAAACGCGCTTGACCCAATCTGCATTTATTATAATTTAATTATTAATCAAATAGATATATAATTTTTTTCAACCTTGAAAAGATAGCATATTGATTTTATTAACTTTTTATTTTACATATAATTATTAATAAAATCAATTAAATACGAAATATTTCGCATTTAAACTATCGCCCTAGAATTTACAATTCAAGAGCTAGCCCAAAGCACACACAAGCATTTGCTTTACTGTTTTGCACCCATGCCCACCAATCGATCCGGATTCGGATTCGGCTGTGGATCTGATGGATGCGAACCACTTACTGCTGCCCCGTTAGTTGCTTGATGAGTTAAAGCAATATGTGCTGCTACTTGACTAGCTAATTCCGCATTACTACCACTTGATAATTTGCTAGACGACGGCGAAAAAAATGCGACAGCGCTTCTTACTGTTGAACCACCACCCGTAGACGCCACTACTCGACTTGCAGCTGAAGCTGGGATTGGGGTTCGGCGACCAAATAAACCATCAATCAACCTTTTGTTGTTTCGACTCATCTCGTACAATTGCCAATATTTTCTATCTACGAATTGCTTGTAATCGTACTCATCTGATGGCTGTTCTGATGATGATAGCGCTGGCACTGCTTGCGACCCTTTAGCAAGCGCTTTTTTGCGTGGCGGTATAGCTGGCGGTGTTCTACCGCTACCGCCTTTAGCTTCTGCTAAAGATAGCGAAGGACTACTACCCACACTACTATCTAAAACTGCTGCTGTATGTGAAACAGGTGCAGATGATGCTACTTGAGTAGCAGCAGCATGTTGCTGTTGAGCTTTCATTATAGCAGCCATCGAAAGCGAAACTCTTTGAACTGGTCTTTGAGCTAGCTCCTCGCTACGAGATTTAGCATCAGTTCTTTCTTCATGCTTAACAGTAGAGTCTTTTAACTCCGAAGTTTTGGCATCTGTTTTTACAGCAGTAACAGTGGGTTCAATAGGAACTGCCTCACTTGCTGACACTGGCAACACACTCGATACAGCTGGAGATGGCAACACAGCGCTACTTTCATGCTCTTTATTTTCTTCTTCTGTTTGCGTTTTTTCTTCTGCTTTATGCGTTTTCTCTTCCTTTTTTTGCACTTCCTCTTCTGCTTTATGCGTCACTTTCTCCTCATCTTTTTGCGTGTGCTCTTCTGCTGCTTTTGGCACTGCTTGATCTTTTAACTCTGCGTCAGCTACCGCTACTACTACCTGAGAAGCTGATGACACTGCTGATACTGGCTGCGTAACAGCTAAAGCTAAAGAGCTTGGATTTAGAGATGGGGATGAAACTATAGGGGCAGCTACAGAAGCTTCCACATCCTCGCTAGCTTGTTGGTTGGCTTGGCTGATGGCGTCGTGTGCAACTGCTTCTGTCAATATAGGAGCAGAAACTGTAACAATTGGAGCCTCCGCCACTGGGTTTGCAACAGAAACAGAACCAACGGAACCTGTTGTTTGTTGTAGGCTTAATTGTAAAGCAGTATCAACATGAACAGGTGAAGGTGGAGATATGGCAATTTCTGGATTTACTATAGGAACACCATCAACCACCGCCGCACCCACACCTACAGCAACTGTAGCAGAGTCTTCTGCTGCTGTTGCTGCTGCCGCTGCTGCCACAGACGCTAAATAAGATGCATTTGTTTGAGCTTCGCTAGGAGCAGGTAAAGGTGGTTGAGCTGGAACAAAAGTATATGCGCCGGATAAACCTTCACTGGCGGTGGCAGCGGCGGCATTATGATGATCCATTCTATGTATACGTACATGTACCTTTTGCTCTGGTTGTTCTGGCTGTTTTTTTGCTTCGCTACTACTTTGTAACCCAGACCCAGTCATTGCAGCAGTTGCTACATCTGTAGGCGTTTCTTGCCAAGTAATCCCGACAAAAGATGGCCCAAGTGTTGATGATGTACGTTGACGCACCGGGGAGCTTTTGTCATCAGCTACTGCACTTGCGCTAAACGGATCTGCTGCTGCTTCTTTAGATTCGGCAATAATTCTGGTTATCATTGATAACTCGTTTGGCGAACACACTTTAAGAAAAGCAATGGTTTCTTGCAACGATTTTATTAACGCCTCCTTGCGAGGAGTTTCGCAATGCAAAACATCAATTGCACTAAATATAGTTTTTGCCCAACTGTCTAATTGCTCGTGGGTATCAACTTTTGCTAATAAATCATAACAATGCTTTACTAGTTTTTCTTCGATCGCTCTTTGTGCTTCTGTAATCGTAAAAACGGCGGTCATAGTGGCCTCTTTTTTGGCCGCTCCATGCTTGCTCTCCTCAGCGCTTTTTTTCGCACCTGCTGCTTTTTCTTCTTTTTTTCCTTCCCTCTTACTTTCTTGAACACTTACCGCTCTAATCCTAATTTGCTCTCTTTCCTCATCGACTTTTTTACACTCAGCAATTTCTTGATGAACTTTTTTCAATGCAGCTTCAAGTGTGTCATCATCGCTAACACTGCTTGAAATAGTGGCTCGCCTTAATGCGAGATCCCATGCAAGTTCTTTCAATTCATCATGGTTTCTCTCATCGGGAACGAGATTAGGACGTGCTGTTGTAGGCATAAGATGTATTGTTCTGCAATCCCTTCCTCTTTTAGCTTCTAGCTTTTTTTCCTCAGCGCTTCCACTGGTCAACCTCGAAAACCTTTCACGGAGCCTTTTTGCAAGATTCTCGCTTTGTTTCTCATCTTTTGCTATTGTTTCTCTATCTTTTTCAATTGATACGGGATAACGCACTCTCATATAATAAAGCATGGTCAGTATATCGTTTATAAGCACACCATTAGCATAGACTTCATATTCTGGGTTAGCATATATTCCCATGATTAAATGCAAACTTGCTGTAAGGCTATTTAGTATGCTCCTAATTTTTTCTTCTTTATCAGCTAAATCATCTCCTTTTAAATTCCCAGAGCGTTTTCGCGCCAATACTTTTTTATATAAAATTTTAAAATCATGATCAAACCGTCGTATATCATCAAGAAACTCATTAAGCACTTTTATGCGTTGTTCCGGATATTCGCACTTCATTACTTTTTCTTGAATCGCGGCACTAAATTTCTTGGCGTCAATATTTAGTGGTTTTAAATGTTGGTATTTAATTAGATTCTGATTTTGATCCAAAAACTCTTGAAGTGAACTTGCCATAGGTTTTATTCTCGTGTTTGTTTATAAGATGGCTTGAATAATAGCATTTAAACATTAAGGAAATATTATCTAAAATACAAAAATTTACAGCGGTTTGCTGGGTAAGGCGTGGTTATTTTATTATTTTGTTATTAATCAAATAGTTATAGTAAATTTTTCTGGGCGCATTCTAAACTGAAGTGCGACACTATGTATTTATATAATTTAATATTATTAAAAGGGGCTTTGCCCCTTGAACCCCAGAATATTTGTAAAATGTGATCTTGGATCAAGAG